>JAMOQJ010000083.1 GCA_027064065.1 Desulfurellales bacterium
TCCTTTCTTTTCTATCTCCCCTTGAGAGAATGTGATAAACCGCTCCAGGGAATTCTATTCTTAAAGGTCTCGCCATAGGATTGTTATATATCATAAAATAATTCACAATTCAAGACCTGACCCCTATTGTTTATTCATGCCATTCAATAAAGTTATATGTAATACCCGCTTTTTGGGGTTTTATGCCTTTGAACTTTTTATTTACGACGGTTATGGATGTAGGATAGTATAGAAAAATATATGGAAACTGCTTCACGATTAAATCGTTTATCTTTAAGTATATTTTTTCCCGTTCTTTTTTATCAAATGTTCTTCTGCCCTTTTCTATCAATTCATCAATCTGTTTATCGCTAAAACCGACAAAGTTAAATCCGCCCTTAAAATCGCTTTTTGAATCCCAAAGTGAATATTGGTCAGGGTCTGCACCAAGTTGCCATCCCAAAATTATAGCGTCAAAATGCCGTTCGTTAATCATATTTATAAATGCCTGCCATTCAAGTATTCGCAAATTTACCTTTATTCCTATGCGCCTTAGATACTCCTGAACCATTATAGCAGCATACTTTCTCTGCGCATTTCCATCGTTTGTGTATATGGTAAAGGTAAAACGTTGGCCGTTTTTATATAAAAATCCGTCTTCTTTTTTATACCACCCTAATGTATTTAGTATTTCAAGTGCCTTTTTTGGATTGTATGAGCATATAGTCTTTTTCCTGAAATACGGCGAATTTTTAGGATATATCGAATCGGCAACCTCACCAAATCCAAGCAGTATGGTTTTGTTTATCTTTTGCCTGTCTATAGCCATACAGATTGCTTTTCTTATCCTTAAGTCTTTGAATAATTTTTCCTTTAGATTAAATCCTATATACGTATACCCTGCCGACGGCTGAAAATATACGTTGTAGTGTTTTTTTATAAAATCGTTCATCTCGTATTTGTATTCAAGCGGGCTTAAACCCATCATGTCTATATTTCCGCTTTTTAATTCAAGCAGGTTGGTTGTTTTGTCCGGTATTATCCTGTATAGAATTTCGTCTATATAGGGCTTGTGTATGAAGTAGCGTTTGTTTGCTTTAAGTATAAGATATTGAGACGTTTTCCATTCTTTAAGTATATAAGGGCCTGTACCTATCGGTTTTCTATTAAATTCGCATGTTGCTATACTTTTTGTATTTTTTAGAATATGTTTTGGAACTATACCCATCATCCACGAATATAAAGCCGGAGCAAAGGGATATGGATAGTTCACTTCAATCGTGTAGTTGTCTATCTTTTTTATTGAACTTATGATTTTATACTTACCCGCATACGGTGTGGGTGTATTTTTGTCTATGATTGTTTTATAGGTAAATATAACGTCGTCTGCGGTAAACGGAATACCATCCTGCCAATAGACGTTTTTTCTTAAATGAAACAGAATGGTTTTTCCGCCGTTTTTAATTTCATAGCTTTTTGCCAAATCGCCAACAATGCGCATATCTTTATCGAACTTTAAAAGCCCGTTAAAAATATATGAAGATATCTCGCCGCTTGCCGAATCGGTTGAAAGAAACGGTATAAATCTTTTTGGTTGGGCGCTTAAGGATAAATTTATCTTGCTAGCGTAAGAAGATAAAGGAAAAGTCGCTATAAAAAATATTAAAAAAAGGTTTCTTCTAACGCCCTTGAGCATCTATTTTGTAATCGGAGCAGAACTTTTTTCTTTAGACTGTTTTGCCGGAATTTTTATTTCTACAGCAGACGGCTTGGTTGATGTGGTGGAGCTTGTCTCTTTAATCATCGATGTGGTGCTTGATTTATAAATTATATAAGATATACCGATTGAGTTAAACATAAACAAAAATGCCAAACCCCAAGTTATCTTTGCAAGTATAGACATAGGACCGCTTGTTCCAAAAAGCGTATCGGAAGCTCCAGCGCCAAAAGATACACCCATCTCAGCACCCTTTCCTTTTTGTAGAAGGATTATACCAACCAAGGCAATACCGAGTATTACTTGTAAAATTATTAGCAAACTAAGCATACTACACTCCCTTTGTTTTTATAAATTTATCTATTATATCTTTAAAATCTTCAGCCACAAGCGATGCTCCGCCAATCAAGAAACCGTTTACGTTATCAATTGATGCAAGCTCTTCGGCGTTTGACGGCTTTACGCTTCCACCGTATAGTATAGGCGTATCCGTTGCTATTTTTCTTATAAAGTTATGCATCTCTTCAATTGTTTTTTTATCTGCGGCAACGCCTGTTCCTATAGCCCAAACAGGTTCATAGGCTATAACGACTTTTCTTAAGTCAATGCCATCTAAACTATTCTTGAGTTGGTTTTCTATTACATGAAAGGCTTTATTGCTGTTTCTATCGTCAAGTGTTTCACCTACACACACTATCGGTATAAAGCCGTGCTCTATGGCACTTTTTGTTTTTTTATTTATTAAATTATCGTCTTCTTTGAATATATGTCTTCTTTCGGAATGCCCTAAAATTACGTATTTACACCCTACGGATTTGAGCATTATGGGCGACGTTTCGCCAGTAAACGCTCCTTTTTCTTCAAAATACATATTTTGAGCGCCGAGTTTTATGTTTGTTTTTTGAAAAATGGTATTCAATCTATCCAAATGGATAAAATTTGCGCACACGATAGTATCTATAGCAGTAGTATCGATAATTTCAGCCATCTTTCTGGCTACATCCTGCGCTTCATTAATATCGAAATGCATCTTCCAGTTTGCTGCTATTATGTTTTTCATTCTTTCTCCTTTAAAGCTTCTATTGCGGGCAAACTTTTTCCTTCAAGCAGCTCTAAAGACGCTCCGCCGCCTGTTGAGATGTAGCTCATATTGCTACTTTCTCCAACCTTTTGAACGGCTTCTGCTGTATCTCCGCCGCCCACCACGCTCAAAGCCCTGCTTTCTCCTATCGCTTTTGCTATTTTTTTTGTGCCGTTTGCGAATGCGTCAACTTCAAAAACACCCATAGGACCGTTCCATACTATAGTCTTTGCGTCTTGCAAAACCTCTTTGAACAAAGCGCAAGATGCTTCTCCTATATCAAGCCCCATTTTATCCTTAGGTATCTCCTGATACGTTTTTGTTTCGTAATTTAGCGTATCATCTATCGAGTCGGCGCAAACAAAATCAACCGGCAGATAAAATTTTACAGAACTTTTTTTTGCTTTTTCAATAATTTCCAATGCCGTATCTGTCAAATCGTCTTCTACAAGGCTTTTTCCCACTTCATAGCCCAACGCTTTTAAAAATGTAAAGGCTTGCGCTCCGCCTATTATGATTTTATCGGCTTTGTCTATTAGGTTTATCAAGCATTCAAGCTTACCCGACACCTTTGCTCCGCCTATTACGGCTACGAATGGTTTTTCGGTCGAATTTAACACTTTATCGAAGTATTCAAGTTCCCTTTTTAACAAAAAACCACCTGCTGCAATATCGGATATTTTAACAAGCGCATGGACAGATGCGTGCTTTCTGTGGCATACACCGAATGCGTCGTTAATGTATATATCGAACAGCTTCTTTAACTCTTGCGCAAATTCCTGCGAATTCTTTTCTTCGCCTTCGTAAAATCTCAAGTTTTCAAGCAACAGCACATCACCATTTTTTAGCGCTTCAACCCTTGATAAAACCTTATTGCCGATACAATCATCAACAAACTCTACGTCTCTTTTAAGAAGCGTAGACAATCTTTTGGCAACAGGTGATAGTGAATATTTAGGATTTTTTTTGCCTTTTGGTCTACCTAAGTGGCTTGCAAGTATTACCTTAGCCTTGTTGTCTATTGCGTATTCTATTGTCGTTAAGACCTGTTTTATTCTGTTGTCGTCCGTTATGTTGCCATTTTCGTCAAGCGGCACATTAAAATCGCAACGTATAAAAACCCTTTTGCCAATTAAATCTAAATCATTGATATATTTCATCTTATACGTAATCCTTTAATTTAAGCATCAAATCTCTTAATCTGGATGAATAGCCCCATTCATTATCATACCAAGACAGCACCTTTACCATATTGCCGTCTATAACCATTGTGCTTAACGCGTCAAATATGCTGGAATGCGGATTGCCGTTTAGGTCCCTTGAAACAAGCGGTTCTTCACTATATTGAAGTATACCTTTCAGCGCATTCTCGGACTCTTTTTTCATTGCTTCATTTACAGATTCCACCGTTGCGCTATTTTTAATATTAACAACCAAATCAACGATAGATACGTTGGGTGTTGGCACTCTCATAGATATACCATCCAATTTACCTTTCAGATTAGGCAAAACCAACCCTACAGCAATTGCCGCTCCTGTCGTTGTCGGTATTATGCTTTCTGCTGCCGCTCTTGCTCTTCTCAAATCAGAATGCGGCAAATCCAAAATTCTTTGGTCATTAGTGTATGAATGAACCGTTGTCATAAATCCTTTAACAATACCGAAATAATCATCAAGCACCTTTGCGATAGGCGCTACACAGTTTGTCGTGCAGGATGCATTGGATATGATTTGAGCATTTTTAAAATCAAAATCTTTATCATTAACACCCAAAACTACAGTAGGCACACCATCTCCCTTTGCAGGCGCACTGATTACAACCTTTTTTGCACCAGCTTTTATATGGGCAGATGCCTTTTTGCTATCTCTAAAAAGACCGGTTGATTCAAGTACTACATCAACACCCAAATCGCTCCACGGTAAATTTGAAGGGTCTTTTTCTGCATATATTTTTATCTTTTTTCCATTGAATATTATGCTATCTTCTTCGTGTTCTATATCATATTCATTTAATACGCCATGAACAGAATCATATTTTAAAAGGTGGGCAAGCGTTCTTGCATCTGTTAAATCGTTTATTGCTACGATATCTATATCCTGATAACCTATGGCAGTTCTAAAAAATGCTCTTCCTATTCTACCGAAACCGTTAATTGCTACTTTCAATTGGACACCCCCTTATTTATTTGCGCATAAAGTATATATAATTGGGCTTTTTTTTCAAGAATAAACTAATCTACACAGGTAATTTTACTTGAATAAACAGGTTTCAACTATTATACTGTGAATTAGAAAATGAAAGGGGTATGCGTGATATGGCTAATTATAAAATAACTCAGATTAGCGTTTTTATAGAAAACAAAAAGGGAAGGTTTTATAACGTTACAAAAACGCTTAAAAAAGCAGGTGTAAATATTAGAGCTATGAGTTTAGCCGACACCATGGATTTTGGTATACTAAGATTTGTTATGGATAAACCTAAAGAGGCATACGACGCCCTGCTTGATGAGGATTTTATCGTCAAAAGAAACGAAGTTTTGGCAATAGCCATAAAGGATGAAAGTGGTGGATTGAGCGAACTGTTAAAAACTGTCAGTGATTTGGATTTAAATATTGAATATATGTATACATTTGTAAATGCACTCGAAGGTAAAGCCGTTATGCTTTTTAAATTTGAAGATATTGACTTAGCTATAGAAAAACTTTCAGAAGAAGGCATAGAGCTTTTGGAAGAAGAATTCTTTAGGAGGGTATAGGATTTTTTATGTTTTGGAATAAAGAAAAGGAAACAATGTCCCGCAAAGAAATAGAAAACCTTCAGGTAGAGCTTTTAAAGGAAAAAATAGAATACGCATACAACAACGTTCCATTTTACAAAAAGAAATTTGATGAATATGGCATAAATAAAAGCAGTATTAAAACAATAGAAGATATACAGAAATTACCTTTTACCACAAAAACCGATTTTAGAGACAACTATCCGTTTGGGCTATTTGCTACTGATATGAAAAAAATTGTTCGTATTCACTCATCAAGCGGCACAACGGGAAAACCTACAGTAGTTGGCTATACCAAAAACGACCTTGATGTGTGGAGTGAGCTTGTTGCAAGGATTGCGTCTTATGCGGGCGTAACCGATGAGGACATAGTCCATATAGCGTTTGGATACGGACTGTTTACGGGTGGATTTGGTTTGCATTATGGTCTTGAAAAGATAGGCGCTGCCATTGTTCCCGCATCAAGCGGAAATACAAAAAAACAGATAATGCTTATGAAGGATTATGGCGCTACTGTTTTGGTATGCACACCAAGCTATGCTTTACACATAGCAGAGGTTGCTCAAAATGAAGGATTGGATGTAAATAAGGATTTAAATTTAAGAATTGGTATGTTCGGCGCTGAGCCTTGGAGCAACCAAATGAGAGAAAAGATTGAACAGGCTTTGGGCGTTAAGGCTTACGATAATTACGGCTTGAGCGAAGTTATGGGACCTGGCGTTTCAGGAGAATGTGAAGCACAAGACGGTATGCATATAGCTGAAGACCATTTTATAGCAGAAATTATAAACCCGGAAACTGGAAGATGGGTAAAGGAAGGTGAATACGGAGAGCTTGTTATAACACCTTTAACCAAAGAAGCCCTTCCTGTATTTAGATATAGAACGAGAGATATAACGAAATTAACGAGCAAACCGTGTTCATGCGGAAGAACCTTGGCAAGAATGTATAAACCTATTGGAAGAACTGACGATATGCTTATAATAAGAGGGGTAAACGTATTCCCAAGTCAGATAGAAGAGGTATTGTTTAGCATAGACGGCATATCTCCACATTATCAGATTATTATTGAACGTGAAGGAGCTTTGGATACAGCAACCGTCTTGGTTGAAGCAAACGCCAACCTGTTCTTTGATGAAATGAAAAAGCAGAGACAGTTTTTGGATAGAATCAATTATGAGCTTAAAACAACGTTAGGGCTTGATGTTAAGGTAAAACTTGTCGAACCGCACTCCATAGAAAGAAGCGAAGGAAAAGCAAAAAGAATTATAGATAAAAGAAAATTTTAGAGGTTGATATGGATAGAATGTGGGCACCTTGGCGTATAGGATATATACTGTCTGACAAGAAAGAAGATGGCTGTGTTTTTTGTAACGCATACCAATCAAAAAACGACAAAGAAAAACTTGTTATCTTTCGCTCAAAATATTCGTTTGTGATAATGAACCTATATCCTTATAACGCCGGACATATCATGATTGTTCCAAATAGACATATCGATTCTCCGACACTTCTTGAAAAAGAAGAGCAATTGGATATGTTTAACTTGGTTAATAAAAGTTTGGATGTTTTAAAGGGTGTAATGCATCCAGACGGCTTTAATTTGGGAATGAATTTAAGTAGAACAGCAGGAGCAGGCATAGATGACCATATTCACATTCACATAGTTCCGCGATGGAACGGTGATACAAACTTTATGTCTACCGTAAGTGATACAAAGGTTATTTCCGAATCAATAGAAGAAACATACGATAAAATAAAAAATGCTTTTTAGGTGGTAGTATGAAAACATTAAGAGTTGTTTTAATAATCTTTACTTTGGCTTTATTGGGTCTTTTTGTGCTTTATAATAATCAATTTGTTAGCATTCAATATTTAAGCGTAAAATTTGAAAATATGCCTTTATGGCTTGTTGTTTTTAGCTCCCTTTTTTTGGGTATATTTATTGGTTGGTTTTTTATGTTTGTCGATGAATTATCAATAAAAAAAGAATTAAAGAGTAAAAATAAAGAAATTAAATCACTTAAGGAAGAGATTGCTCAATTAAGACAACTTACAATAACAAAAGAAGAATAGTATGAGTTTTGATGTAGGTTTTTTAGTTCAATATAAAGAGTTTTTTGTAACCATTTTGGCATTCTTACTTGGCGTTCTTTTTTCCTATGTGTGGTTTTTAGGCAAAAGACGTAAAGATGATTTGGATAAGAAAAAGATAGAAAGCTATGTTAAGGGTTTAAACTACATCATTGAAGATGAGACAGACAAAGCGATAGAAGAATTTACAGAAACTGCAAAATTCGACCCAGATTTGATAGATATATATATTAGCATAGGCAATCTGTTTAGAAAAAAGGGTGAGATAAACAGAGCACTTATTATACACAAGAGTCTTTTAGTTAGGCCGCATCTCACAAAACAAAAAAAATTAGAGATATACATAAACATTGGCGTAGACTACAGAAAAGCAGGGTTATACGACAGGGCAAAGGAGTATTTTAAAAATGCTTTATCTATAGACCCAAAAAATATCAAAGCAAAAAAACTGTTATATGAAGTATATGAAGATTCAAGAGACTGGGAAAATGCTCTTGTTTGGCATAAAAGGTTTTCAAAGAAAGATGATGCGATATTAGCCCATATATACACTGAAATCGGTAAGGAAAAGCTAAAAGAAAGAGATTTTGATCAGGCAAAGAAAAACTTTGAAAAGGCGCTAAAAATAAATAAATCCTGCGTTGATGCTCAAATACACTTAGGCGATATTTTCATACAATATGGAGAGATAGATAAAGCCTATAAACAGTGGACTAATGCTTGCATTATCAAGCCTGAACTGTCTAATATAGCCCTTTCAAAAATTCAAGATATAGACATACTAAAGAAAACGATGATTGAGCTTTTAAAAAACCATAAAGACAATAAATACATACTCTATTCTTGTGCTAATCAATTTTTTAGTTTGGGAGAAAAAGAAAAAGCCATATCGATATATAAAAAATTGATGAATATGGGTATAAAATCACAATCTATGTTAAAAAAATTTGTTGAATACAAACAAGATACGCTTCCAAACTTTGTTGTTAAATTCGTATCTGAAATGCCAAATGAAAGCATAAAGTATATTTGCACAGGCTGTGGGTATGCATCTCACTCGCCATTTTTTAGATGCCCAAAGTGCAGACAATGGGATAGTGCTAAGGTTGAAATAGTATAATGTTGCATGCTGTAGAAGGTTTATTGATAGAAAAAAACAATTTATTTGCAGCAATAAGTGTTAATGGTTTTGTTGTAAGGGTTTTTATTCCTTCATCAAGCTATTCAAAACTGCCTGAAGAAGGAAAAGAATGCAGACTATATACGCAAATGGTGATAGGTGAAAAAAGTATTAGATTATATGGATTTACTACGCAAGAAGAAAAAAACCTTTTTAATGCACTTAGAAAAATCTCCAAAATCGGAGCACAAACAGCTATGTCTGTCCTTTCTAATGTTTCCGTCGAACAATTTTACAAAATAGTTTCAAGCAAAGACGAAAAAATGCTTACGGCTATTCCTGGAATTGGGAAAAAAACTGCTCTTTCGATAATTTTAGAATTTTCTTCCAAACTACCAAAAGAGAGCGTTAATGATATAGTATTCGATGCAGTTAGTGCGCTGGAAACAATGGGCTTTGCAAAAACCGACTGTCTACCCATTGCGCAATCGTTATTTGATAAAAATCCTGATATATCCATTGAATCACTTATTAAAGAATCCCTTAAACAATTAGCAAAAGATGTCTATTGAAATATATACCGTTTCACAAATAAACAACCTTATAAAAGATATACTCGAATCAAATTTCTACGGAATATGGATTGAAGGTGAGATTTCTTCACTTAGATACTCATCAACAGGTCATCTGTATTTTTCTTTGGTTGATGAAGATGCCTCAATCGGAGCTATAATTTATAGAAATAGGCTCAAAAATATAAAACTATCTTTAAAAAACGGAATGAAGGTTGTGGTATTTGGCTCTTTGGGCTTATATGTAAAAGGTGGTGAGTATAGAATAGTTGTAGAACACATTAGGCTTTCTGGGATTGGAAAAAAATTTTATGATTTAGAGATACTTAAGAAAGAATTTAAAGAAAAAGGTTATTTTGATAATAAAAAACCGATACCAAAAAATCCAAACAATATTATACTTCTAACCAGCATAACTGGAGCAGCTATTCACGATATGATAAATATATTAAACAGAAGAGGTATAGGGCTAAATATCAATATATACCCTATCCCTGTCCAAGGAGAACATGCTGAAATTGCTATAGTTGAAGCATTGAAAAATATCAATTCTATCAAAGAGAATATTGATGTAGTTATCATAGCAAGAGGCGGCGGCTCTAATGAGGATTTGTGGATATTTAACAGTCCAAAAATAGCTAAAGCACTATATAAATTAAAATTTCCAACCATAAGTGCCATAGGGCACGAGATTGATTTTACTCTCTGTGATTTTGTAGCCGATTTGCGTGCAGAAACACCATCAGCAGCAGCTGAACTCATAACAAAATCAAAGATTGAAACCTTAGAAAGATTGACCCTACTCAGAAACTCCCTTTACAATACTCTAAAAAGAATCTTCTTAAGAAAAAAAGAACAATTCAATAACTTTTCGGACAGAAGAAACCTTTTAAGAATGAAAAGCTTGATAAACAACAGATTGATGTATGTGGATAATCTACAAAGCTCAATCCAATCATTTATGCACTCAAAGATAAACGTAAAAAAATTACTAACACAAAAGTTTCTAAATACCATAAATGTCTACAACCCAAAAAATAGGCTCAATAAAATAGAGCAAAAACTAACACTGCTTGACTATAGGCTTGCCAACAATATCAAACGTATAATTACTACAAAGAAAAAAAATGTTGATATGTATCAATATAAATTACCCGCATTAAACCCAAAAAATATTTTACAGAGAGGCTACACAATTACAACAGATAAAAATAATATTCCTTTAAAATCATATGAAGACGCACTAAATAGCACTATTATAAAAACACAGTTTTTCGATGGAATTGTTGTATCTGAAGTTAAAAAAGGCGAAAAGGAATAAACCCTTTCGCCTTTGAATTCTTAGTATTTTCTCTTGAGGATTTCTTTTTGTAGGTTTGCGATTGCCTTTGTTGGGTTGAGCTCTTTCGGACAAGCGCTGATACAGTTCAAAATTGTATGGCATCTCCATACACCGTGAACATTATTTACAGCATCGAGTCTTTCATCAGAACCTTCATCCCTTGTATCAAAAACATATCTTGCAGCATTTAGCATTGCAGATGGTCCAAGATAATCAGGGTCTGCCCAATATGACGGACAAGAACTTGAACAACATCCACACAAAATACATTCATACAAACCGTTGAGTTTATTTCTATCTTCAATACTTTGCAATCTCTCCCTTCCTGGAGGAGGCGTTTTTTCTATCAAATATGGTTTTACTACATAGTATTTATTAAAGAAATCTTCAAAATCACAAACAAGGTCCTTTATTATAGGGAAACCAGGAAGTGGTTTGATAACAAGGACATTAGAATCATAGTCTTCTATGTGAGACATACAAGAAACGGTATTAACACCATTTATATTCATTCCGTCTGAGCCGCAAACACCTTCCCTACAGCTTCTTCTATATGTAAGTGTAGGATCTTGCTCCCATTTTATCTGATTTAATCCATCTAAAACCATCATACCGGTTCTAGTAATGGTTACTTCATAATCTTTATAGTAGGGAGCCTTATCTTTTTCTGGGTCGTATCTAAAAATCTTAAATACTACTTTATCTCCAACATTTAAAGCCATCTGTTCTCCCCCTTTTTAATAAACTCTCTTCTTAGGCTGGAAGGTTGGAGCCGTCAGAGGTTTTGTTCTAACAGGTTTATAATCTAATTCTACACTTCCATCCTCTTTCAAATAAGCAGCGGTGTGTTTCATCCAGTTAGCATCATCCCTTTCAGGATAGTCGTCTCTGTAATGAGCACCCCTACTTTCCGTTCTGTTAAGTGCAGCTGCCGTTTCCAATTTAGATACATACAGTAAGGATTCAAGGTCAAAATACTCTACCAATTCAGTATTGAATACCTTACTTTTATCTGTCAAGCCAACATTCTTGAATTTTTCAAAGTAACCGTCAATAATGTCAAGCTGTTTCTTTATTCCTTCTTCAATCCTAAAGACCGACATATTATGCTGCATTGTGTCTCTTAAGTCTTCCCATATCTCGTCCATCTTTACTGTACCTTCAGGACCGTCAAAGAGCTCATTTAGTTTATCTATAACATCTTTTGCGTACTTATCTGCCACATACTCTTCAGGCGGGTTCGGGAATACAGGTTTTTCTTCCCTTATCCACTTAGCAGCACTAATCCCTGACTGTTTTCCTGTAATAACAAGGTCTAATAGTGAGTTACAACCAAGTCTGTTTGCTCCGTGAACGGATGCGCAAGCACATTCACCTGCAGCATATAATCCTGGTATCGGAACTTCTTTATCGCCTTCCCACTTGATAACTTCACCATAGATATTTGTAGGTATTCCGCCCATGTGGTAATGTGCTGTAGGCTGAACCGGAATTGGGTCTTTTGTACAATCAACACCAACAAATTTATATGCAAGCTCCCAAATACCTGGTAGCTTATCCATAATGAAATCATGTCCTAAGTGGTCAAGTTTCAACAAGATATGGTCTTTCTTAGGTCCTACTCCGCGTCCTTCTCTAATTTCTTGAGCCATACCCCTTGAAACAACATCGCGGGAAGCAAGGTCAAGAACGTGAGGAGCGTATTTTTTCATGAATCTTTCACCTTGAGCATTCAGTAGATATCCACCTTCGCCTCTAACACCTTCAGTAATCAAGTTACCAACACCATAGATTCCCGTTGGATGGAACTGAATGAATTCAGGGTCTTTGATAGGAATACCAGCTTTAGCACATAGCGTCCAACCAATACCCGTATTAACATGAGCATTTGTATTTGTTCTAAAGTTCCTAGTATTTCCGCCTGTCGCAAATATAACGGCATAGGAAAAGAAAATGTGAACGCCACCGTTAACCATATCCCATGCAACAATACCCATTGCGTGGCCTTCTTCGTTCATGAGTAGCTTTAATGCATAATATTCTGAATAGTAGCTAACATAAGGAGCTATATCCGACCTTAATGTTCTTTCAAAAAGGGTATGCAATATAGCGTGTCCTGACCTATCCGCAACTGCGCAAGCTCTATGAGCAAGAGATTCACCAAAGTTTCTTGTCTGTCCACCGAAAGCTCTCTGGTAAACAGTTCCTTTTTCAGTTCTTGAGAAAGGCATTCCCCAGTGCTCAAGTTCTATAATTGTTTTTGGAGCGTTTTTTGTAAAGAACTCCATAGCATCCTGATCGCCTATGTAATCACCGCCTTTTACGGTATCATACATATGCCAAATCCAATAATCCTCATCCATATTGGCCAAAGCAGCATTAATACCGCCCTGAGCAGAAACGGTATGAGACCTAGTGGGATAAACTTCGGAAATAACAGCTGTTTTCAAACCTGCCAAACCAGTTTGAACAGCTGCAGCAAGTCCAGCACCACCAGCTCCAACTATAACTACATCAAACTCTTCTATTCTTACATTTATATCTGCCATTACTAAAAGCCTCCTTTTCTTAACCCTTAAATGGTAGTACTGTTATAGCTGCCAAAACCAGATACAGCACACCTACAATCCAGAAGAAGCCTTTCCAGAAAACTCTCCAACCGGAATGAACGTAGTCTTCTATAACCATAAATATACCATTTATGCCGTGATATAAAGCAAAAACAACAAATGTCAAATCAAACACTTTCCAGCCTGTGGAAGCCAATCTTGCAGCAACATTCTGGTAATCAACCTGAATCCCTGCGAAGTGCTCAATAAAGAAGTGGCCTAACAACAAAACCAATAAAGCTGCCCCGGAAACTCTCTGAAGTAACCAGTTCCACTCGCCACTTTTTCCACTTCCCTGATATCTATCTATGTAACCCCTCATGTACATCATTTTAGATAATACCTCCTTTTCTTAAAGGTGCATAAACATAGGAATAGCACCGGCTACAAAAACAATGGCGAACACTACCCAGAAAATCCAAACATTTCCCTTGTAGTTGCTTCTTTCTGCCGCACCGGCAAAATTAACCAAAATAACCCTTAAACCATTAACAGCATGATATGAAGCAACGAGCCATAATCCTATCTCTGCAAGTTTAAATATAGGATTTTCAACAGCCTTCATAGTTGCATCAAACGTGCTTGGGTTTTGTAATGTGGATATTACCCATTGATGCAAAAAAAGATAAAAAATTAACAACAAGCCTGTAATCCTATGAAACAACCAAGCCACAAATCCCTCATGCCACTTATACTGAATATGATGCGGATGTCCTCTATACCAATCCATAGTTCTTTCGGTTACGTTTGTGTATAACGCAACCTCTGACCTCCTTTCCAGAAATTTTTCTCAACTTACTAAAAAACTAAATATTTGTCAAGATATGAAGGTCAACTAAGATATCTTAGTTGACCTATATAAATAGTCTTAAAGTTTATTCGCCCACTCTTTTTTTGCGATTTCATACAGATCGTTACCGTGAGCGTCATAGCATACAAACAAAGGCATATCTTCAACCTCAAGTCTTCTTACAGCTTCAGGTCCAAGTTCAGGATATGCAATTACTTCGGCTTTCTTAACTGCTTTTCCTACAACGGCAGCGGCACCGCCTATTGAAGCAAAATAGCATGCTTTATATTTTACGCAGGCTTCTTTTACTTCATCACTCATCTTGCCTTTGCCTATCATACCCTTCTGTCCCTTTTCTATAAGAATAGGTGCGAAAGGATTCATTCTGTAGCTTGTCGTAGGTCCTGCTGAACCGATTGGCTTACCCGGTCTTGCAGGAGATGGTCCAACGTAATATATCACCTGTCCTTTAGGGTCAAATGGTAATTCTTCACCTTTTTTCAAGGATTCTACCATTCTCATATGAGCGGCATCCCTTGCTGTATAAACAACTCCAGATAGAAGTACTTTGTCGCCGGCTTTTAGCTTTATAATATCTTCATCGCTCAATGGCGTGGTCAATTTATACTCTGCCATACTACACTCTCCTTTTAAAGCTCTATCTCTTTATGTCTGTTAACGTGACAAGCCGTATTTATTGCCAAAGGCAGTGTTGCTATGTGGCACGGCTCCATCTCTATGTGTACAGCCAAAGCCGTTGTTAAACCGCCCAATCCCGCAGGACCTATACCTGAATTATTAATTTTAGTCAGTATCTCCTGTTCCATTTCAGCTAATACAGGATCATCGCTAGGTTGACCTACTTTTCTCAAGGTTGCATGCTTTGCCATAACGGCAGCCCTTTCAAAATCACCGCCAATTCCAACTCCCACTATAGTTGGTGGGCAAGGATTTGGACCTGCCTGTATCATCCAATCAACTACCGTTTGTATAATGCCGTCCCTACCGTCTGCAGGTTTTAGCATCTGAACCTTACTCATCGATTCGCTGCCGCCGCCCTTTGCGTCAAATATAATCTTTACTTTGTTGCCCGGCACTACAAAGGTATGAATGATTGCAGGTAAATTATTTCCGTAATTTGCCCTGGTTAATGGATGGCAACTTGACTTTCTTAAGTAACCGTCTTTATATGCTCTTTCTACACCCTTGTTTATAGCATCAACTATATATCCGTCAGTAAAATGAACATCCTGACCTACTTCAAGAAAAATGATGCCCAAACCGGTATCTTGGCACAATGGAAACTCTTCTTCAGATGAAACCTTTATGTTTTCGAAAATTGTTTCCAAAACCTTTTTTGCCGTTTCGGATTTTTCTTTTTCGTAGGCTTTTTTCTCAGCTTCTAAAACATCTTCCGGTATGTGATAGGCAGCATCCAAAGCAAGCTTATAGATAGCTTCTTCCACATCCTTTACGCTAACATTTCTTACTTCTGACATAACGTCTTCTTCCTTATTTTATAAAAGTTTTAGCTCTTCAACTCTGTTGCACAATTCTCTAACGTGCTCAGCAGATGCCTTCAAGTCTGCAAGCTCTTTGTCTGTCAACTTGAATTCTACCACTTCTTCAACACCATTCTGTCCGAGTCTTGTAGGCAATCCAACAAACAAATCAGGATCAAGACCATATTTACCCTGAGTTTTAACAGCGCATGGCAATATGTCTTTTGTATCTTTTACAATAGCTTCAACCATCTGAACAACAGCAGATGCTGTTGCATAGAATGCAGAGCCTGTCTTCAATAGAGAAACAATTTCTCCGCCGCCCTTTCTTGTTCTTTCAACAAGTCTTTCTATCGTATCAGCATCAAATATTTCTGTTATAGGAACACCTCTAACTGTGGAATATCTTGTAAGCGGAACCATATCATCTCCGTGTCCGCCCAATGTCATAGCTTGAACTGCTTTTACTGAGCATTTTGCTTCCCAAGCAATAAATCTTGCAAATCTTGTTGAATCCAAGCAACCTGCCTGACCAAATACTTTATCATCAGCAAAACCACTAACTTTCTTTGCAGCATAAACCATAGCATCAAGAGGGTTAGCAACTACGATTATTATTGCGTTTGGAGAATATTTGGCTACCTGCTCTGTAACTTCTTTCATTATTTTAACGTTTGTTACAAGAAGGTCATCCCTGCTCATTCCTGGTTTTCTTGGTAGACCTGATGTAATAACAACTATGTCTGAGTTCTCTGTATCCTTATAGTCGTTTGTTCCGATAATCTCAGTATCGAACCCTTCAATCGGAGCTGCTTCCATCTCGTCAAGAGCTTTACCCTGTGGCAATCCCTCAACGATATCAACCATAACTACTTCTTTTGCCAACTCTTTCTCGGCAATCCTCATCATTGTGGTGCCACCGACTTGTCCTGCACCAATTACACTTATCTTGGCGTTAGCTAACATAACTCTAAACCTCCTAAAGAAATTAATTTATATTCACCTTCCTCTCAATCTTCGTGATTGTATACCTAAAGCATTTTATATGTCAATATTTTTCTTATGCTTAAAATAATAGTTAAGTTTTTTAAATATAGATTAACAAAAGTCCAAAAAAGGCAGGCACTTGAAATCACCTTTTGTATCGGTTTAAAAATAGACAGCATTGTAAACAATCTGTTTCATAGGCAACGCAAAAAATTTACAAAAACGACAAATTTTCATTTCTTGATAATATTATTAAAAAATGGTAAAAGTTTTTTATGTTATTTCAGGAATTTGTTGATAGGAAGCTTGAAGAAAAAAATACTCTTTTTTCTGAAATAAGAATTCTTAACAGAAAAAAGGGCTCAATAAAAGATAGTGTAAAAAAACATTCTTTATGGGTAGATAGTTTAATCAACGAATACTTTTCTTTAATTGATTACAAAAATAATATATGTGCCGTAGCTTTGGGAGGTTATGGAAGGAGTCAATTAAATATACATTCAGATATTGATGTTATGATTCTATCAAACGGCAATATTGACGATAGTTTAGTGAGAGGGTTGTATGATATTTTTTACTCTTTGGGCTATGAATGCTTTATATCTGTCAGAACGCCAAAAGAATGCGTAGTTTTATCCAAAAAAGACGACACCATCAAAACTTCTATGTATGACTCCCGTTTTTTATGCGGAGACAAAACGCTCTATAGACATTATGAAAAGCTATTAAACGATAAAATCATCGAAGAAAATAAAAATGAATTTATAGAAAAGAAAATGGAATATATGAAGAATAGATACGCCACATACGGCAACACCGTGTTTGTGCTTGAGCCAAATATCAAAGAAGGCGTCGGCTCTCTAAGGGACTACCATACCTTAATCTGGATTGGAAAAACGCTTTTTTCTACAAAAAATCTACTGGATATGAAAAAAAAGAGGATAATAAATCAAGAAGATTACACCAAAATGAAAATTTCTATTTATTTTTTATGGCAATTGAGAAACGCTCTCCATTTTGTTAGCTCAAGAAAAACCGATATACTGCACCTTGATTTAAGAGATAAAATTGCTTCGGAGATGGGTTATGAGCCGTCAAAAAGATTCAGTGCGCAAGAAAGATTAATGAGAAAATACTACTATCATGCGCGATATGTTGAAAGAATAACACAAAAATATCTCGATATATTTTTAAATAACCAGCCCAATATCTCCAAGGATAAGATATATCTAACCCAAGATATTCTTTTGGATAATAAAATTTTTTGCAAAAAAGACAACGTAAGCGTTCTGGATACCTTTTTGATATTTTATTATTCAGCATTATACAATGCCGACATATCGGTAGAGACTATGGATAAAATGAAAAGAGTCATTATCTACGATTTAAGAAAACATAAAAAAGACAAAATTAGTGCATTTATTTTCAGAGATACCTTTTCATTCAATAAATCGGTCGTAAAAACAATTAGAATAATGCATGAATCGGGATTTTTGGATAGATACATTCCCGAATTCGGCAATATTTGTTGTTTGAGTGAATATAGTCTATATCATAAGTATACTGTGGATGAACACTCTATACAGGCACTAAAGCATCTTGAGGCTTTATATGATTTTGATATACCAAAAACGTTTTTAACAAGATTAAGTTATATATGGAAAAATTTAAAGCCGCACGACAGGTTTATATTAAGACTTGCCGTTCTGCTACACGATATAGGTAAAATAAAAAAAGAAAAACATGAAATAGTTGGCGCAAATCTTGTAAAAAAGATAGCAAAGAGACTCAATTTGGGTAAAGATTTAACCGACAAGCTTGTTTTTCTTGTAGAAAATCACCTTTTAATCAATATTATCATTTCAACAAGAGATATAGAAGACCCTAAAACACTTAAGGATTTTGTTGCCATAGTCGACAATAAAAACAAATTAAATCTTTTAAGCCTGCTTAGCTATGCAGATATGAAAGCAGTAAACGATAATGTATGGAATTCGTGGAGAGAAAGCCTTATCGAATCATTATATTTAAAAACCGTATACTACTTTGAAGATAAAAACTACGATGAATACATAAAAATAAATGCTAAAGACTCAAAAAGAAGAATAAAAGCTATGCTGGATAAAAAATACGAACAACTTATAGAAGAATTTCCCGATAATATATTCAACGACATAGACGATAAAAGTATGTCTAAGTATATTAAAAATATATATGATACAAATAATAATGTCTTTATATATAAAACCGGCAAAGATACAGATAAACTTCTCATCTATTATAAGAATGAATTCGGACTTTTTCATAAAATCAGTGGCATTCTGGCATGCTTCAACATCAATATAATATCGGCAAAATCTTATAATCTAAAAAACGGAATGATTTTAGATATCTTTGACGTGCATCTACCCAATAACTATTCCGTTAATGCGTTGGATATTGAAAATATGTTAAGAGATGTAGAGAGCGGCAAAGAAGACTTAAATAAATGCGTATTGGCAAAAAAAAGCACCTTCTTGAGTAGAACCGAAAGAGCTAAGCTTGAAATTTCCCTAAGCCAAATCAACGTGATTGTTGACAATGATTTATCAGATATGTATACAGTAATAAGGGTATATGCACCTGACAGGATAGGTCTTGTATATGATATAACAAAAGTGTTTTTTAAATTTAAGTTGCATATAGGTGTGTTCATTTTGGACACAAAGGGCGCTATTGCAGTGGATACGTTTTATGTTGTTGACGACAAGTACAAAAAGATATACCTGGACAAGCTGGTTAATCTTATAAAAAGCAGTCTTTACGAGGTTTTAAGTTTTGAAGGATGAAGTTATCAACCTAAAAGATATAGACAGTATAATACCTGTCGGTCAGAAGATTATGGTCTACATAAAAAACGGCAATTTCCAAGGGACATACTCAAGCTATATATACGATATAGACAAATATATTCATATATTAATACCCACCAACGAAAACGGTCTTAAAGCCGTAATGAGAAAAAAAGACGAAATAGACATAAGTTTTGTAGCCAAAAACGGTGATAGATTAGGTTTTCAATCAATAGTTGTCGGCAGCACAAAAGAAGGCTCTAATATCATATATCAGATACAAAAACCTAAAACCATAAAAAAAACGGAGCTAAGAAATAATTTCAGGGTTCAGGTTTTAATAGATGCGGAATTTTACTATTTCAAAGATGGCAAGATTAAAAAAGGCACAGGAACTATCATAGATATTAGTGCAGGCGGAGCAAGATTATCCTGCGAAGAAGAATTAACAGTAAGGGATAAAATTTCATTAAAATTTGCTTTGGGAGAGTACTTAGAAAATATTGACGCCGAAGTCGTAAGAATTGCTCTAACAGGCGAAGACAACATAAGACATTATGGTTTAAGATTTATTAATGTTAGCAAAGACAAAGAAGACAAGATAATAAAATTTTGCATCAGCAAGCAGTTGGAAACCTTAAGAAAAATGAGAGGTATATAGTGAGAAAAGAACCCATAAATGTAAAGAATGCAGAAAAAATTATACCTATCGGCCAAAAGATAGATATATTTGTTAGAGACGGTGATTTTGAAGGCATATACTCCAGCTACATATACGATATGGATGAGAAATACATATACATTCTTCTTCCAACAAATAAAAACGGCTTAAACGCATATATAAGAAGAGGAGAAGTGTTTGATATAAGTTTTATAGATAGTAAAGAAAGAAGGGTTGGTTTCTCAACAAAGCTTGTAGATGTCATCAAGGAAGAAGATGATAAAACCATATACAAAGTAGAAAAACCAAAAGAGGTCTTTTATAGGATAGAGCTTAGGGAAAGTTTCAGGGTTGATATCTTAACAGAGTCCGAGATTATGTATTTTAAAAATGCTATTCCAAGAAAAAACAAGGCTACAATTATAGATATCAGCGCAGGCGGAGCAAAGCTGTCTGCAAACATAGAGCTTGCCACTAAATTAAATATAGGCGATAAGGTATTTCTATCCTTCGAGCTTGACGATAATATGAAACTTGAAAACATTGAAGCAAAAGTAGTAAGAAAAGCCATAGCAAAGGAAAACGGCCTTCATCATTACGGTTTGCAGTTTATAAACTTAGACAAAGATACAAAAGAGAAATTGATAAAATTTTGTATAAACAAACAGCTTGAGTTTGTAAGGAAAATGAGAGGGTTGTAAATTTGAAAGATTTGGAATCGTTAGCAAATGCCAAGATTGCCGTAATCGGCGATTTGATATGCGATAAATATATATTTGGCGAAGTTGAGCGTATATCGCCTGAAGCGCCCGTTCCTGTCGTTAGGGTTGAAAAAGAAAAGTATTTCTTGGGTGGTGCATCAAATGTTGCATTAAATCTTAAAAGCATAGGGTGCAACGTTTATATGTTTGGCATTGTCGGAAACGACAGGTGCGGAAAAAGATTGTTGAATATGCTTAAAAAGGAAAATATAGATATTGATAATATAACAGTCCTTGACGATAGGCCTACAACATCAAAAACGAGAGTCATAGCCCATTCTCAACAGATAGTTAGGTTTGATAAAGAAAAGATTTTGCAAATAGATAAAAAGTATACAAATGAAATAATATCAAAAATAAAGAGCGTGTCTATTGATGCTGTTATCGTTTCAGACTACGGCAAAGGCGTTGTAACAAAATACCTTATAGAACAACTGACAAAGATGGATAATCTATTCGTCAGCGTTGACCCTAAGGTCAATAACGCCGATATGTACAAAGGAGTAGATATCATAACACCAAACACAAAAGAAGCAAAACAGATGAGTTCTATCGAGATAAACGCATTTAAAAACGGTCTTGAGCTTGCGGCAAAAAAGATTATCAACACATCCCAAACAAAATACCTGCTCATTACACAAGGCAGTAAAGGCATGACGCTTTTTGATAAAAATGGTGCTGTATACAAACAACAGTCCAAAGCAAGGGACGTATACGATGTAACGGGAGCCGGCGATACCGTAATAGCCATTTTAACCGCAGCTATTGCGGCAGGGTTTAATATAAAAAACGCCGTAAAGATATCTAATGCGGCAGCTGGCGTGGTTGTCGGCAAAGTCGGAACCGCAACGGCAACCATTGATGAAATAAGGAATAACTTATGAAGATAGCCATATTAATTCCTGCGAGATATCAATCCAGCAGATTTGAAGGAAAACCGCTTGCCGATATATTGGGCAAAACAATGATTCAAAGGGTTTATGAAGGCGTTAAGCACTCCAAATATGCATCTTTTGTAGGCATACTAACCGATGATGAGCGAATTTTTGAAAACGCCAAATCGTTCAACGCCGATGTTTTTATGGTCAAGGGCAACTTTGAAAGTGGAACCGATAGGATTGCCTACTTTAGTAAGGATAAAGAGTTTGATTACATTGTTAATATGCAGGGCGACGAACCCTTAATCGACCACCAAACAATAGATAAATTGATAGAATGCGCCATAGAAACAAAAGAGGATATGGCTACATTGGCATCTTTTTGTGATGATGAGCTAATAGACAATCCAAATACCGTAAAGGTTGTCTTGGATAGAAACGGATATGCTCTCTACTTTTCACGCTCAAGGATTCCGTTTAACAGAAACCCTTATAGCAAATATCTGAAGCATATAGGCATCTACATATACTCAAAAAAAACTTTAATGCACTTATATAAAAAAGAAAAGGGCGTGCTTGAAAAAGCCGAAAGCCTTGAGCAGTTAAGAGCTCTCGAAAACGGCATAAGGATAAAGGTGTGTATGACCGACAAAAAACTAATTGGCGTAGATACTAAAGAAGACTTGGAAAAGGTTAAAAGGGTTTTAAAAAAGAATGAGAAAGAATAACGTTTTAATAGGAGTAACAGCCAGCATAGCCATATACAAAGCCCTTGAAGTAATTAGCCTTTTAAAAAAAAAGGGCTGCTCTATCAGGGTGGCTATGACCAAAGAAGCAACCAGGTTCATATCACCTGTCGTATTTCAGGCGTTGACAAACAGCAAGGTTTATGTCGACGTATTGGAAGAGTTTGACGATTTAAGCGACACCAACATAACACACATATCGCTTGCCAAATGGGCAGACGTATTTGCTATCGTGCCGGCAACTTCCAATATCATAGCAAAACTTGCAAACGGAATTAGCGACGATGCGGTTAGTTTGATAGGATTGGCAACAAAAGCAAAAAAACTTATAGCGCCGGCTATGAATTCCGATATGTATTTGAATCCTATAACGATAAGTAATATAAACAGGCTTAAAGAATACGGTTGTGAGTTTGTCGAACCGATAGAAGGCGATTTGGCGTGCAATACTAAAGGAGTAGGCCATATTGCCGACGTATGCGACATCGCTGATAAGATTGAATCTATGCTTTACGAAAAACCCTTATCGGGAAAGAATGTTATCGTTACAGCCGGTCCTACATCCGAAGCCATAGACCCGGTAAGATACATAACTAACAAATCAAGCGGTAAGATGGGATACGCCTTAGCCAAAATGGCATACAATCTAGGTGCCAATACGATTTTGATAAGCGGTCAAAGCTGTTTAAGAGCACCCTACGGCGTAGATTTTGTGAATGTTGAAAGCGCTGAAGAAATGCTTAATGCCCTAAAGGATAAGATTAAGAATCTTGACAAAGCAATTGTGGTTATGGCTTCTGCTATTGCCGATTTTAAACCTAAAAATTATCAAAATAAAAAAATCAAAAAAAGGGATATGACAAATAAAATGGTTATAGAGCTTACGGAAAATCCCGACTTAACCAAAGAGATAAATAGATTTGCAAAAGATAATAAGATAGAACTTTTCAGTATTGGATTTGCGGCAGAAACCAATGATTTGATACAAAACGCAACCGAAAAGATAAAGAAAAAAGGGCTGAATTTTATAGTTGCAAACGATGTTTCGCGAAGCGATATAGGATTTAGTTCCGATGAAAATGAAGTAAGCATAATTTATGCAAACGGCAAGATAGAAAAACTTGACAAAATGAAAAAGGATGTCGTTGCATATGAGATTTTAAGGAGGATAGAGACTTGATTAAAGATGTTTTAAGCATCAATAACATTAATAGTTTAATACTCGATGATAGAAAAACAGAGATTGAAGATAAAGAAAGAATAGTAAAAGATATTGTCTTGGACGTAAAAACAAATGGCGATAAAGCACTGTTTGAATACACCAAAAGATTTGACGGATTTGATATAAACAAAAACAACATAAAGATAGGGCAACAAGAGTTTGATGAAGCCTTAAATTCCATTTCCGATAAAGCAAAAGAGATTATTGGTTACGCAAAGGAAAGGATAGAAAAATTCCACGAAGCAGCAAAACAAAAGTCTTTTTTTATCGAAGAAAACGGCATAATTTTAGGCAATAGGATTACACCGGTAAATAGCTGCGGTTTGTATGTCCCGGGTGGCAAAGCTGCTTATCCGTCAACTGCCTTAATGACAATTGTGCCGGCAGTTGTTGCAGGCGTTAACAATATCTATATAGCCACACCTACGCAAAATGGCAAAGCAAACCCGTATGTTTTATATGCCGCTTATATCTGTGGCGTTGAAAATATTTATAAAATAGGCGGAGCACAGGCTGTTAGTGCTTTTGCATATTCTACCGAAAGCGTGAAGAATGTTGATGTGATAGCAGGACCTGGCAATATATATGTAGCATTGGCAAAAAAACTTGTATTCGGAGATGTTGCGATAGATTCCATTGCAGGACCTTCTGAAATTATGATTGTAGCCGATGATAGCGCCGATATTGAGTTTGCGGCAAACGATTTGTTGAGCCAAGCCGAACACGACGAAATGGCTGGATGTTATTTTGTCGGATTAGACAAAAACTTAACTAAAGCTGTGATGGATAGGTTTTTTGAATTAGCAAAAACAACAAAAAGGAAAGATATAACGACCATTTCTTCAAAAAACGCAAAATTCTTTTATGCAGACAGTTTAGAAATTGCGGCAAAACTTGTAGATATGGTTGCACCTGAGCATCTTGAACTTCAATTAAACGACCCTTATATGTTTATGAATATGTTTAACAACGCAGGCGCTATTTTTATTGGAAACTATACGCCCGAACCCATAGGCGACTA
Source organism: Desulfurellales bacterium (assembly GCA_027064065.1). Lineage (GTDB taxonomy): Bacteria > Campylobacterota_A > Desulfurellia > Desulfurellales > Hippeaceae > JALWEJ01. Next base: position 24,691 of record JAMOQJ010000083.1, read on the forward strand.
TATAGCAGGACCAAACCATACCCTACCCACAAACCATACGGCAAGATTTGCATCTCCATTATCTACGGATGTATTCATGAAAAAAAGTAGCATAATACACTATTCCAAAAACGCTTTCTTAAAGAGTGCCAAATATGCTTCAGAATTTGCCGAACTCGAAGGTCTATATGCCCATAAACATTCGATAGAGGTAAGATTTGATAAAGATAGATAAACCGACACTTAACGACGTTGAGAGTATACAATCCATAATAAACGAATTTGCCAAAAAAAAAGATATACTGCCAAGAAACATTGAAGATGTAGCAGAAAGGATAAGGGAATTTATTGTAGCAAAAGATAATGATACAGTTGTGGCTATTAGCAGTTTAAGACTTTACTATCCGTTTTTAGCAGAAATAAGAACCATTGCGGTCAAAAACGAATATCAAGGACAGGGTATAGCAAAAAGGTTGATAGAATACGAGATTGAAGAAGCCAAACGGTTAGCGGTGAAAAAGGTTTTCGCATTAACATTTCAACTTAAATTTTTCGAAAGCGTGGGTTTTAAACTGATAGACAAAAAACAACTACCTCAAAAAAAAATTTGGGAAGATTGTGTTAATTGTCCGTTTTTTCCTGATTGCAAGGAAGAAGCGGTTATTAAATACCTGGATTAGCCCAAAATTGTTCCTATCTTAAATCGCACAATTGCAAGGTAAAACCATACATAAAAGATACAAAACAGCACGCTAAATAACATTAAAATCAACGTATTTTGCCAAAACATAACGGCAGGCAGAACGCTCATGGAACACAAAAACCATAAAAAAGGTGATGTTGCCGAGTTTCTTGCCAATTTTTCGTCTCTTTTAATATCGTAAAAATGCGGGACAACTCTATCATATATAAGTTGATGCAAATGAAACGAATCTGGTTTTTGAGCACTCCTTTTTTTTAGCCTTCTCCTATACATAGAAAACAGCGTTTCAAAGACAGGATATATTACAAGCAGCATAGGAAACCAAGCCGATACATCAGGATGTCTATCTACGAGCAGTATAGATAACTCAGCTATGGAAAATCCTATAAAATATGCGCCTCCGTCTCCCAAGAATATCTTACCAAAAGGATAGTTTAAAAGAAAGAATCCTGCTACTGAACCTGAAAGTATCAACGATATATACAACACAAGATTATCGTGAACCTTGTGGCTTACATAGGCAATACCAAGCAAAATGAGCATTGTTACTATAGCAGCCAATCCATTATACCCATCAACAATATTGATAGAATTTGCCACACCGCTTACGGCAATTAATGTAAATAAATATGCCAATATTTCAATAGATAAAAAATTATCCACAAAAGGCACATCCACTCTATGAAGCGTTGCACCCAAAAGCCACATACCTAAAACGGCAGAAAGTATTGTAGATATAAGCCTTACCTCGGGTGATACTCTTTTTGTTAAATCTTCAATAAATCCCGATAAAAAAGCTGGAATAGATGCCAATAAAAAAAATATTATATCCTTATCTTTTTGGATATCAAAAAGTGCTAAATATATCAAAAAAGAAGATAAAAATATGCCCAATCCGCCGATTCTTGGCGTTAATCTGTCGTGAAATTTTTGTGGACCAATATTAGAGTCAGCCGCAATATTCTGAACTCTTTTATTAGTAATAAAAAATCTTACTATTGAAAAGCAAAACAAAAACGATAATAAAAAAGCAAAGATTGTTAATTTTACAAGCAAACTATCTCCTTAACTACAGCCTATCATCTACATACTCTTTATTAAAAAAGCCTTTTACATCGTATATAACCTGATTTGTATAACGTTTGTCTATTTTGCGTTTTATTTCATCAAACTCCTTATGGCCAACAGCAAGAACAATTGCATTATAATCATTTAGATTTTCATCTATGTTGTTTATCAAATCCAAACCGTATTCTTTTTTCAGCTCATCTTTATCGGCTATCGGGTCAAATATATCTACGTTGCATCCAAATTCTTCAAGCTCTTTCACTATATCCACAACCTTTGTATTTCTAACATCAGGGCAGTTTTCTTTAAAAGTTACGCCCAATATCAAAATCCTACTGCCTTTTACAGTATGGTCTTTCTTAATTAAAAGTTTAACAACCTTGTCAGCTACAAATTTTCCCATATTGTCGTTCATCCTTCTTCCAGCAAGGATAATTTCTGGATGGTATCCGATGGCTTTCGCTTTATAGGTAAGATAGTATGGGTCTACACCTATACAGTGTCCACCTACAAGGCCAGGCTTAAAGGGCAAAAAGTTCCACTTAGTTCCTGCAGCTTCTAATACTTCAAGCGTATCTATACCCATTTTGTCGAAAATCAAAGCAAGTTCGTTTACGAATGCTATGTTTATATCTCTTTGCGTATTTTCTATAACCTTTGCTGCTTCTGCAACCTTTATGGATGATGCTTTGTGCGTTCCAGCGTCGATAATGGATGCGTAAAGATTATCGATAAAATCGGCTATCTCTTCGGTTGAACCGGATGTTACCTTTTTTATTGTATTGACCCTATGTTCTTTATCGCCAGGATTTATTCTTTCGGGCGAGTATCCCACAAAGAAGTCTCTATTAAAAGCCAATCCACTATTTTTTTCAAGTTCGGGAACGCAAACTTCTTCTGTACAACCTGGATATACGGTTGATTCGTATATGACTATATCGTTTTTTTTCAAAACACTGCCCACTGTTTTGCTGGCTGAAATTAACGGCTGCAAATCCGGATTTTTATATTCATCAATTGGTGTAGGCACTGTAACTATATATATATTTGCTTTTTTTATATCTTCAATATTGCTTGTGTATTCTATGGAAACCGATGCTAATTCTTTACTGTCGACTTCAAGCGTTCTATCTATGCCATCTTTTAAATCCTGCACCCTTTCCTTCTTTACATCAAAACCTATAACGTCATATTTCTTTGCAAAGGCTACAGCCAAAGGCAATCCCACATATCCAAGTCCTATTATACATATTTTTACTTTTTTTAAGCTAAACATACCAACTCCCTTTATAAACATCTACCTTAATCAGATACATATTTTCTCAATAAAAAGCTTAAGCAAAAATTAGTCCAAAAAGTTGTTTAGTGCATCCATTGTTGTTTGTTTTAAGTTATCAAGATTGTCAAGACTGTTTGCTTCAAATCTCAAAACCAATGATGGCTGGGTATTGCTTGCTCTTACCAAACCCCATCCGTTTTGTGTTTCAAATCTTGCTCCGTCGATTGTGTTTATATTGATTATATTTAGTTTTTCTCTATTATTCTCCAAATATTTTATAAATCTATCCACGGTCGTTTTCTTTTTATCATCAGGACACTCTACCCTAATCTCGGGTGTGTTGAATGTTTTTGGCAACCTATTTTTCCATTCTACCAAATCTATCTTTTCCTTGGTCAATATCTCAAGCAATCTTATAGATGCGTATATGGCATCGTCATATCCAAAATATCTGTCGGCAAAGAATATATGTCCGCTCATTTCTCCTGCAAGCAGTGCTTTTTCTTCTTTCATTTTTGATTTTATTAGGGAATGCCCGGCTTTATACATTATAGCTTTACCGCCAGCCTTTTCTATACCATCAAAAAGCACTTTGGAACATTTTACTTCGCTTATGATTTTTGCGTTTTTATTGTTTTTTATTACATCTTGGGCAAATAACAATAAAAGCTCATCTCCATAGAGCATTTCTTCGTTTTTTAAAACCACACCTATCCTGTCGGCGTCGCCGTCGTATCCTATACCTACATCGTATTCTTCATTTTTTACCGTATCTATTAAAACCTTGAGATTTTCTTTGATTGTAGGGTCAGGGTGGTGATTTGGAAAATTACCGTCTGGCTCTATGAATAATCCCTTAACATCAAACCCCAATTCCTTTATTATCTCAAAACCAACAAATCCACCCGCTCCGTTTCCACCGTCTAATACTGCGGATGGTTTGTTTTTATAATCTTTTAAATATCCGAACTGTTCTAAAATATAGTTTTTGTAGTCTTTTAGAATATCGTATTCTTTTACGGTGCCGTATTTTGAGTTTTGGGTTTTGTATCGGTCTAAATTTTTCATGATTTCCTTTACTTGCTGAATTTGAGAGCCGTATAGCGTTTCTTTGTTTAGACTCAACTTAAACCCATTATATTCTTTCGGATTATGCGATGCTGTAATCATAATTCCACCGTCAAGGGAGAGTTTAAATAGAGAAAAATATTGAACAGGCGTAGGAACCAATTTAAGATTAACTACATCTACGCCTTCTTTATTTAAACCTTCGGATAAACCTAAAAAGGCTTCTTGAGAAGACAGCCTTGCATCATAGCCGACACTTACTATAAGATTGTCTTTTTTTGTTTTTTCCTTTAAATAAACTGCAAAAGCCTTTCCTAAATCAACACAAAATTCTTTATTTATGTCTTTATTCCATACGCCCCTTATATCGTATTCTCTAAATATAGAATCGTTGATTGTCATAAAAACACCCCTCTTGTTTTTTAAAGCATTATAGCGTTTGAAAATAAAAAAACAAGAAAGGTGCTAAGCTTTTAAATCGATAATGCTGCCAATCATTTCGTTTTGGGTTTTTAAGACGTTTACGTTGGCTTTTTCCTGATTGACGTTGTTGAGTTGGGCAACCGTCTCGGTTACCAAATCGACGTTATTATTTTTATTGTTTGATGGTGCATTTGTTTTTGTTACTATGCCTTCAACGCCTCCGCTTTTCGCTTCTTTGTTAATTACACCCTTTGCCTGATAGTTTTTCGTGTTGATATTGGCAACGTTGTTTGCAGCCACATCCTGTCTTAAAAACGCATTTTTTATTCCGCTTATAGAGGTATTAATATTCATAAAACCACCTCCCTACTAAATAGAATATTCTATGGCGCATAAAAGTCAAGAAAAACAGTTTAAATAGTAGAATTTTTTATTTAAAACAGGTATAAATACCACAAGACATTTTTACGGGGGAGTTATGGGTGAAAAAGAGATAAAATTAAAAGAGATTAACTTTGATACGCCAATAGACCTAATCATAAACAACAATAAAATACCGCTAAAGTTTCAACACTGCAATTTTGAAAACTATATACCGAACAAAGAGTATCCATCTCAACAAGAAGTAAAGGAAAGACTTATTACGTTTGTAAAATCTTTAGAAGAATACAATAAATCAAAGTGCTGTGAGACAATTGTAAAACGGCTATTTAAGAAAAATTCTAAACCCAAAAATATTTATATAGATGGTGGATTTGGCGTAGGCAAAACCCACCTTTTATCTTCAATAGGAAACGCATACAGCGGAAAGTCTATTTTTGTATCGTTTTCTGAATTGATGTATCTAATCGCCTACTTTAACCTTTTACCGCTTGTAGAAAAGATGTCGCAATTCGACGTTGTCTTGCTTGATGAGTTTGAACTTGACGATCCGGGTGATGCTATGATGGGCATAAACTTTATTAGAGAGATAAGCAATACCGATACTGTGGTTGTTACTACATCAAACACTACGCCTGTAGCCTTAGGTGGAAGAAAATTTGATTTGATGTTATTTAAAGAACGCATCGGTAAATTTGTCAACTACTTTAACACCTACGCCATAGACGGCAAAGATTATAGGGTAACGAAGGCTCCAAAAACAGAATACGATTCTTCCAAAAAAACACTTAAAGACCTGTTTAACGAATATGAGACCAAAAATAGAAAAAAACTTTATGTGAGTTTTGACGAACTGATAAATAAAATGAAAGAGATACATCCCGCAAGGTACGTAAACTTCAACGAAAACATAGACGCAATATTCATAGAAAATTTGAGAAAATTTACAGACGACGAACTGCTTGACGCTTTAAGGTTTACCTATTTAATAGATATTTTATACTATGGGTCGGTCGATATATTCATTAGCACAGACATTCAACTATGGGATATGTTTTCTGAAGATTTAAAGGACGGCAAATTTAAAAACAAAATTATGAGATGTTTATCGAGAATTTCAGAAAAGGGTGTATTTGTAAAAACACACGATATTGACAGTTAAGAATTTTAGTAATATAAACAACTAATTTGATTTTAAAGGAGGAAAAGATGGCAAGAAGAAGCGATATTATGTTAAAAGGAGCAGAGAGAGCTCCTCACAGGTCATTATTTAAAGCCGACGGTTATACGGATATAGAACTAAATAGACCGATAATAGCTATAGCAAATTCATATAACACAATAGTTCCCGGACATGTTCATCTTCAAAGCATAGTAGAAGCCGTAAAATACGGTATATACATGGCAGGCGGAACGCCTATTGAATTTAATGTAATTGGTGTTGACGACGGAATAGCAATGGGGCATTTGGGCATGCACTACTCTTTGCCATCAAGAGAACTTATTGCTGATTCGGTTGAAACGATGGTAAATGCACATCCCGTTGACGGGCTTGTGATACTGCCCGCTTGCGATAAGATTGTTCCCGGAATGATGATGGCTGCCGCAAGGGTTAATATCCCATCTATTATGATTTCAGGCGGTCCTATGCTTGCAGGTAGATTTAACGGAACAGATATAGACTTAGCTCAAGTATTTGAAGCCGTAGGTAAATACCTTAACGGTGATATTTCAGAAGACGAATTAAGGGCGGTTGAAGAAATTGGATGTCCATCTTGCGGCTCATGTTCTGGTATGTATTCTGCAAACTCGATAAATTGCATAAGCGAAGTATTGGGATTATCGCTTCCTGGAAACGGTACGATACCTGCTCCAATGGCAGCAAGAGTCAGGCTTGCCAAACTTGCCGGCATGAAGATAATGGAGCTTGTAGAAAAGGATATAAAACCGAGAGATATCTTAACCATAGATGCTTTTAAGAATGCCATATGCGCTGATATGGCTATGGGTTGTTCAACCAACACCGTTTTGCATCTTTTGGCTATAGCCCAAGAAGCCAAAGTAGACTTAAAGCTTGATATTTTCAATGAAATAAGTGATAAAGTGCCGGATTTATGCGCATTTTCACCGGTTGGACCATATCACCTTCAGGATTTGGACGAAGCAGGTGGTATGATGGCTCTTTTAAATAGAATTGACCCGCTTGGTGTATTAAATAGGGATTGCATCACAGTAACAGGCAACACAATTTACGAAAACTATAAAAATTCACGCGTATACAGGGATGAGGTTATAAGACCGCTCGACAAACCTTACTATCCTAAGGGTGGATTGAGTGTTTTAAGCGGAAATTTAGCGCCGCATGGTGCTATCTTGAAACAGTCGGGCGTCGATACGACGATGAATCACTTCGTAGGTAAAGCAAGGGTGTTTGATTCAGAAGAAGAAGCCTTAAAAGCAATTTTTGGTAAAGAGATTAAAAAAGGCGACGTTGTCGTAATAAGATACGAAGGGCCTGCAGGCGGACCTGGCATGAAAGAGATGTTGCAACCCACAAGTGCAATAGCCGGAATGGGTTTAGATAAGGATGTTGCTTTGATTACTGACGGTAGATTTTCTGGCGCAACAAGAGGATTGTCCATAGGCCACATATCTCCTGAAGCCGCAAGAGGCGGTTTGATAGGGCTAATAAAAGAAGGCGATGAAATTGAGATAGATGTCGATAAAAAGACCATAAATCTGCTTGTTGATGAAAAAGAGATAGAAGAAAGAAAGAAAAATTTCACTCCTAAGAAACCAAAAATAGATTACGGATGGCTTGCAAGATATGCTAAAATGGTAGGCCCTGCCCACAAGGGCGCAATACTGGAGTATTAACGGAGGAAGAAAAGTTGTGTAAATATAATCCAGCAGAAATAGAAGAAAAATGGCAAAAGGTTTGGGAAGAAAAAAAGGTTTTTCAAGCTGTTGATTTTGATAAAAAACCTAAGTTTTATCAACTTGAAATGTTCCCATATCCGTCTGGTAGAATACATATGGGACATGTCAGAAACTACTCCATTGGCGACGCTATAGCAAGATATAGATGGATGCAGGGCTATAACGTATTGCATCCAATAGGATTTGACGCATTCGGTATGCCTGCGGAAAATGCAGCCATTGCCCACAAAACACATCCTGCAAAATGGACATATGAAAATATAGATTACATGATTAAAGAATTAAAAAGGCTTGGCTTTTCATACGATTGGGATAGACTGATTGCAACATGTGATGCCGAATATTACAGGTGGGAACAGAAGATTTTTATAGAGATGTTTAAAAAGGGCATGGTATATAGAAAAAAAAGCAGTGTAAATTATTGCCCTACCTGTCAAACGGTTCTTGCAAACGAACAGGTTGAAGATGGCAAATGCTGGAGATGCGGCGACGATGTCGTTCAAAAAGAACTTGACGAATGGTTTTTTAAAATAACCGACTATGCCGACCAGTTGCTTGACGATATGAAACTTATAGAAAAGGGTTGGCCGGCAAAGGTTTTAACTCAGCAAACAAATTGGATAGGAAAGTCAAAAGGCGCCTTTGTTAAATTTAAGATAAAAGGAACAGACGAATATCTCGAGGTGTTTACCACAAGGCCTGATACGCTTTTTGGTGTAACATTTGCTTCTATTGCACCTAACCATCCTAAACTAATAGAGCTTGTTCCAAACGATTATAGGGATAGGGTGGAAAAATTCGTAGATGAATACAAAAAAACAGAAAGGGATTTTTCAAAGGAAAAAGAAGGCGTATTTACCGGCATATACTTGATAAATCCCGTAAACAATAAAGAAGTCCCGTTATATGCGGCAAACTTCGTCTTGCTTGAATATGGAACAGGTGTAGTAATGGCAGTACCTGCTCACGACGAAAGGGATTTTGAATTTGCTCAAAAATACGGACTGCCCAAACAACTTGTTATATACAAAGAAGGCATGCCCAATAATGCTGACGAACTAAAAGAGGCATATACCGAAGATGGCATACTTGTAAATTCCGCTCAATTTGACGGTATGAAAAACGAAGATGCCAAATGGAAGATAGTTGAGTGGTTGTCGTCAAAAGGATTGGCAAGGCAAACCTATCAATATAAGTTAAGAGATTGGAACGTATCAAGACAGAGATATTGGGGTGCACCAATTCCTGTTGTTTATTGTGAACATTGCGGAATAGTGCCTGAAAAGGAAGAGAATTTACCTATAAAGTTACCCGAAAACGTTGAAATAACGGGAGAAGGCGGCTCTCCTTTGGCAAAAGTAAAAGAATTTGTCGAAACGACCTGTCCAATATGCGGCAGAAAAGCAAAAAGAGAGACGGACACATTTGATACCTTTGTAGAATCTTCATGGTATTTTTTAAGGTATTGTTCGCCCAAATACGATAAGGACATATTTGAAAAGGATAGGGCGAACTATTGGATGGACGTTGAGCAGTATGTGGGCGGCATCGAACATGCCGTTATGCATCTTCTTTATTCAAGATACTTTACAAAGGTTTTAAGGGATTTGGGTTATGTGGATTCCAGCGAGCCGTTTAAAAGACTCTTGACTCAAGGAATGGTCATAAAAGACGGCGCAAAAATGAGCAAATCTAAAGGCAACGTTGTTGACCCGGATGATATTATAAAAAATTACGGCGCCGATACGGCAAGATTGTTTATACTGTTTGCGGCACCGCCGGAGAAAGACCTTGAGTGGTCGGATGATGGCGTAGAAGGCGCATATAGATTTTTAAACAGGCTTTGGAGATTGGTTTTAGCTCACAAAGACTTAAAAGCAAAAAAAATTGAAGCAGATACAGATAGACTAAAAGAACTGTCTTATATGATTAACAATACAATAAAAAGGGTGAGCGAGGATTTTGAACACTACCACTTCAATACAGCTATAGCGGCATGTATGGAGCTGGTCAATTTTATGCAAACGTTCAACCCTAAAGACGATAAGGAAAAGGCGCTTTTTGCATACGGACTTGAGAAACTCTTGATTTTGTTAAGCCCGATAGTTCCGCATATCACCGAAGAGCTGTGGGCAATTATCGGACACAACAATTTGATAGAAAAGGAAGTTTGGCCTACATACGAAAAAGATGCTTTGGTTAAAGATAAAGTTACTATAGCAGCAACCGTAAACGGAAAGTTAAGAGACACGGTAGAAGTAGAGACAGACGCCGAACAAGACACAGTTTTGGATATAGCCCTAAAGAGCCCTAAGGTTCAAAAACATATTGAAGGCAAAGAGATAAAAAAGGTTATATTTGTGAAAAACAAATTGATAAATATAGTGGTAAAGTAGCATGAAAATAGTTAGATTTTCAATTTTAGCAGTTGTGTTTGTGTTATTGAATTCATGCGTTTATCATTTTGCAGGTAAGTATGCGAGTCTACCAGGCGGCATAAGAACAGTTTATATAGATAGCATAGAAAACTTGACATACGAACCGAACCTACATGTAAAACTTAAAAAATACCTTTTAGATGAACTCAACCTTGATACGAGAGTTAAGCTCACAAACAAAAACGATGCGCAGGGTCTCATTGAAGTAAAAATAACAAAATACAATATATCTCCATCAGCATTTGACAAAAGCGGTTTTGCGTCTATGTACAGATGCTTTGTTGTCGCCACCGTATCTTTAAAGAACTCAAAAGGGTATGTAATTAAAAACAAAAGTGTAAGTTCTTACAAAGATTACAGTTCCAACGACTTAATATCCGCAACCGAGATAGCAAGGAACAGTGTTTCAAACTACGTTTTAAAGGATTTGGCTTCAAAGATAAAGGATGAACTGTTTGTAGGTTTTTAACAATACAGGTTTGCAATGTTTATATCAAAGCCCATTTTGATTTTTATAGGCTTTATGTACATTGCAGGCCTTTTTTTTCATCTGGGATATAAACCTTTTAATAGCAAAGAATCAAAATATGCCATAGCTTCAATAGAGAGTTCGTACAATTCAAACTATTTAAATCCATCGGTAATAGGAAAACCTTTCATAGAGCACCCGCCTTTATATATAATATTGGAGTCTCTCATATTTCATCTAACAAAACCGTCTGAATTCTCAGCAAGATTGATAAGTGTATTCTCTTTTTTAGCTATAGGATGGCTTATACAAGTTTCTATATTGGATATTGTTGGTTTTGAAGCCTCACTCTTTGCCGCCGTTGGTTTTTTGGTATCGTTTGGTATATACTATTCGATATCGGCAACACCCTACGCGCTCTTTTCGTTTTTTATCTTTTTGTCTATGATAAGTGTGTTTTTATTCGAAAAAAGTGGGGTTTTGGTAGGATGTATATTAACCTTCTTGGCATTTTCAACATACGGTTTTTCTTCCTTTGTATTTTTCTATCTATTTTTACTTGTATACGGATATTTAGATAGCAAAGCGAGACAATATATACTCTCAAAAGAACACCTGCTTGGCATAATAATTTCACTCTTTGCAATGGTTTTGTATTTTCTTTTGATATCTAAAGGCAATATTCACAAAATAAACTATATTTTGGGTTTTTTTATTATTATACCTTTCAAAAATCTTCTATCTTCAATGTCTATTTCTAATGTTTTAACACATTCCATAACCTCTCTGCTTAAAGCTTTTTACTATTCTTTACCGTTTTCTTTCATATTTTTCACCCTATTTAAAAAAGAATTTAGAAGCGAATTTATATTCTTAATTAAAGATAATAAAAGAATAAAAAGGTTAATCGTATTTTTGACTTCCGCTTTTTCGCCAAATTTCTTTCTTTTTTCTTTTCTGCCCAATACCGAATTTGACACGTATGTATGGCTTGTAGCTTTTATGGCAATGTTTGCAGGTGTTTTGTTTTATGAAGTAGAGTATATGGAAACTTTGTTTGATTTCAAAAAAATTGCATATATCGCTTTTTTTGCGTTTTTTATTTTATCACTATTTTGCTTTATATTTGATTTGGAATTCATAAACTCTAAAGACTACCTTATCTTGGGCGCTATTCTTATCGTTTCAGTTATATTTTTTCCTATTGTTAAACGCATTCAAGATAATCTCAGCGCTATGTTTGTATTGCTTGTGCTTTTGTCTATACTATGCAAATTCCTTTACTCTTCATCTTATGTTGCCTACATTAAAAATTATCAAAGGGATTATGAGAAATATGCCAACGGCATAGCCAGAATTGTTTTGAAAAATAAACCCGAATATGTTATGAGTGATGGTGGAAATTTAAAGCTCTTTTTTTATTTGGAAAGAAAATTAAAGATGCCTATTTACTCTTTTAAAAACAACAGATACGGTATAGTCATAACAAAAAACAGACAACGGGTTGCAATACTAAAAGGAGCTATTGATACGCCAAACGGCGTTTATTATATAGGAATAAAAAACGGAGGTGTTTAAATGGGTGAATTAAACGAAAAAGTCATATCTAAGGCAATAGTTGAAAGATACATGAATAAACTCATGGATTATCTTGAAAACGACGTAAGTATAGTAGGCGGTGGTCCGGCTGGACTTGTCTGTGCTTATTATCTTGCAAAAAAAGGCGTTAAGGTTGCCGTTTTCGATAAAAGACTAACCATCGGTGGCGGTATGTGGGGCGGAGCTATGTTTTTTAATGAAATAGTAGTTCAAGATATTGGTAAAGCCATTCTTGATGAATTTGATGTAAATTACGAACAATACACAGACGGTTATTATACTGCAGATGCTGTAGAGACTACAACAACGCTTATATCCAAGGCAGTAAAAGCCGGCGCTAAAGTCTTTAATGCCGTAGAAGTGGAAGATGTTCTCTTTAAAAAGATTGGCGGTGAATATAGGGTGAACGGCCTTGTTGTTGGGTGGACAACAATGTATATGGCTCATCTTTTAGTTGACCCGCTTGTAATAACCAGCAAATATGTCGTTGACGCAACAGGACATGATGCCGATGTAGCAAGTGTTTTAACAAAGAAAGGCGGGGTAAAATTAAATACGGAATTTGGTGATGTTGTTGGAGAAAAACCTATGTGGGCAGAGGTTGGAGAGCAATCCACAATTGAGCAAACAAAAGAGGTATATCCCGGCCTTGTAGTCGCCGGCATGGCAGCAGTCGCTGTTAGCAGATCTCATAGAATGGGACCGGTTTTTGGCGGAATGCTTAATTCGGGTAAAAAGGCAGCAGAACTTATACTTGAAAAACTAAAATAATAAGGGAGATAAATATGGCTGAAGATAAAAAGTTTATAGACCCATTTTTTGAGCAAGACTTAGAAAAAGGTATTCAACCCATATCTTATGACGA
>JAMOQJ010000084.1 GCA_027064065.1 Desulfurellales bacterium
ACCTGGTCTTTATATGTGGTTTTTTTAATCACAAACAACCCCCGAATAATAATTGTCTACTGTCGACAATATACAAAAAAATGAAAAAGTCAAACAAAAAACGCCCAACACAATGTCGGGCGTTAAATAACTATTTAAGCCTATACCATCTACTTCCACCAAAACCACCAGTCTTTTTTAAAGCATGAAAATTATTGCCATTATCTATCCTTAACTTTAACGTTCCTTTAAGCATATTTGAACCCTTAGGAACATCCGCCCATCTTAAATTAACAATATTCCCACAGAATCCTTCTATTAAGCAAAGTCTAATAATGTCAATCTACAATCTTTCTCCTTCTTTTGGAACGATACATATTACAACAAATTTTTCATTACCGGTATTCCTGTATTGATGTTCAACATTGGACGGAACATACGAAACACAATCTTTTGTCATTTTATATTCTTTTCCGTCCATATATAAAATTCCTTCGCCTTCCACAACATAATTAATGTGGGGCCAAGGATGAGAATGCTTCGGTGTAAAGCCGTCCTTTTCTATCGTAAAGAGTCTCATAACATGACTATCCCATCCTTCTTTTGGTCCAATCAAAATCCTTTTGGTTACGTTTTTAGCGTCGCTTGAATCCATCAACCTTTCTTCTATTTTGTCTATACATCCTACAAACATATCCACCTCCAGTGTGTTTAATTTAAATAATTATATTGAAAAATAGACAAAACAAAACTAATTTTATACTCTAATGTCTGGTAAGGAGTTTTAAATGAATACAGATTTATTGCATTCTTTCTTTTACTACGGAATTATCATTTTATGGCAATTGCTTGTTATATCTGCCGTAATGCATATGCTCTACCAAAGAAGAACGCCTACAAGTATGATTGCGTGGCTTTTATCGATAGCCGTATTTCCCTATATTGCAGTCCCACTGTATTTTATTATAGGCACAAGAAAACACATCAATAAAAAAACCTCTGTTAAAATGAGCGCTTTACAAAACGACGAATGCACACCAAATCTTCCTGTCAGCGAAGTGCTTATTGCAAATAAGATTCCTAAGCCAACAACGGGCAACAGGGTAAAAGTCATAACTGACGGCATAATGGCATACAATCTGTTCATCGAAAAGATTAAAAGTGCAAAGGAAAGCATATACATAAGTACTTACCTATTCGAATACGACAAAATAACCAAAAATATAATTAAACTTTTATCTACAAAATCCAAAGAAGGTGTAAAGATAAAGATTCTTTTAGATTCGGTAGGTTCATATAAATTCTACTTTAGTAAACGATTCACAAAACGGCTGATTGATGCTGGTGTGGATATTGCCTTTTTTATGCCCATATTACGTATGCCCTTCAAAAACTACATAAACTTAAGAAATCACAGAAAAATATATATATTTGATGAAAAAACGGTTATCTCAGGCGGCATGAATATATCAAACGACTACATGGGAACAAATAGATATCCTCCAAAATGGAATGATTTGATGTTTATAATTGAAGGCAATGCCGTTTTTCACTATTTAGAGGTTTTCAAATCAGACTGGGCTTACGCTTCAGGAAAAAACCTTGAAATATCAACAAAAAAACTGAAAAAGTGCGGCAACGACTGTCTTCAGGTTGTCCCGTCTGGTCCTGATATAGAAACCGATGCTCTCTTTGAAGCAATAGTTAGTTCAATACATTCAGCAAAAGAGCGTATCTGGATAGTAACGCCATATTTTGTACCCGATAGCGTTTTAATGAAATCCCTTATAATAGCAAAACACAGAGGAATAGACGTTAAACTTATAACGCCTGCCAAATCTAACCATATTATTGCAGACCTTGGAAGAAAGAGTTATATGAGGGAACTAAAAGAAGCAGGTATTCACGTAGCTCTGTATAATCATGCAATGTTGCATGCAAAAGCTGTCTTATTCGATAACAAAAGTGTAATGCTGGGTTCTGTAAACTTCGACAACCGAAGCCTGTTTTTGAATTATGAGATAGCAAACTTTTCATATTCAAAAGAAACAATAAAAACTACTGAATCTTGGATGGAAGAGCTACTTAGAGATTCATCCGATGATATTCAAAAGGCTTCTAAACTCAGGCTTGTTGCGGAAAATTTCATGAGAATATTTGCTCCGCAATTATAATTTATGGAAAATTAATCTTTTTACTTGAATCCTTTGAGTATACCTGTCTTTTTGCGTATTTTAATTTTGTGAGTCTTGCCTGAAACACCCCAAGTAAATGCCACGATTCTACAAGTAAAGGTATATTTGGGTTATCCTTTGCAATCCAAGCAACAATCTTTTTCATTTTTTTATCAGGCAGCATCTTACCATTTTTGTCTATTTTAAAAAAACGTATCTCAACTTCTACAGTCTCTCTTTTTCCATGTTTATTTTTCATTCTATCTATATTGATTTGAGAAAGTTTTTTTGGCGTTATCTCAATTCTATATACATGACTTGCAACAGCAACATCTCTATAATAGGAATCACCAAACTTTACCTTATTTGATATAAAGAAAAGATATAGAGAGATAGGCGAATAGATACCCTTTTTAGAGACAAGCTCGACCTCTTTTTTTCTTCCGTTCTTTATTATAACAACCTTGGCTTTATGTTTATTAAGAAATGTTATCTTCACGCTCTTGTTCTTTTTTGATGTTTTTTCTAAACTTTTATATATTAAATCCCTTCTTGTATCTACATCTACACTACCTTCTATATGCTCTTTTAAACGATAAAATATACTGATAAGTTTGGACGTCTTTCCGTCAAAGGTAATAGTGTATGTCTTGTTATCTTTACTTAGCCTGCCTTTCAAGGTGCCTTTTGCAATAATCATATTACTGAATTCAAAATTATACTCAGCATCAAAATCTTCATATACACGATTAAATGATAATGCATTCAAAGAAAAGGCGATAATAAAAAACAAAGATATAAAAAGGGATTTAAGCATTATATTGTTCCAATGCCTGTTGAAGTTTGTTTTTAGTTAATTCTATCTTTGACAAACAGTCTTGATGGTCTTTACCGTAAGCCGTAAACCTTACACCCATAATTTTTGAATCAAACCCTGTCGGTAGAGATTTTATATGCATATCAGATGATTTCAATTTATCTATAAACCTTCCTAAAATTGTTTCGTCGTTTATCCTAAATTCATAGGTTTTGCTTAGTATACAACTGTCAGAAAAACCCTTCAAAGTCTTAAACACAAAGCCTTCAAACATAGGTTTCATCTCTTTTGGAATGCCCGGCAAGCAAAAAATATGCTTTCCATTTTCCTTTAGATAAATGCCACTTGCTGCACCCACATTATTTTCTATTTCTATCGCACCTTTAGGTATGTATGCCATTTTTTTTCTTTTATCGTTCATTTCAGGCGAATCTATTTTACCCGCATCATACAGCCTTTTATAGAATGTTTCGATACGATTATAAGATGCACGACTAAAAACAAGCTCTTTGTTAAGCGCTTTGGCTACGGATGAAACGGTTATATCATCAAATGTAGGACCCAATCCACCAGTGGTTATAATGATATCAACTTTATCTAAACAAGCTTTAATACAGCTAACTATATCACCTTCTTCATCATCTACAGATAGTATAAACCTATTATATATACCAATATTTGTTAACCTTGAAGATATAAAAAACGAATTGGTATCATTAGTGAAACCACTAATTATTTCTTTGCCTATGGATAATACACATGACGATAACATCATAAAAAATGGCGGAGCCGACGAGACTCGAACTCGCGACCTCTGGCGTGACAGGCCAGCGTTCTAACCAACTGAACTACGGCTCCAATGGTGGGCGCAGCAGGACTTGAACCTACGACCCTCTGCTTGTAAGGCAGATGCTCTTCCAGCTGAGCTATGCGCCCTATTTAATACCTAAGAAGGCTCTACTTGTTGACCTTTTCTTTGAAAACTCTACCACATTTGAAACTTGGTAGATTGAAGGCTTCAATTGTGAGTTTCTCACCTGTTCTTGGGTTTCTACCAACCCTTGCTGCTCTTTTGCTGGTATAGAATGTCCCAAATCCAGCAAAACCAACCTTTTCACCACTTGCAACACTATCCATAATTTCTTCAACTGTAGCATCAATAATCTTTTTTACTTCTGTCTTTGTAGCACCAATTTTTTTTGCAACTTTTTCAATTAGTTCAGCCTTAGTCATAAATACCTCCATCTTAATATGGCGTCCCCAGCGGGATTTGAACCCACGTTACCGCCGTGAAAGGGCGGTGTCCTTGGCCGTCTAGACGATGGGGACGCACAATGGTGGGTCGTGCAGGAATCGAACCTGCGGCCAATAGCTTAAAAGGCTACTGCTCTACCGACTGAGCTAACGACCCGTTAAAAAAGGCAAGAGTGATAATACATATTAGTCAACGATTTGTCAACAAAAAATAACCACTAAAATTCATTTTTTAGGTTCTCTTCCATAAATTTTTTCACTTCATCAATATCGTTGTTTAAAATGGACATTCTCTTATCTTTAGAGTGCAATTTCTTTATCGCATCAGGCTCTTTGGGCGTTTTTTTAATGGCTTTTTCTATAGCATCTGGAAACTTGGCGGGATGAGCCGTAGATAAACATATAACATCCTTATGGTTTGATTGCCATGCAGCCGATACCCCCGCTGCTGTATGAGGGTCTATTATATAATTTGTCTCTTCATAAAATCTTTTTATAGTATTAAGCGTATCTTCTGTATCGGCTCTATAAGATTCAAACTCATCCTGAACCTTTTTAAGCAATTCCTGTTTAAACAATATCTTTTTTGTCTGCGCAAACTCATCCATAATATCTTTAACCTTATCTGCATCTTCATCAAATAGATAATAAAGATAGCGTTCAAAGTTGCTTGCTATCTGAATATCCATGGACGGAGAAAGCGTTTGAGCTACCCCTTTTATGCTATAATCTCCAAAATTTACAAACCTATACAGTATATCATTCGAATTGGTAGCAAGAATGAGTTTTTTTATCGGCAATCCCATCTTTTTTGCAATATACCCTGCAAAAATATCACCAAAATTACCCGTAGGAACGCTAAAATAAAGCTCATCCACTCCGCTTTTAAAGTACGCATAAAAATAATAAACAATTTGAGCCAATATCCTTGCCCAGTTTATTGAATTTACAGCTCCCAAGTTATACTTGGACTTAAACTCCAAATCGTTAAAAATGGATTTTACTATATATTGACAATCGTCAAACGTTCCTTCTATTGCTATATTGTAAACATTTTCGTCTTCTACGGTGGTCATCTGCATCTCTTGGATAGGACTAACCTTACCGTGCGGATGAAGAATGAATATATTTACATTCTTTTTGCCTTTTAGTCCGTATATGGCGGCGCTTCCCGTATCTCCGCTTGTTGCTCCTAAAATATTTATATTCGAACCGGTTTTATCCAAAACATATTCAAAGAGATTGCCCAAAAACTGCAAAGCAACATCCTTAAAGGCAAATGTTGGTCCGTGGAATAGCTCAAGGATATACACACCGTCTTTTTTAACAATCGGCGTAATCTCATCCGTATCAAATGTAGAGTAACTTTTTTCTATTAGATTTTTAATGTCTTGTTTGTCAATATCGTCTATGAATAGGCTAAATATCTCAAAGGCAAGCTCTTTGTACGCTAAATTTTTCAACTTTTCCAGCTCAACCGTCGGTATCTTTTCGGGAATTATCAAACCGCCATCGGTTGCAAGCCCCATCAAAAAGGCTTCCGTAAAACCTAAACCGCTAACCTTGCCTCTTGTGCTTTTGTATTTCATAGACTACACCTTCTTTATAGCCTGATTTGCACAAACCAAAATCGGGTCCCACACAGGAGCAAACGGCGGTGAATATACCAAATCAAGCCCTTGGATATCTTTAATCGTCATATTGGCATATATAGCCGTAGCCAAAACATCAATCCTTAAAGCCGCACTCTCATCTCCTATGGATTGCGCTCCTATCAATCTTCCCGTTTTCTTCTCCGTTATAAATATAATTGTAATCTTATCCTGAATAGGGTATCCGTGAGCCTTAGTAGGCGCAGTGATGGCTGTTTTAAAGGTATCAAATCCCATTTCTTGGGACTCTTTTAGAGAAATACCGGTTTTTCCGATAGCCAATCCAAAGACATCAAATGCCCTTGTGCCTACTACACCTGCAAATTTTTCATTTGCGCCGGCTATGTTAGCTCCAGCTGTTTTACCCGATTTATTGGCGTTATTACCGCTTGGCAAGTAAATATTTTTATCGAGTATTCTATGATACAACAGGGCGCAATCGCCTGCAGCATATACATTATCAATATTCGTTTTGAAGTATCTATCGACAACAACAGCCGTGCTATCTTTATCTATCTTAATCTTTGAACCTTCAAGAAATTCCGTATTGGGTTTAAAACCTATACCAATGTTAATAATATCGGCGTCAAAATCACCTTTGTTTGTTTTAACCGTTAAACCGTCAATCTCTTTAATATCTATGCCGGTAACAAGCTTTACGCCGTTTTTATCCAAAACCTCTCTAACCTTTTCATCAACTTCGTCTTCATATTCGTTCATCAGCCTGTCGCTTCTTTTAAGAATGGTTATATCTTCTATGCCTATCCTTTTAAAGTTATCTGCAACCTCCAAATTGATATAACCGGCACCTATTAAAACGCATCTTTTGGGCTTTTTCTCTTTTATGTAACTCTTTATCGCCCTTGCGTCGTCGAGAGTCTTAAGCGTGAACACGCCTTCATTATGCACACCATTAATGCTCGGCAAAACAGCCCTTGCTCCGGTAGCTATAACAAGATAATCATACTCAACTTCATACTTTCTGCCTGTAGCCTTATTATCAACAAAAACCTTGTTATTATCGGTATCAACACCTATTACCTCATTCAAGAGACGAACATCTATGCCGCGTTTTTCCTTAAAATCCTTAGCGCTCATCACAACAAGACCTTCAACATCAAGGTCGTATCCGATATTGTACGGCATACTGCATGCTCCGTAGGAGACATCCTCCGTTTTCTCTAACACTATTACTTCAGCCGTTTTATTTCTTCTTTTTACCTGACTTGCCGCACTCATACCTGCGGCATCACCACCTACAACAACAACTCTCATCGGTTTTTTTTGCATTATCTACTCTCCTTTTCCAACAAGTTCCGTTAACACTATGCTTGACTTAGGGTGAATAAAGGCAACCTTTACGCCTGATGCACCGTCAAACGGTTCTTCATTAATAAGCTTTACGCCCTTTGATTTAAGATGCTCAAGCTCTTTGTATATATCATCGGTTCTATAGGCTATATGATGCAACCCTTCTCCATGCTTGTTCATAAACTTAGCAATCGGACTATCGTCTGCGGTAGGTTCTAAGAATTCTATATGGACACCGTTTATATTAAACTTAGCCACCTTGACTTTTTGAGATTCAACCTCTTCCGTCTCAAGAAGTTCAAGACCTATAATGTCTCTATACAACTTTATTGTATCATCGAGATTTTTAACCGCAACACCTATATGGTCTATCTGCTGAAGCATCAGTCTATTCTCCTTTTTAATACTCGTTTGTTTCTTTTGTTCCTTTACAGACCTCTTTTATCCTATCTTCTACCACCTTACCGTTTTTCACAATTCTAACATGCACCTTTTGGCAAGTGGTATGTTTATTCGGATTGTAGTATTGATTGGATATCGGGTCTGCTTCAACCTTTTCCCATCCACCATTATTTGTCTGTCTTTGGTAGGCTACAGGTCTTTGTTGATTAATAGCTTCCCTTATGGCTTTCTGCTGTATCTGATAATAAGCTTCACCAACCATCGAACCTATAATACCGCCTATTACGGCACCCTTCCACTTATCATTAGATACACTTGACCCAATTGCAGCGCCTGTTGCCGTTCCTAAAGCAACGTTTTCAGATTCTGTGGCACAAGAAGAAATCATCGTAACAATAAACACAAGCCCTAAGAAAGCCATCAATAACCCTTTAACTTTAATCATACCTTCCCCCTTTTAACATCTTTTAAAGGCATTTAAAATTTTTTCAGCAGCAAAAGACGGTGTAGTTATGCTATTTTCTACAGCATATTCCATCTCTTTAGCAATAGACGATATCTCTTCATCGTTATTTAACATATCTTTTATACCGTCCATTACAACACTCCACATCCAATTTTTTGCTTGATTTTTCCTTTTTGCCTCAAAAAAACCATTGCTTTTTTGCATATTAACATAATTTTCTACA
The DNA here is from genome assembly GCA_027064065.1 of Desulfurellales bacterium. Lineage (GTDB taxonomy): Bacteria > Campylobacterota_A > Desulfurellia > Desulfurellales > Hippeaceae > JALWEJ01. Next base: position 8,279 of record JAMOQJ010000084.1, read on the forward strand.
ACATTCCACAGCTCTTTAATCCCTGTTTTTTCTTTTGCACTCGCAAGCAGCACCGGGGGAATCCACCCATTTTCAATGGGCTTTAAAATATGAATAGCATTCTCAAGTTGTCTTTTGGCTAACGCTGCTTTTCTATAATTATCTCCGTCTGCTTTATTGATAACAACAGCATTTGCAACTTCCATTATGCCTCTTTTGATACCCTGCAGTTCATCACCTGCATTTGACAGTTGCATTAAAACAAAAAAATCAACCATAGAAGAAACCGTAACTTCAGATTGCCCTACCCCAACAGTTTCTACTATAATTACGTCATATCCATTTGCCTCACACAAAAATATGCTTTCTCTTGTTTTTCTCGCCACGCCGCCTAAGGAATCACCCGACGGAGACGGCCTAATAAATGCATTCTCCTGTCTTGACAATGTCTCCATCCTGGTTTTATCGCCAAGTATCGAACCGCCTGTTATGTGAGAAGAAGGGTCTATAGCTAATACCGCAACCTTATGTCCAAGCCCTATCAAAAACATTCCAAACGCTTCTATAAAGGTGCTTTTGCCAACGCCGGGAACACCGCTAATGCCGATTCTTATAGAATTACCAGAATGCGGCAATATGGCTTCCAACAGAGCTTTTGCCTGTTTTTTATGCTCTCTGTTTTTGCTTTCTGTAAGGGTAATGGCTTTTGCCAACGCCCTTCTTCTGCCTTTTAACAAATCATTTTTTAGTTTTTCTATATCCATCATTTGCCGAGTATACTCTTAGGTGTTCTTTTTTCTTTTATAGCTTTTAAAACCTCTTTTGCTGATTCTATTAAGCTTGTACCTGGTCCAAATATAGCAGCAACGCCGGATTTATAAAGAAAATCGTAATCTTTCTTAGGTATTACACCACCTGCAAAGACAATTATATCGTCGTCTGCTTCCAATTTTTGAAGTTCTTTTATCAACTGTGGTACAAGAGTTTTATGTCCTGCAGCCAATGATGATGCCCCGATTGCATGAACGTCGTTTTCTACTGCCATTTTTGCTGCTTCATCTGGTGTTTGAAATAGTGGCCCAACATCAACGTCAAATCCCATATCGGCATAAGCGGTTGCTACAACCTTTGCCCCTCTGTCGTGGCCATCTTGACCCATCTTTGCTATCAAGATTCTTGGCCTTCTACCTTCCTGTTTCTCAAATTCTTCAATCTCTTTTTTAATCTCATTAAATTCTTCGTTAGTCTCAAGCATGCTTCCGTAAGCTCCTGACACAAGTTTAATTTCTGGCTGATATCTACCATATACCTTCTCCAAAGCATAGGATATTTCACCCACTGTCGCCCTTAATCTTGCAGCTTCAACACTTAGCTCCAAAAGATTTCCATCACCAGTTTCTGCGGCTTTAGTAAGTTTGTTTAAAGCTTTTTCCACCTTATCATTATCCCGCTCGGCTTTAATTTTTTTCAAGCGTGCAATCTGCTTTTCTCTTACAGCAGTATTGTCTATATCCAAAACCTCAACGGCTTCGTCATCTTCTTCTGGTATAATGTATTTATTAACGCCTACTATTACATATTCCTTATTATCAATCAAAGCCTGTCTTTTAGCGGCTGACTCTTCTATCCTTAATTTTGGCATACCTGTCTCTATGGCTTTTGTCATTCCGCCAAGCTCTTCAATCTCTTTCAAAATTTTGGATGCTTCCTTAATCAAAGCGTGCGTCAATGATTCTATATAATAAGACCCAGCAAGCGGGTCAACGCTCTTGCAGACATTGCTCTCTTCTTGGATTATTATCTGCGTATTTCGTGCAATACGAGCCGAAAAATCTGTAGGTAGGGCTATTGCTTCGTCAAGTGCGTTTGTGTGCAAAGATTGCGTTCCGCCTAAAACAGCAGCCATTGCTTCAATCGTTGTTCTTATTATGTTGTTGTACGGCTGTTGAGCTGTCAAACTCCATCCGGATGTTTGGCAGTGCGTTCTTAACGCCATAGAACGTGGATTCTTTGGATTAAATTGGCTCATAAGTTCAGCCCACAAAAACCTTGCAGCCCTTAATTTCGCTATCTCCATAAAAAAGTTCATACCTATACCAAAGAAGAACGACAATCTCGGCGCAAAAGCATCTATGTCAAGCCCTTTTGATAGTGCCGTTTTGACATATTCAAGACCGTCAGCCAATGTAAATGCAAGCTCAAGTGTAGCATTAGCTCCTGCTTCTTGAATATGGTATCCGCTTATGCTTATAGAGTTGAATTTTGGCATATATTTACTTGTGTATTCAATAATATCGGCAATAATTCTCATAGACGGCTGTGGCGGATAGATATATGTATTTCTAACCATAAATTCTTTTAATATATCATTCTGTATCGTTCCTGCAAGCTGCTGTTGTTTTACTCCCTGCTCTTCAGCCGCCACTATATATCCCGCCATAATCGGCAACACTGCTCCGTTCATCGTCATTGAAACAGACACTTTATCAAGCGGAATATCATCAAAAAGAATTTTCATATCTTCAACTGAATCTATCGCAACACCGGCTTTTCCCACATCACCTACAACACGCGGATGGTCTGAATCGTATCCTCTATGCGTTGCCAAATCAAATGCCACAGACAATCCCTGTTGTCCCTGTGCCAGATTTCTTTTATAAAACGCATTTGATTCTTCTGCCGTTGAAAAACCCGCATACTGCCTTATTGTCCACGGTCTTCCAGCATACATTGTTGCTTTTGGTCCTCTAATATACGGTGGAAAGCCGGGGAATGTGTCAAGATACTCCAGTTTCTCCAAATCTTCAGCCGTATATAAGGGCTGTATGGGTATACCTTCGGGAGATTCCCATATTAAAGTATCTACACTTTTGCCCTTCAACTCTTTGCTGGCTAATTCTCTCCACTCTTCTTTTGATATCTTTTTGAAGCTCATAACTCCTCCTTAATTTTATGAGAATCTATTAACTAATACCTATATTTAACTAAAAAGTCAATAAATAGTCAATATATAAAAAATAAAAATACATATTTATCATTCCAATTTGTTGCTATATGCCTATATATATCTTATAATTATCGCATGGCATTGCTAAAATTAATTGTAAAAATTTTTGTGAGCATTGCACTGCTTGTCATACTTTTCTATAAAACGGATATTCGCCTATTTTTAACCACTATAACGAGTATAGGCTTATTAAATTTTTTACTTTTGAGTGCAATTTACATCTTTTCCCAGATAATAAGCAGTATAAGATGGCATTTTGTACTAAAAAGTTTAGGTGAAAACGTAAAATCCATTGAACTCTTAAAAATTTATTTTATAGGAATGTATGCAAATCTCTTCTTGCCAAGTATAATTGGCGGAGACGCACTAAAAGCCTATATACTTTCAAAAAAAATTCCCTTAAATAAATCCATAAGCTCTATATTCTTAGAAAGATATAATGGACTTTTGGCTTTATTGTTTGTTTCACTGATAAGCGTTACCCTATTTAAAAGCTTTTTTAAAAAAGAGATTGTAATCATGGTGATAGCGATAAATATATTTGCCTATTTTTCTGTATATTCTATTAAATTTTTTACTAAATACAGCAAAAAATTGGAAACATTTTTTAACAACATTAAAACTTTCCATAAAAGTAAATACTTTATTTCGGTTTCAATTTTATCACTTTTTGTTCAATTGATTGTTATATCCGTATATATTACTGCCGGCAATATGCTTGGTTTTAGGGTTAATTACGCATATTATTTAGCTTTTATACCTATAATAAATCTTATCAGCTTCCTACCTATTTCATTTAACGGCATAGGTGTCAGAGAATCAGCATTTGTGCTATTCTTCAGCCTTGCAAACCTAAACAAAACCCAATCCTTAACCTTGAGTTTAGAAGTATTTTTTGTTACGGTATTTTGCAGTCTAATAGGAGGAATTATCTATCTTGTCCAAAAAAGCGATTATAAAAAGATTGCAAGACTTCATAAAAGCCAATCAATTAATTAATAAAGGCAAAATAGGCATAGCCGTATCGGGCGGACCCGATTCGATATTTTTAGCGCACTCTTTAAATATTTTAAAAAATGACTTAGGCATAAAGATATACATCCTGCACTTTAACCATATGTTAAGAAAAGAAGCAAAAGAAGAAGAACAGTTTGTAAAAGAATTTTCCAATTCAATAGATGCCAATTTTTTATCCGACAGCTTTGACGTTGGCAAATTTGCAAAAAACAACAAACTGTCTACTGAAGAAGCGGCAAGGATAAAAAGATACGAATTTTTAAACAGTTGCAAAACACGGCTAAATCTCAACTTAATAGCCATAGCCCACACAAAAAACGATATTGCGGAAACATTTTTGATAAATATGTTAAGAGGCTCAAGCATAAAAGGACTATCTTCACTAAGAATAAAAAGAGGATTCTATATCAGGCCTTTGATTTTTTTAGAAAAAAAAGAGATAATAGACTATCTAAAAGAAAATAGGATAGAATACAAAACGGACAGCTCAAATTTCTATAAAGGTTTTTTAAGAAACAGAATAAGATTAGAGCTTATGGAGCAATTGAAAGATATCAATCCGAATATAGTAGATACACTCTACAGGGAATCTGAGATACTATCAAAAGAAGACAGATTGCTGGATAATATTGCAGAAAAGGAATTTACGAAACGTTTAGTTTTATTTAACAAAGAAAGATTGATTTTGAATATAGATAGACTATCTAACGATAATGCAATACTCTACAGGCTTATATCGATGGCCGCAAAAAAACTTCTAAACACTCAATATTCTTTGAGCTTTAAAAATATAGAAAGAATAGCACTCATTAAAAACACCCAAACGGTGGTATTAAGAAAAAAATTAAAGGCATACACAAATAAAGACAGACTTGTTTTTGAAAAACTATGAATATTAAAGAATCCCTAAGCTATTTAATGAAAAAACTAAAAGAAGCAAATATCGCCACATACGGAATAGACGCAATGATTATATTGAAACTATCTATCAACAAAGATGAACTATTTTGCTTAACAAACCCAGAATATAGGCTAAACGAAAAAGAGATTGAAACGCTAAAAGAACTGCTTGCCAAAAGAAAGAAAAAATATCCAATGGCGTATATTCAACACATAAAGGAGTTTTACGGATTTGAACTATACGTTGATGAAAATGTACTTATACCAAGACCGGAGACAGAGCTTTTAGTTGATACAACCTTGGAATTAGCAAAAAGGTTTATCAATCCAAAGATATTGGATGTAGGAACAGGAAGTGGAGCAATCGCTATATCACTTTCAAAAATACTAAACACAACCGTATTTGCAAGCGATATATCATTCAACGCTCTGCTAATAGCAAAGAAAAACGCAAGAAAATTAAATGCCGACATACAATTGATAAATGCAGATACACTGTCATTTTTAAATACCAAAATCGACATAATAGTCTCAAATCCACCCTATATAGATGAAAAAGAGTACAATAATCTGCAAGATGATGTTAAATTCGAGCCAAAAAAAGCCCTTATAACAAAAAACGGAACAGAAATAATAGAAAAACTAATCAAAGAAGCCAAACATCTCTGTAAATATTTAATCTTAGAGATAGGCTATAATCAAGAAGACTTTGTTAAAAGCTTTGACTGTTTTTATGATTTAAAAAAAGATTTTTCCAATCTGCCAAGGGTTGCCGTATTTAAATTTTAGTTAAGATTAACGCTTCTATTTATCCTTTGAATATTTAATGCCTTTCCGCTTTTTGAATTAACCGTTATTATACATCCGTTTATTCTCAAATTGCTTTTACACACCTTAAGTCTTTTAGGGATATAGGTTAAAAATCTGCTTAAAGCTTCATCCTTATTAAATCCTAAAACGCCGTCATGACAACCCGTCATACCAACATCTGTAATATATGCCGTTCCATTTGGCAAAACCCTTTCATCGGCAGTTTGAACATGGGTGTGAGTGCCAAGAACAGCACTCACACGCCCGTCAAAATACCATCCAAAAGCCTGTTTTTCGCTTGTCGCTTCGGCATGAAAGTCAACTATTTTTATCTTTATATCATCAGGTATCTCATCTTCTAACAACTCTTCCACTTCATAAAAAGGATTATCGACAGGCATCATAAAAACCCTGCCTATTGCGTTAATAACAGCAATCTCAAAACCGTTTATAGGAACTATTCTATAGCCTAAGCCGGGCGCTTTTTTGGAAAAATTTATAGGTCTTATAATCTTTGGCATCGAATCCACATCTTTCAAAAATTCCTTCTTATCCCACGTATGATTGCCCAGCGTTAAAACATCTCCGCACTTCTCAATATCATCGTAAACCTTTTTATTTATACCAAATCCGTCAGCCGCATTTTCGGCGTTAATAACAGTAAAATCTATATCAAATTCTCTTTTTATGCTATCTATTTCGTTTCGAAGTATTCTTCTGCCGTATCTGCCGACAACATCACCTATAAACAGTATGTTTACGTTAGTTTGCATATTCTATCGCCCTATTCTCCCTTATTACCACAACCTTAACCTGACCTGTGTATGATACCTGATCAGCTATCTCGTGTGCTATATCCCTTGCAACCATCAAACTTTGAGAATCATCAACAAGCGTATGCTCAACTATAACCCTTAGTTCTCTTCCTGCTTGAATTGCGTATGCTTCTTTTACACCTTCTTTTGTTTTTGCAATACCTTCAAGTTCTTCAAGTCTTTGTATGTAATTCTCCAACCTTTCACGCCTTGCTCCAGGCCTTGCTGCACTCAATGTGTCGGCAATTGAAACCAAAACGCTTTCTGGACACATAGGCTCAACCTCGCCGTGATGAGACATTATAGCATTTATGACACACTTATTTTCTCCATATTTTTTAGCCAAATCAGCTCCAATTTTTGTATGAGAGCCTTCAATTTCTTGGTCTACAGCCTTTCCTATATCGTGTAATAAACCCGACCTTTTAGCCAATTTAACGTTCAATCCAAGCTCACCAGCCATAATACCCGCAAGGTATGCAACCTCAACAGAATGAGCCAATACGTTTTGTGTATAACTTGTTCTATACTTCAACAGTCCCAAGTATTTAATCAATTCAGGGTGCATATTACCAACATCCAAATCAAATACAACCTGCTTTGCTTCTTCCGAAGCTTCTTGATAGAGCTCTTCTTTAACCTTCTCAACAGTCTCTTCAATTCTTGCTGGATGAATCCTTCCGTCTTTTATCAATTTTTCCAAAGCAATCCTTGCTATCTCTCTTCTTAATGGATTAAAGCTTGATATAACAACAATCTCAGGCGTATCGTCTATAATTAAATCCGTACCGGTTTCTTTTTCAAAAGACCTAATGTTGCGCCCTTCCCTACCTATTATCCTTCCCTTCATCTCATCATTAGGTAAGGTAACTGTAGATACTGTCTTTTCAGCTACGTAATTACTTGCTATACGCTCCATAGACATAGCCAAAATCTCTTGAGACATCTTCTTTGCTTCTTCTTTTAATTCCTCTTCTATTTTTTTAATCTTATTTGCCGCTTTTCTTTTGGCATCTTCTTCAATACTCTTTATAAGTTCTTCTTTAGCTTCTTCCTGCGACATTCCGCTTATTTTCTCTAACTTATTCTGTTCTTTTTTAATAAGCTCATCTATCTCTTCCATTTTCTTTTCAAGCTCTTTTTCAACATTCGCTATATCTTCCTGTTTTTGTGTAATACTTTCCAATTTATCGTCAAGATAGGATTGCTTTTTATCTAAACTCATCTCTTTTGATTGAAGCCTTTTTTCCCATTTTTGTATCTCTTTCTTAGATTCTTTTTCTAAGTTTTCTATTTCATTTTTTGCTTTAATCATATACTCTTTTGCTTCAATCTCTGCGCTCTTTAAAATATTTTCTTTTTCCTTTTCCGCTGATTTTAAAATATCGTCGGCACTCTGCCTTGCATACTCCTTCTTCTTAACAACAAATTGATGATAAGCAAAAGCACCTATGGATATACCAACAGCAACAGAAAGAATAATTAGTAACACTACTATTAACGTACTCATCTTCTATCTCCTTAATTTACATATAATATTTCTTTTTTCCGTTATAACATAATCTACAGCAATGTCGTGAATTTGATGTTCAATCTTATCCACAATACAGCAATCGTAAGCCACACCTATCTTTAGACCATCAAAATCCTTCAAGAATCTATCGTAAAATCCTCCGCCGTAACCTATTCTGTAACCCTTCAAATCAAATACCAACGCCGGGACTATTATTGCTTCAATCTCTTTTTTAAACACCTTACAACAAGCACCAAACGGCTCCATCACACCCATCTGTTTTCTAATAAAGCCTTGTCTTGGTAGGCACATATCCATATCTTTACCTTTTATCTTGGGAAACAAGAGAATCTTGTCGATTAATTTGAGATTTGGATTAACTTCTTTATTAAAAGGGTAATATGTCGCGATAAATCTGTATTTTTTTAGAAATATTGAAACTTTTAAAGATATAATAAGGCTTTTTAGGTATATATATTTTTTATCTAAAGCGCCACGCGCAATTTTAAACCTTTTCCTAAGGTTTTCCTTATCCATGCTGCCCTCTTTTATTATGGCGGATATATATCAAAAAAATTGTTTAATCCGTCAATATATCTAAAACCCCAGCGCACCGTGTGCAGTATTTTTCCTAGAACCTAACAACGATAGGTGGGGATATCGAAAAAGGCGGCAGCACATCCTTTTCTCGGATAAAAGGCCCATCTGCCGTACCTTTTAAGCCAATCCCCCATTGTCAGGTGTTGGCTCTAAGGAAAAAAGTACATCACGCATGCGCCAGGGCATACAATTAAGGTCCGGGTATGTAAAGATCGCCATAGGGTCTTGTGGACTTAGGCACCACCTTCACAAACTCCTCATTCATAATTTCATTATAATCATTTTTAAATATATTGCAAAATTCTTTTACATTCTCTTTTATTAAGTCATAGTCCTCTAAAGAAGGTTCTTCTGTTTTTACCTGTTCCCACAAAAGATGAGGCTCAACGCTGCCTCTTATAAAAATAGAGCCGCCATGCATACCCGTTGCTAAATAGTTACCCGTTATGGGTTTATTTTTACTCTTCGTTAAACCAAGAAGTATAAGCGTTCCACCGGCCATATATTCACCCATAAAGGCTCCAGCACAACCTCCAACTACAACTGTAGGATTCATTTCTTTGTAGGCTTTCATATGAATACAAGCCCTGTAACCAACATCCCTTTCTATAAATAGAGAACCACCTCGCATACTGTATGCCAAAACATCTCCAGCACTTCCATGCACTATTATTCTACCGCCATTCATAGTATTACCGACACCATCTTGGGCATCGTCAAGAACAACAATTTCAGGTCCGTTCATAAATGCTCCAAGGTCATTGCCAGGCACACCATGCAAAGTAATTGTTACATCAGGGTCGGATAAGCCACAACCAATATAATATTGCCCGCAGACATTCTCTATAACTAATTCTTTATTATGGTTTTTAATTGCGTTTCTTATCTGTTCATTTAAATCTCTATAATAAACATCTTTTGCATCTATTTCATACATCTAAAGCTCCTTAAACTTGTTAACCGTAAATTTTTCTATATCCTTCTTCCGTAAGATTCACAACCACAGGCTCGCCTGCCTTTGGCATCCATATCTCATCCAAATCTTTAGCTATATATCTTATCGCTGATTCCTCACTTGCCATAAATACCGTAGCACCCTTTTTTGCCGCAACAAGCGGTCTTAATTTTATTCTATCGTTAAGTCCAAACATTCCGCCCTGATACCCAACTATTATAGAAAAAGGACCGTTGAGCAGGGCGCCGCCGTAGGTCATTCTTAAAGCCGTATATAGTTCTTTTTCCTCTTTAGGCATTTTTTCTATCTCTTCCCATAAAGGTGGAGAAAATATTTTGCCTACCATATCGAAAGACAAACCATGCTTTCTTGATATTAAATCCAACAGATAGGCTACAACTTCCGTATCGGTCTTCTGAGTACATTTATATCCATACATCTCAAGATACCTTTTATTTGCGCCATACGATGATATCTCTCCGTTATGAACAACCGTCCAATATAAAAGAGAAAATGGATGAGCTCCGCCCCACCAGCCGGGTGTATTTGTAGGAAATCTGTTATGAGCCGTCCAGCAGCAAGCTTTATACTCATCAACCCTAAAAAAATTAGCTATTTCATCCGGATATCCAACGCCTTTAAATACACCCATATTCTTTCCGCTTGAAATAACAAAAGCTCCGTCAATCTTTTCGTTTATATGCATAACAAGTTTAACCATAAACTCATCTTCTTCTTCTTTTCTAAACTCTTCACTTTCGGCTTTTGTACTTTGCTCTCTTGGCTCAACAAAATAAACAAAAAATATTGGTCTTTTCTTCTTTATAGGCCTTGTAGGCATACCTCCGTGCTGTTCTATATGTAGCTTTCTATCAAGATACTCTTCTGTTATTTTTCTTGCATGCTCATCATCATACATTATATGCAAAGCATAAAAATCTTTAAAGTCAGGGTAGATACCGTATGCTGCAAAACCAGCTCCAAGACCATTTCCCCTATCCTTCATCAATGTAATAGAGTCAACTATATCTATGCCGGATACCAAAGAACCATCAGTATTGATAAAACCGGCTATACCACACCCCGATATATCTTTAGCAAGTTCCATAAGCTCTCCCGTTTACTTTATTTTTCTATCTAATCTTAAAACCCTAAAGGCTTTATTAAAATACTTCCATCCAAAATCACTATTCAAAAAGGTGTCTTTAATCCAAGAAACATCAAATTTATTCTGTATCATCCAGTTAAACATACCGGCTTTTTCTATATTGCCGACCAATATTGCACCCACTAATTTATTATCATCAATAAGAAATTTTCTGTATTCGTTACCGTTTTGAATCTGCAATACTTCAAACTCGTCAGAATCTACAATTCCCATAGATATAAAACTTGTTTTACCGATTGTTATGGAGTTTGTAGGAAATCCACCTTTGTATTTTATATTTGAGTCTATTATATTTAAACCTGCTATTCTGCCCTGTCTTGCAGCAAGTGGCAAAATAGGAATTGGTCTTTTTTGAGCAATCACTATATCGTATGCTTCAACAACATCTCCAGCAGCATATATCGTATCGATGTTTGTTTGCATATAGTCATTTACCAATATACCTTTATTTGTCTCAATATCGGAATCACTCACAAAATCAAGATTCGGCCTAACGCCTACTGCAACAACAACACTGTCTGTTTCTATCTTTTTTCCGCTTGATAGGACAACTTCCTTAACCTTTTTATCACCTTTGAGTTCAACAACAGAATCCTCAAGAATTAGTTTTACGCCTAAATTTTTCAATTCCTTATGGATATAGTCTGCACCTGTATCATCCAAGACAGGAAACAAAACACGCTTCATCAATTCAACAAGCGTTACCTTAATGCCTTTTTTAGCAAGCTTCTCGGCAGTTTTACTCCCAATAAGTCCACCACCCACAACAACACAGCTTTTTATATCTGATAGCTCAGATTTTAGCCTATCGGCAGATTTTATATTGGTTAAGGTATGAACACCTTCAAGTTCAACGCCCTGCATTTTGGGTATGATGGGCTTACCTCCGCAGGCGATTAACAGTTTGTCATATTCAACCTTTTCTTCATTATTTAATTGAACATACTTATTTTTAGGAAATACCTTAACGACACTTTTGCCTAAGATTGTTTTTACATTATTTTTTTCATAAAAAGCTCTATGTCTATAATAAAACCTCTCTTCAGCCCTGCTTACATCACCAACTACAAAGTTTGGAAGAAGCGGATGGGAATAGGCTCTTGTTTGCTCATCCGATATAACCCTAATATCTGAAATCTTATCTTTTTCTCTAATTGCTTCAACAGCGTTAATACCAGCAACAGAGTTACCTATTATTACAATTTTCATTTTTTCCCCTTTTTTTATATTTCTTCAAACGTCAATGCGTTATTAGGACAGGCTTCAACACATGCCGGAATTTTTCTATCGGGACATGCGTCGCACTTTGTAGACAAGCCCCAAACCTCTCTTCTTGTATCCCGTTTTATAACACCATACGGACAAGCCATTACACACATCCAACACCCTACACATTTATTAGAATCAACCGTTACATAACCACGCTCATCCCTATGCATAGCACCATTCTGACACGCTTCCATACATGGAGCATCATCACAATGTCTACACATAATAGACAGCGATAATGGATAGTTAAATTCAACGCTACATCTTGCAATAGGCCTTTCTTCTTTTTTAAAAGCCTTTATAATATCTTTCGATTGAGAATGCTCAACGATACATGCCACTTCACAGAGATGACAATATATACAATTATCTTCATTAATTTTTACGATTTTCATACAAAAACTCCTTACTCACCTGCCGGAAGAATTCCAAGAATTTCAAGTTCTCTATCTGACAAATCTATTCCTCTTAAGTTCAGCCTGTTGCCTCTTAAGGATTCTATAGAGTTGATTCCCATAGCACCCATAGTTTCTTTTATTTCAAGAGACCAAACTTTAAGAAGATTTATAAGTCTTTCGCTTGCTATATCCGGATTAACTCTTTTTGAAAGATGCGGATCTTGCGTCGTAATACCCCAAGCGCAACGCCCGGTATGACACTGTTGACACATTGTACAACCTATCGCTAAAAGTGCTGCCGTTCCAATATAAACTGCATCAGCACCAAGAGCTATAGCTTTAACAACATCCATAGAATTTCTTATTCCGCCGCTTGCTATAATAGATATATCCTGCCTTATGCCTTCGCTTCTCAAACGTTCATCCACAACAGCCAAAGCAAGCTCTATAGGCAATCCAACATTATCCCTAATAACCTGAGGCGATGCACCTGTTCCACCCTTAAATCCATCTATGCATATTATATCGGCTCCGGCTCTCGTTATGCCGCTCGCAATCGCAGCAACGTTATGAACCGCAGCAATTTTTACTATAATCGGCTTTGTATATTCAGTGGCTTCTTTAAGTGCATATATCAACTGCCTTAAATCTTCAATAGAATAAACATCATGGTGTGGTGCTGGTGATATGGCATCAGAACCTTGTGGCATCATTCTCGTTTCAGATATAGTTTCTGTTACCTTTTCACCTGGAAGATGTCCACCTATGCCCGGCTTTGCTCCCTGTCCTATTTTTATCTCAATAGCACTTCCAACATCCAAATATGGCTTATGAACGCCAAATCTTCCGCTTGCAACCTGAACAATAATATTACCTTTAAACTTATAATGGTCTTTATTAAGGCCACCTTCGCCGGAATTGTAAAATGTTCCCATCTCCTTTGCTGCTCTGCCTAAAGCCTCAACCACATTATAACTTAAAGCGCCGTAGCTCATTGCTGCAAACATTATCGGCACATCAAGCTCCAATTGAGGCGATAGCTTAGTTTTTAGAGAAACATTTTCAACACTTATCGAATGAGGTTTCTTACCCAAAAACGTTTTTAACTCCATAGGTTCACGTAATGGGTCTATAGATGGATTTGTTACCTGAGATGCGTTAAGAAGCATATGGTCCCAATAAATCTTATACGGCTTATCGTTTCCCATGGAAACAACGGGCGTTCCTCCGAAAATGGCTCTCTTTTTTAGACCGTCTATATGAGATTCCCAACTATAATTTCTTCTATAGCTATAATCTCTTTTCTCTATCGTTATTGCCTCTGTTGGACATATAGCAGCACAACGATTACAACTTACGCAATTTGAGTCCCAATTCCAAACCTTATCTTCTTCTTCATCATAGAAGGTAGCATCAAATGAGCACTGCTCCACACACGCCTTGCATCTTATGCATCTATCGTTATCTCTTATAACTGTAAACGCAGGCGGCGTATAGGTTTTTAAATTCTTCATCCACTTCACTTTTTTTCTCCTTAATGTTGTATAGTAGGGATTACATAGTATCAAAATAGCCATCTATTGTCAATGATGTGACAGATGCAAAAGTAATGGTCACAATATAATGTAAATTTTATAGTAAAATATTTTTTAATTGTTTAATTGTTGATTCTACTCGGTTTTATTATGCTATCCTACCTTCCTTAATTAACTTCTTTATATCGTCAATAACTATCTTGCCCATAGTATTTTTTGGAATCTCGTCAACTATATAAATCTTTTTTGGACATTTATAGTGAGCCAGTTTATTCCTTGTGAACTCTAACAAACTCTTTTCATCTATACATCCAGGTTTCTTGAGCCTTACTACGGCTTCAACCCTTTCTCCGAAATCCTCGTCATCCACACCTAATACGGCTGCTTCAAGCACACAATCGTTTTCTTCAATTACATATTCGACCTCTTTAGGATAAACGTTGTATCCACCACTGATTATCATATCATTTGACCTTCCCACCAAAAAAAGCCTTCCTGTTTTATCCATATATCCCATATCTCCTGTTGCAAACCAACCGTCTACAAACGATTCTTTCGTTTTTTTTGGCATTCTCCAATACCCTTTAAACACGTTGTTTCCTCTTATGTAAACGTCTCCCACCTCATTGGGTTTGGCATCGCTTCCGCCGCTATTAACAATCTTTATTTCGCAACCGTCAAGCGCATAACCGACGCTTTTTGGAATCCTTTGGTCTTGCTCGTATGGGTTGGATGTTATCATTCCTGCTTCCGTCATTCCGTATCTTTCCAAAATCCTGTGTCCCGTTATTTTTTTAAACTCGTAAAATAGTTTTTCGGATAATGGCACAGAACCTGAAATAAATACCCTCATAGAACTGATATCTGGCTTTTTGTCCATTTTATTCCATGCCTCTACCATTCTAAAGTAAAGCGTAGGAACACCCATAAACATAGTTATCTTTTCTTCTTCTATTGTTTTCCAAACACGCTCAGGGTTAAATTTTTTATGCATTATAACTTTGCTTTTTGCGTTTAGAGCTCCGTGAAGCGCAACGCCCAAACCATGAAAATGGTACAACGGCAAAACATGCAACAGAACATCGTCGCTTGCCCATCTCCATCTTTTTCTTAATGCTTCCATATTCAAAACAAGATTATCGTGCGTTATCATAGCGCCTTTTTCTACCTGTCGTTCCCGATGTATAGCCTATCATACCCACATCGCCGCCCTTGGCAACAAAATCAGGTCTCAACGGGTCATACGAGACAATTTCATCCTGATAAAAAATTGTTCCTTCCATCGGTTTATCGACCGTAATAACTGTTATACTTAGCCTATCAAGCATATCCTTTAATCTCAAATAGTTATCTTTATAGGTAACAAAGAATGCGCTTTCAGAATCGGTCAAAAAATACTCCACTTCCTGCACGCTATATTCCGTATTGAGTGGCAACGTTATAGCGCCCAATGTAAGATTGGCTAAATGAAAATAAACAAACTCGATAAGTTTGGGCATCTGTATGGCGACTCTATCACCGAACTTTACACCGATATCCTGCATAAACGATGCAGTTTTTAAAATCATTATGTCAATATCGCCAAAGGTGTAGTGTTTGTCTTCAAAAATAAAAGGCGTTTCTTGCGCAGCTATCATGGAATCGTGTAATTTTTTGGCTAAATTCATTATTTTGTACCTCCATATCAACAATTAATACATTTATATTGTTAAAATACTTGGTAAAGGTTTATTTGCATTCAGATTGCAGGTTATACGTTATTCTATAATCTCTTTTAACTGTTTCGGTATGTTGTTGCTTAAAACCTTACACCCATCCTGCGTTATCAATACATCGTCTTCTATTCTTATTCCGCCAAAATCAAACATACTTTCAATTTTATCGTAATTTATAAAATCTTTAAAAGCATTCCCGCCTTTCCATTTCTTGATAAGCGGCTCTATAAAATACACACCGGGCTCTATAGTCATTACGTAACCGCTTTTTAGCTCTTTTGCAAAACGCAAGCTTGATAACCCAAAAAGATTACTTCTTTTTACGGTTTCATCATACCCCACATACTCTTCGCCCAAACCTTCCATATCGTGAACATCTAATCCCATAGGATGTCCTATGCCGTGCGGGAAAAATAGTGCGTACGCCCCACTTTCAACTACATCATCTGCCTTCCCTGCTAAAAAACCTAAATCTATAAGTCCTTCTGCAATCGTCAACGCAGCTTTAATATGAACATTAAGAAAAGAAATTCCTTCTTTTGCCATATCTATACAATTCGTTTGAGCTTCCAAAACTATATTGTAAACATCCTTTTGCAACTGAGTTGCTTTCTTATCGACAAAAATCGTACGAGTTATATCGCTTGCATAGTGTTCAAAAGATTCTACTCCCGAATCAAACACAACCATATCGCCCTTTTTTAATAAATTTTCGTGGCTGTAGTTGTGCAATATAGAGCCCTTTGATGTAAATATTGTCGGAAAAGAAAGCCAAACACCCTTTGATATGGCATAGCCTTCTAAAAGTCCCAACACTTCCCTTTCATATCTGCCGCTTACCGTTTCCTTAAAGGCTATTTCATACATACCCTTGCTTATTTTTATTGCTTTTTTTATCTCTTGGATTTCCACATCTGATTTCTTTAATCTATCTTCAACTATGGCTTTTATTAATTTTGAAGATGAAAACTTATTGACAAAATAGGATTTAATGCCTGTTAATTTCTCTATTTTTACAGCATTATCGCTTCTATATTGAGGCAGGTAATGAATATCTCTTTTTTTACTTAACGCTTTATCTACATAATCTTCAAGGTTGCCATACGGCTTAAGTTCCAATATACCCGTTTTTTCACATAAGCTCTTCAAAGATTCTCGATAGCCACTCCATACCATATCATCCATCGTATCTTCATTACCAAATATTATCTCTTTATTGTTATCTACGTCTATTACTCCAGCAATATTTGGCCTATCTATACCAAAATAGTACAAAAAACTACTATCCTGTCTAAAACGATAGTCGTTTCCTTTGTAATTCATTGGAATATTTGAATTACCCATAAATAGCAAAATGCCACTTTTCATACGCTTTTTTAATTTATCTCTTCTTTTAATATATATATTCTTTTCAAACACCTTTAATACCTCTTTTTTTAATAATGATATACAAAAAACTCAAAAAATCTAATAAAATATTTTTATTTTTTACACCTTTTTACATAGATTTATATGCTTGACTTATTTTTATTATTATGTAGAATTTTGCTATGAGTAAGTTGCAAGACTTGTATGAAAACCTTGATACAATAGAAGATTTGCCCGCTTTTCCTGCCATAGCTTTTGAAGTAATTAGACTTACAAGGGATGCTTCATCAACATCAAAAGACATAGAAAACGTAATCAAAAAAGACCCTAACCTTGTAAGCCAAATCTTAAAAATGGCAAACTCTTCTTTCTACGGACTATCAAGAAATGTTCAGTCCTTAAACCATGCTATAAATATGCTTGGATTTGTTCAAGTTGAAAATATAGTAATGATATCCGTTATGCTAACAAGTGTTAAAAAGATGCCCTTACATAAACACTTTAACAGGGATAAATTTTTAGAGCACTCTTTTGGATGTGGCGTAACGGCAAAAATCATAACAAATATACTAAACTTAGATTTTAGTTCCGCTGAATTTAGTAGCGGCGTAATGCACGATATAGGTAAGGTTTTATTAGATTTATACGCTCCGGAAGCATTAGACGAGATATTGGACAATGCCTATAAAAAAGGTTTGTCATTTTATGATTCCGAGATGGAGTTATACGGCATAAACCATGCAGCATTGGGCTCAAAGCTTTTATCGGTGTGGGGACTGCCAAATGAAATAATAGACATAGTTGCCAACCACCACAATCCATCAAATGCAAACAATCACCTTTTGGCTTCTATAGTGCATGTAGCAGACCTGTTAACCTACTCAGAAGGTATAGGTTTTGGAGGCAACTACTCAAAATTCACCTTAGAAGAAGATGAAGGCTGGAAAATCATACTTAAAGAAGCGGAAGCATCTTCAAAAATAGATTTGGAGTTTTTTACATTTAAACTATATGAAGAAATAGATAACGTAAAGCAATTATATTTTAGTGGGAGCTAAGAAGTGGCAGAGAAAATGGATCCGAAAACATTCGAAGATATAAGAAAATTTATATACGAAAAATCTGGAATTTTTTTTGAAAAAAACAAAGAGTATCTATTGGTTAATAGATTAAAGAAAAGGCTTGATGCCCTTAAAATGTCAACATTTGAAGAATACCTTAGATATATAAAGTCGCCATCAGGCGCAAAAGAGATGACCAATCTTTTTGATGCTGTTACAATAAACGAAACCTACTTTTTCAGACATATCAATCAAATAAATGCATTTAAAGACTCAATTGTTCCAGAAATATTAAAAAGAAAAAGAATGATGACTATATGGAGTGCAGCGTGCTCAAGCGGTGAAGAGCCGTATACATTAGTCATTGCTTTGATGGAAAAATATGGTCAAAATATACCAGCAAGAATTCTTGCAAGCGATATCAGCAATGAAATACTCGAAAAGGCTAAAAAAGGCATCTACGGAGAATATTCTTTAAAAGAACTATCGCTCGATATGAAGAAAAAATATTTTGACAACATTGGGCCCGGTAAATATCAAATAAAAGACTTTGTAAAAAGAAAATGCGTATTCAAAAATATAAACCTTACAGACGATAGACAACTACGCTCCATAGGAAAGATGGATGTTATATTTTGTAGAAACGTATTAATATATTTCGACAACACATCAAGACAAAAGGTAATAGATAAATTTTACAACGATATCTTAAATCCGGGTGGATATTTGAT
The DNA here is from genome assembly GCA_027064065.1 of Desulfurellales bacterium. GTDB lineage: Bacteria > Campylobacterota_A > Desulfurellia > Desulfurellales > Hippeaceae > JALWEJ01. The sequence goes on from JAMOQJ010000084.1 coordinate 27,120, forward strand.
ACTCGGTGCAACAGAATCTATATCAAGACTTAAAACCAAATTCAAACTTTGCCACTTTAAAATGGCAATAGCATACCAAAAAGCCGAATAAAACAAAAAAGCAAAGCGGGTCTATAAGCCGGGTTCTGTATCCGAGCCGTCACAATTTTGGATTTTAAGATTTTAGCTTTTGATGAATATCATTGTTCCAAAATGGTGATGGATCGGCGATAGTCATTTATCTAAGCGACCTACCCGAAAACCCCCGCCAAAAAGCGAAGAGGCAGGGTTAACCTCAATTAGGGTTTTCCTATTTGGTCTTGCTCCAAGGTGGGGTTTGCCGTGCCTTGAGATATTGCTATCTCAAGCGGTGGTCTCTTACACCACCATTTCAACCTTACCCAGCACCATTTTGCTTTTTAAAAAACTCTTAAATTTAGAATGTCTTTATCAAACAAAATGGTGCTGGGCGGTGTCTTTTCTGTGGCACTTTCCTGTGGGTTACCCCAACCGGCCTTTCGACCGACACCTTAACCCTGACGGAGCCCGGACTTTCCTCTTGATGAAAAAATATTCACCAAGCGACTATCCGACCCACTTTGCACTACATAATTACTACAATTTTAGATAAATTCAAGTAAGAAAATCACCAGCTCCAGCCTTCATCAAGAAGCTGTCTCATTACAGGAAAAACCTTTTCGTATGTTCCTTCAAAATAACCTTTAATAGTTCCTTCTTTCGATAAATCAAACGTTATACCCAAATCCTCAAGATGTCTTCTTAGCTGTTCCTTTTCGCTTTCATCAACATGGTCTGCATATATATCTAAATAACATACACCATCCATAGACCATTTTGCAGCATTATAAAACCCTACCAACTTTTTATGATTATCACCATGACCGTGAGACATGACATACCTCCAAACTCTTATTTATTTGCTTGAAATATATTACTTTAAATTTTAAATGTCAAACACAAGCACATCAAGCCTTTAAATCTATATGCCCTTCTTTATGTCGATTCTTCTTTTTATGCCTTTCTTTCTTTTCATCAATAGCATTATCTGTTTCATGCTCGGTTTCATTTATCTGTTCAGCTTTTACTTCTTCTTCTTTTTTGTTCATTATTCCTTTAAAAGCTTCAGAAACCGCAGCCTGTGCTAAAGAATTGCTATTGATTTGGCTTTGAGATGTGGCATTGAGTATGACATTTTGCAAATCAATAGGGCCTACCATCTTTACCCCTTAAATAAAACATCCTTTATTAAACTATAACCGTTTTCTATAAAAACACCGCTTTGCTTACAATAATTTTCAGTATATTGTCCAATTTTATCAATTACTTGCCCTGTGTCAAACATAGCAAATGGCACAGGTTCGCTTGTGTGGGTTTTTATCTCTATCGGCGTAGGATGGTCTGGTAAAACGGCTATTCTTAAGCCGCCTTCAATCTCATCAGCCATCCTTAAAGCTTCGCCTACTATTTTTTTATCAAACAGCTCTATGGCTTTTATTTTTGTATCCAATTCTCCCATATGGCCTGCTTCATCTGTTGCTTCAACATGAACGTATGCAAAATCTCCTCCGTGTTTAAAAAAATCAAAAGCGGCATTTATCTTTCCTTCATAATTCGTATCTATAAAACCGGTCATCCCTTCAACATTTGGTATTTCAAGACCTGTCAATCTTCCTATACCCACCATCAAATCCACAGCGCTAATCATACAACCGTTTTTTTGAAACATATCGTAAAAAAGCGGCATAGACGGCTTTTTACCTTCCCCCCACAGCCATATAGCATTTGCTTCCTTGTGGATATCATTATTTTGTAGAATCTTCTTGGCTTCGTTCATGATAGCGTTTAAGGTGTCTTTCGCATCTCCTTTAGGAAGATGTTCGTCAATCTGTTTATCGGATATATCATGTGGCGGTGTCGTATCGTCTGTCAAACCATTTCTCCAAATCATAAGGTTTCTATAACTTACGCCGCCGAAAAACTCTATACCTTCAAAGTTTAACTTCTCATTTAAAAGCTCTATAAGCTTATGTGCCTTATCGGTAGAGATATGCCCTGCCGCAAAATCCTTCATTATTCCGTTTTCTATATTTACGAAATTGCATCTATACGCAACATCGCTATCGTTCATCGGTACGCCTTTACTTGCCGCTTCAAGCGGTGCTCTTCCTGTATAATATTTTTTCGGGTCGTATCCCAAAACACTTAGATTTGCAACATCACTTCCCGGCGGATAGCCATCTGGAACGGTTTTTACCATACCTACAACTCCGCCTGCAATTCTATCCATATTCGGCGTATCTGCATATTCCAAAGGGGTTTTCCCATCCAACTGTTTAATAGGCCAATCGGCCATTCCATCTCCAAGCAGTATCAAATACTTCATAATATTACCCTTCCATCGTTTTTATATATATTTCTCTATTTCTTGGCCCATCAAACTCCATAAAAAATATACCCTGCCATCTCCCAAGTTTGAGTTTGCCGTCTTTTATGATAATTGTAACGTTAGAGCCGATTAAAGAAGCTTGAATATGAGCATCGGAATTTCCTTCAAGATGTCTGTAGTTGTTTGAATATGGCACAAGCTCTTCAAGTCTGTTTAATAAATCAAAAGCAACATCTTTATCGTATGATTCGTTGATTGTTACTCCAGCCGTTGTGTGAGGAACGTAAACTACAGCTATACCGTTTTGAATATCAATGTTTTTTTCTACAATATTGGTTATATCTACTGCCTGTTTTCTTTGAGTTGTTTTAATAGATATTCTTTTCATAACCATCTCCTACAGTAAAAATGTATATAATTTAACAAAAAAGTCAAAGATTTCGTTATAAATAGATTATTTTTTAGCTTTTTTATTTACATAAATGAATTGTTTGTATATATTAGCGTATGTATTTTATTAAGAGGTGTCGTACATGAATTTTCACAGCAGCGCTATTGTGCATCTTGGTAATTTTCATAATAACTTTAAATCCATATCCGAGTTTTTAGGCGGAAACGTAAGTATAATACCTGTAATAAAAGCCGACGGATACGGACATGGTATGATAAGAATAGCAAGGGAACTTCAAACATACGGCAATGTTGCGTATTTGGGTGTAGCCCATATAAAAGAAGGCGTTATTTTAAGAAAAAACGGAATAAAACAACCTATCTTGGCAATGAGCTGCCTTGACTCTTTCGATGTTGACATGATGGACGAATTTAATATAACACCGGTCGTTCACAGTTTTTATCTGCTGAAGAAGGTTATAGATTATGCCAAATCTTACAACAAAAGAATAAAGGTGCATCTTAAATTTGATACAGGCATGGCAAGATTAGGTATAAGGAAAGAGGATATAGAAGAATCTATCGCTCTATGCAAAAAGGAAAAAGACTATATAGAGCTCGACGGTCTTATGAGTCATTTTAGCGATTCCGAAAGCAATAAAGAGTGGACTCTTAAACAAAACTCACTATTTAAAAATATAGTAGATTTTGTAGAAAATGAAGGATTCAACCCTAAGTACAAGCATATCGCAAACTCTGGAGCAATACTACAATTTAAAGAAACACACTATAACTGCGTAAGGCCTGGCTTGATACTTTACGGTTATACGCCTTCTTGCAATCTAAAAGGAATAATAGACATACAACCTGTTTTAGAGATAAAATCTCAGCTTATTAGCATACATTCTTTAAAAAAAGGAGAAGGCATAAGTTACGGAAGAACATTTATCGCTCCCTATGATATGGTCGTGGGCGTTGTGGCGTTTGGATATGCCGACGGACTCTTTAGAAACCTATCCAATAAACTGGAATGCTTAATAAACGGTAAGCGATGCAAAAGCGTTGGAACGATTTGTATGGATATGTTTATGTGCGATATTACAGATATAGAAGCAAGCATATCAGACGAAGCAATCATAATAGGCAAAGATAAAGAAGAAGAAATTACAATAGACGATTTGGCAAGGGAAAGTAAAACCATAAATTATGAGATACTCACAAATATAGGTAAGAGTATCAGAGTAAATAGAGTGTATATGGATTAAACTATGCTAAAGTTATTTGAAAACATTGGGGCATCTACCATAAATCTTTTAAAAGATACGGGCGGTATAGTCAAATTGATGGCAAATGTTATACTTTCCGTATTTACGGGACCTGTAAGACTTCATAAAACCTTTGAACAGATGTACTATGTCGGCGTACGCTCAACGCTTATCGTGCTTTTGACATCTATGTTTGTAGGAATGGTTGAAGCGCTGCAAATATATCACGGTTTTCATAAATTCGGAGCTGAAAATATGATAGGTTATACTGTTGCCGTATCGCTGGGAAGGGAGCTTTCACCTGTATTAACAGCCTTAATGATTGTTGCAAGGAGTGTCTCGGCAATGGCAGCAGAAATAGGCACAATGCGAGTTACACAACAGATAGACGCACTTGAAGTTATGGCTGTAAACCCTGTTAATTTCCTTGTAACACCAAGGGTTATAGCAATGACCATTATGCTTCCAGCTTTGGTTATTGTTTCAAACGCAGTGGGCAACTTTGGCGGCTATTTGGTTGGAACAGGTGTTTTAGGTTTAAACCCTACAGCATATATAAAAAATATTCAAATATACATAGACATGAGTGATTTGACATACGGATTTATAAAGGCTTCTGTATTCGGATTTATAGTATCTCTTATAGGATGTTATATGGGTTTATCTACAACAAAAGGTGCAAAGGGTGTAGGTGTATCAACGACAAAAGCTGTTGTTGCATCAAGTATAACCGTACTTATCGCTGATTATTTTTTGACGGCATTTTTGTTTTAATATGATTGAAGTAAAAGATTTAAAAAAGAGTTTCGGTACTCAAACCGTTTTAAACGGTGTAAATTTTGAAATAGAAGATAAAAAGATAACAGTTATATTAGGTAAAAGCGGTGTAGGGAAAAGTGTATTGCTAAGCAATATAATAGGCTTAACCATACCTGATTCAGGCAGTATATTCTATAAAGATAAAGATATAACAAAATTAAACTTAAAAGAATTGAATAAAATAAGAAAGAACTTTGGTGTCCTATTTCAAGATGCAGCGCTATTTGATTCGTTAAATGTCTTTGAAAACATAGCATTTCCTTTAATTGAACACAAAACCGTAAAAAACAAAAAAGAGATAAAACAGCGCGTGGCAGATATGCTAAAGCTCGTCGGCTTAAGTGATATTGAACATAAAATGCCATCTGAGCTATCGGGTGGAATGAGAAAAAGGGTTGCATTGGCAAGAGCTATCATTACAAATCCTGAAGTTGTCTTCTTCGATGAACCAACAACAGGGCTCGACCCGGTTTCTGCGATGTCCATAGCAAATCTAATTAAAGATATGCAAGAAAAATTATCTACAACCTGTTTTATAATAAGCCACGATTTATCTCTAACATTTAACATTGCCCATAAAATAGGACTTTTAGATAGCGGGAAAATTGTAGATTTCGGCGATAGAAACCATTTTTTAAATTCCGATAACAATATAGTAAAAAATTTTATAAACGCTTATAGTTTGGGAGATACGATATGAGAAATAAGAATTTTGAAGTTATAGTTGGTATGTTTGTAGTTTTGGTTTTGATTTTATTGGGATGGCTTACAACTCAAATGGGTAAATTCAATATCAAGTCAAAGCCTGTTTACACAATCTATGCTCCATTTGATGACATTGCAGGTCTTGACGTAAACACAAAGATTAAGGTAGCAGGCGTTGATATAGGCGTTATAAAAGATATAAAATTAGAAAACGGAAAGGCTATTGTTACGCTCGCCATTTACGATAAATACAAGATTCCAAAAGACTCTTTGGCTTTAATAAGAAGCAAAAGCATGCTTGGTGATAAGTTCTTAGAGATAAAATTTGGGCACTCCAAACAATTCTTATCAGATGGTGATTTCTTGACACACACAGAATCTGCAACGGATGTAGGAGCTTTAATCAACAACATAAACAAAATCTTTAACAATCAACAAAAGGATATACAACTTGCTGTTGAAAATGCAAGATTATCCATGGAAAAATTAAATAAAACGCTTGATAATCTATATTTTATGACCTACAGAATGAAACAAGGTAAAGGTACAATAGGAAAATTCATAAGCGATGACGGACTTTATAAAAACTTAAATTCCACATCAGGAAATTTAAGCGATATTAGCTCTAAAATAAAAAACGGAGAAGGAACGCTTGGGAAACTGGTCAACGATGATGGAGTTTATAACAATTTGAACGACACGCTCAAATACATAAAGAAATACCTAACAAAAGCAAACAGAATCCTCATCAATGTTTCGGCAAGAACCCAATACGGTTTTAGAGACCAAGAATCCAAAGGTAAGATATATGCTGATATATATACAATGCCGGATAAATTCTACAGAATAGGTATAACAGACGAAACAGACCATTCCGAAGAAAATAAAAAAGACGACGACAATAAGATGAGAATTACAGCTTTGATGGGTAAAAAATATTATGATTTTACGCTAAAAGGTGGAATTATAGAATCAACATTTGGTTTAGGCGTTGACTATAGCATGCTTGACAACAAATTAATGTTTAGTGTAGATGCTTTCGATTTTAATCACGACAACGATATAAGAGACAAAAATGCCCAAGTAAGAGCTGAGCTTGCTTATACGTTACTTAGACATTTCAGTGTATTCGGCGGCGTAGATGAGATTTTAAACTCAAAAACTCGTTCAGCTTACATTGGAGCAGGTATGGAATTTTCAAACGACGATTTAAAATATTTTATGGACAAAGCACCTACGGGAGCATTTAGCAAGTAAATTTCAGCTCAGGATTATCGTCTATAATTCCACACTGTTTAGCATAGAAAAGAAATTGTTTTATCGATTCTATTTTATGCTCGTCTAAATCGTATGATATATTGTTTCTTAAATAGCTTAAGCATTCATCCTTGCTAATTAAATTGAGAGCATTTGCACTTTCGCAAATAATATCTATATTGCTTTTTCCCCACTCTTTGGATTTGATAAACAGCTCTTTGGTTTTTTCGTCCGTCTCTATATTTGAAAGCCATGCTGCAAAAACAAAAGGCAATCCCGTAAACCTATTCCACTCAACGGCTAAATCCAGCCTTTTGGCATTTTCATTTTCCTTTATTCTTTTTAAGGCTTTATCACCTATCACAAGTTCACAATCAGCATATCCGTCGTATGCATAATCTACTGTTATGTTGTATTTAAATCTAAACAGAATCTTCGTCAAAGCAACCGACGTATTGGAGTTTGAATCCAATTTAACCTTCCTTACGCTATTTATCGGCTTATTCAAAAATAGCACTACACTTTTAACTTCTTTATTGCTTGCTATACAGCAGTCTTTTATAATCTTATAGTTACCCTTTGCATATTCAATTATAGGAACGTTACCTACATCAACCTTTTTATCTCTTAAAAGCCTTGCACAAACGCTTGGCGGATAAGAATAAAATTCAAAATTATGTTTTATTATATTTTTTTGTAGTGCAAAATATAATGGATAAGCGTTTAAAAACTCTACAAGCGCTACCTTCATAACGAAAAAAAGGCGACTTTTTAAGCCGCCCTAAATTTTCCTTTCTACCTTTCTTAGCCAACCCTTAGGCGCTTCTACTTTTCCAGTCTGTATGCCTGTATAATATTCGTAGATTTTCTTGGTATTTTCACCTATTTCACCATTTCCAACAACGAGTGAACTTCCGTCTTCAAATACATATTCGCCTACAGGAGATATAACGGCAGCCGTTCCAAAGCCTCCTGCTTCCGTTATTTTTTTATCTTTTACATCTTCTATGAATTCCTTTATTTTCACCCTTTTTTGGGTTACCTTCATTTCTAACTTATCGGATAACTCTATTATGGATTCCGACGTTATAGAACGCAATACAGAATCAACAAATTCAGGTATTACGACTTCTCCGTCTTTGGTTATGTGAAAATGGTTCATCGCTCCTGCTTCTTCGATGTATGTATTAGTTGTATCGAGATATAACACTTGGCTTGCGCCGAATTTTTTTGCAAATTCTCCAGCTCTTAAGGATGCTGCATAGTTGCCTGCCGCTTTGGATGAACCGGTGCCGCCTGGTGCTGCTCTGTGGAATTTTTCTGTTATCAATAGTTTTATCGGTTTTGTAAATCCTGCTGGATAGTATGGACCGCTTGGCGAGAGTATAACCATAAATTTATAGGAACTACTTGGATGAACGCCCAAAGAGTCCTGGGTTGCAAATATAAATGGCCTTATGTATAACGATGCGCCTTCCTGCTGTGGAAACCACAACCTATCCACATCTATCAAAGCATGCACTGCTTCTATCTGTATCTCTTCAGGAATATTGGGAATGCATACTATATCAGCGGATTTATTCATTCTCTTTGCATTTTTGTCTATTCTAAATGTGTAAATTTCGCCGTCTTCATGTTGGAAAGCTTTTGCGCCTTCAAATATCGCTTGACCATAATGAAGCGCTATAGCTCCAGGCGATATAGCTATATCTTCATACGGAACTATACGAGCATTTTGCCATTCTCCATCTTCGTAATCCATAATAAACATATGGTCTGTTCGTAAAACGCCAAAAGGTAGTGGTTCATTTGGTATTAGCGGTTCTGTTCTCCTTTGTGTTTTGTCTTTTAATTCGTATTTTATATCCACGCTTCACCTCCAATTTTTTTACAAATATATCTTTTCATAGAAAAAAGTCAAAAAATATAAAAAACCGATTTAATTTTATTTTTTAGTTAAAAGTTTATACACATCTTGAGGTGTCTTATTTAGCTGTTCGGCTATGGACTTTATTGTAGTATCTTGGTCTACGTTTTTTGCACCATTATTTTTTAGTTTCTCAATGCTCTTTCTTAAATCTATCTGAACAATAGCACATAGCTCTTTTAGTGTTTTTCTGCCCAAAGACGATATAATGATGTTGTTATCTGTTTTTATTATATCGTATATTTCTTTAGGTGTCTTGTTGTTGTTTTTTGCTATTTCTTTCAATGTTTCAGCTTCATCTGTTATCTTTATGCCATGTTTTTGTAGTTTATTTATTGCCGTTTGCAGATTTATATCTAGTTTCTTACAAAAAGACTTAAGCGATGATTCTTCGGCATGTCCATAGGGAGGCTCTCCATATAGTTTAGTCCAATGCCCTTTTATATTGTTTTCAAAATCTAAATACGCTTTAAACGGCTGAATAGTATATATGCTCCCAATAAGAAACAGCACATTCAACACAACAGCTACTACGACATCTTTCTTTGTAAAAGATATTTTTTTATTTTTATTTTTCAAATATGCAACAATCGGCTTCCAATTAAGATATATATGCAATACGCCAAAGACAAGAAACAATACCATAAAGGTCGTATGTATATTTCCATATTGCGTTTTTGTTAAGCCCAACAATTTCCAATCACTCCAATATGCAACCCTTCCTTGCGGAACTATAAACAGCACTATGCCTGTAAACGACATTATAATAAACGACAAAAATAAGCTAAGCGATGTTAGACGCCTAAGTTTCATACCAATACTCCTTCTATTTTTTTAGTGATATAAAGCATAATATGAAATATAATCAAGCTATGTCAATAATTATGCGCTACCTATTTAAGCAGGTGGTTTTATTGATTATAACCGTTATGCTTATATACAGCTGCAACAATAATAATGAAGCAACAAAAGCTCAATTAGACTTAGCTACCGTTGATAATATATCTGTAGGCTATGTCAAAATATTTAATCTAAAAAACGGTAAACTACTGTTTACATCACGCATAAAAAACGGCAAGTTTAACACGTTTTACAATAAACTAAACAACAACGACTTATACCTATATAAAATTTACAAACCTAAATCAAAACAATCATTTATTAGGGCTTTGGCATACGGCAGCAGCATAAAAAAACTAAAAGGTAAAATAAACATTACTTTTTTATCTGAGTTGCAGTATAGATACTTAAAAAACAAAAAAACAACATCAAAAGTCAATCTGGATAAATCAGCAAAATTTTTTATATCCAAAGACATAAACGGCGATAATAAAATTGACAATTTGGACATACTGTCTTTTGATTTAAAAAACGATAAAAACCTATCATACGCAATAAAAAATAACTTAAATAAAATAAAATCGGATATTTATTCATTAAAACCCTTTATTTGGTTTAAGGTAGGAACAATAGAAACACCATATCCAGCAAGCAATCTTGTCTACAAAGGAAGATATGGATTTATACAAGAAAACGCTTTGGGATTGCAGCTTGTTAAACTCGATAATATTAGCAGACCTAAAACAATAGGTTATATGCAAGGCGCTGACCTTATAAGCAAGATTGCAATAAAGAATAAGTATTTATATATAGCTGACAGCAACGGATTGGCTATCTTGGACATCTCAAAACCCACGCACCCAAAGGTAGCAAACAGGCTTAAGCTTGGATTTATAGTCAATATAGGCATAATAAAGCATTACATAATAGCTTTTACTCTGTGGAATAGAATATTTTGCATAGACATCAAAAACCCCAAAAAACCAAAAATAATATACAAACTCATGGAAACACCCAAAACTGTTAGAGATATAGCTTATGGACAAG
>JAMOQJ010000085.1 GCA_027064065.1 Desulfurellales bacterium
GCTTTGACATAGAAAACATAAGATTAGAGAGCCTTTTATTTCAGGCTGGATATTTGACTATAGAGAAGACATTTGAAAAAAGAAACAGGCTTATGTATAAATTAAAGATTCCAAATATCGAGGTTCAAATATCAATAAACGAATTGTTTGCCGACTATTTAACTTCAAGAAGAGATTATAAAATTCAGGATAACATATATGACGCTTTGGAAAATTCAGACAAAAACCTATTCAAACAATCCTTAGTTTCTCTCTTTTCTTCTCTTCCATACAACAACTATGTCAACAATACCATCTCAAACTACGAAGGCTACTACGCAAGCGTGGTATACACCTATCTTGCAAGTTTGGGTTTAAAGATAATAGCAGAAGATGTAACAAACAGAGGGAGAATTGATTTAACCCTGTTTATCAACAACAAGGTTTATATTATTGAATTCAAGGTAGCAAAAGAAAACGACACATCTTCTGCCCTAAAACAGATAAAAGAGAAAAGATACTTTGAAAAATATCTCAATTCAAACAAAGAAATCTACCTTGTCGGTATTGAATTTGATGAAAAGGAGAGGAATGTGAAGAAGGTGGAGTGGGAAAAAGTGAATGGGTAGATGAGTGGATGAGTAGAAGGGTAGATGGGTTGAAGAGTGGATGAGTGGATGAGTTGAAGAGAGTATGATAAGACCAAAAGTTTCCACCTCCGAGGTGGAAAAGTGGGGTTGGGGTAAAATTATAGTTTTCACGATTTTTTCACTGTTGGTTTGTAATATATAATAGGTTGATTGCGGAGGTTGCTATGAAGAGTATGAGATTTGTTGTGGTTATATTGGTTTTCCTTTTAGTTCAGGTTTGCACTGTTTATGCAGAAGATACCAATATTAATTCAAGGGATGGTATAATAGAAGTTAAACTTGTTGATAGGTTTTCTAAATTAAATTGCATTGAGCCTTTAATGATTAGAGCTGTAGTTTTTAAGGTGGATAGAGCAAAAAAAATTATTTTGGCAAGAATTGTCAGCGAGACATACAGAGGGCGGGTAATGTTTATAGAAGGAAACATATTGAACATCAAAAAAGGATATTACATTAGAGGGGCATTTTGTAAAAACAAACTGTTTATAGCACCAAAAGGGGTAGAAAGATGAGAAAGAAAGCAGCTTTTCTTATAGCTTTTTTGTTTTTGTTTGGATTTGTAAAATACTCTTTTGCTGTAAATCCATATTGCGCAACGCCGCCTTTTATTCAATCCAAAATTCCTTCAAACATTATGCTTGTTCTGGACTATTCAGGAAGTATGGGATGGGATGCTTACAGTGGAAATTATGATTCTAATAAAACTTATTATGGTTATTTTATACCTAATAGTATGTATAAATGCAGTAAGTGGTCTTGTGAGTGGCAAGATGAATGTAACTGTGATGGGTATTGGTATATAGACAATTCTAGTAGCTTTGATAATTCTAATGATGGGACTTATAAATCAGATCATGGATATTATTTCACTGTAAAAAGGGAGTATAGCGGCAATGTGTTAAACTGGTTTTACATGGAACGTATAGATATTTTAAGATGGATATTGACAGGTGGCATGACTATGGGTGGATGTGTAGATGTAAAATCCTGTGATATCTACAGTGATAA
>JAMOQJ010000086.1 GCA_027064065.1 Desulfurellales bacterium
ACACTTGAAACTGTTTTTAGGAATAAACAGGTTGAAGAAATAGAAAAAAATAATTCATATATTCCTGATAAAATTAATATCAATCTTGAAAATAAAAATACAGCAACTTTAACTTTAACGAAAAAGGACAAAGAAATAACAATAATTAAACGTTATAAATTCTACAAAAAAACCTATGCTTTTGACCTTACCGTTAAGGTTTTAAAAAATAACAAACCGACAAAAGAAACCTTCTCTATCTACGCAGGTCCAAATTTGGGCGACTTGGAAAAAAGCAGGTATTCCCATTTGGGCGCTGTAGCTTTAGTTGATAATAAAAAGATTAGAAAAGACAAAAAAATTGACCCTGATGAGAATATCAACTGGATAGCTCTTGAAAGTAAGTATTTCTGTTTTGCTTTTCTGCCTTCCAATAGTAACAGGATTATAGGCGGCTATACAAACTTAGACGATAATCATTATATTTATGCCAACCTTACATCTCCTACAACTATTGAAATCTATGGCGGTCCAAAAAGCAAACAGATTATAGCAGCCGTAGACCACCATCTTGACAAAATTATTAGATTTGGAATGTTTGGATTTATTGGAAAACCTCTCTTGAAGGTTATTAATATTCTCTATTCTATTGTAGGAAATTATGGTATAGCTATAATTATACTAACGTTTTTCATAAGACTTTTATTCTATCCTTTGAGTTTTAAATCTTATAAATCAATGAAAGCTATGGCAAAACTTCAGCCACAGCTAAAAGAACTGCAAGTTAAATATAAGGGCAAACCTGAGTTGTTGAATAAAGCTACCATGGAACTATATAAAAAGCATAAGGTTAATCCTTTTGGTGGATGTTTGCCCGTGGTAGTTCAAATTCCTGTATTCTTAGCTTTGTATAACGTTTTGCTTAATGCAATCGAATTGAGAGGAGCTCCATTTGCCTTTTGGATTACCGATTTAAGCACTAAGGATCCATATTACATCTTGCCTATTATTATGGGATTAACAATGTTTGTTCAGCAAAAGCTTACACCTTCAACGATGGACCCTAAACAACAAAAGATAATGATGTTTATGCCTTTGATTTTTACAGTAATGTTCTTAAACTTTCCGTCAGGATTGGTTATCTATTGGACTACAAACAATATTTTAACAATCCTACAACAATTTATTGACTCTAAAATACTGCAAGCCAAAGAGCAAAATGTATGATGATGATATAATTGCTGCTATAGCTACAGGTTATATGGCTTCTGCCATTGGAATTATTAGGGTTTCAGGCAGAGGCTCTTTTGATTTGCTTGAGAAGATTTTTACAAAAAAACAACCTTACAAACATAGATATATTCACTATGGACACATAGTTGATAAAAATTTAGACATAATTGATGAAGTTTTGGTATCGATATTTAAAAGTCCAGAATCTTATACAGGTGAAGATTCATTTGAAATAAATTGTCATGGTGGAATCTTAGTTTTAAATAAGGTTTTACAAAGAGTTATCGAGGCAGGCGCAAGACTTGCTCAGCCGGGAGAATTTACTAAGAGAGCTTTTTTAAACGGCAAACTTGACCTATCCCAAGCTGAAGCAGTTGAAAAAATTATATCTTCAAAAAGCGAACGAGCTTTAAAGATAGCTCAAAGACAATTAAAAGGTAATTTTTCAACAAAACTTGATTCAATTAGAGAGCAAATACTTTTTTTAATGGCAGAAAACGAGGTATTAATAGACCACCCGGATGAAGATTTATCATCAACACCCACATTAGAAAAAATAGATATTCTAAAAAATATACAAAATCAACTTGAATCTATATTAAAAGCTTCAGAATTTGGGCATTCTATATTTGAAGGTGTAGTATTGGCACTTGTTGGCAAACCAAATGTAGGAAAGTCTAGTCTTTTAAATATTTTAACAGGACTAGAGCGCTCTATAGTTACTGATATTCCAGGAACTACTAGGGATGTGGTTTCAGAACAATTCAACATTAACGGTATTCCATTTACTATCCTTGACACGGCTGGAATTAGAAAAACCTCTGATATTGTAGAGAATATTGGAGTAGAAAGAAGCAAGAAAGCAATACAGGATGCTGACATAGTTGTTGCTATATTTGATGCAACAAGAGAATTATCTATAGAAGATAGGGAAATAATAAAAAATATAAAAAATTTAAATAAAAAATATATAGCTGTTATCAATAAAACAGACGAAAAGTCTTTAATAAATGAGAGTGGTTTGGGCTTGCAAAATATTATTAACATATCTTGCAAAACAGGAAAAGGTATTGATGAATTAGAAAAAAGATTAAGTGAGATGGCTTCGCTTGGTATAGTCGATGATGCCGATGTTGTTTCGCTTAATGCTAATCAAAAGAATAGTTTAGTGATGAGTATAAATATGTGCAAACAAATAATTAATGATGTTCTAGATGATATTGACCCATCATTGATTGCTGTGGACTTAATGAGTATGGCAGATTATCTTGATGAAATAGTAGGAAAAATTACTAACGAAGATATGCTGGATGTTATGTTTAAAAAATTTTGCATAGGCAAATAGCTATGTTTCACGTGAAACATGAGGTGAAAAAATGATTTATCCGAAAAAGTACGACGTTATAGTCATAGGCGGTGGACACGCAGGCTGCGAAGCAGCTTTAATCTCTGCCAGATTAGGTATTAATACATTAATGCTAACGATAGCTTTAGATTCGATAGGAGCAATGAGCTGCAACCCTGCTATCGGTGGGCTTGCTAAAGGCCATCTTGTAAAAGAGGTTGACGTTTTTGGCGGTGAGATGGCTCGCAATATAGATGAAACAGGGCTACAGTTCAAAATTTTAAATAGAAGCAAGGGACCTGCAGTTTGGTCATCGAGAGCTCAAGCCGATATGACCGCATATAAATTGAGAATGAAATATGTTCTTGAGCGTCAAGAAAACTTAGATATTAAACAAGAAACTGTAGATGAAATAATCGTTGAAGACAATAAGGTCGTAGGCGTTGCCACAAACATTGGAAACGAGTATATGTGCAACGCTGTCGTAGTAACTACAGGAACATTTATGAAAGGAAAAATTTTCATTGGATTAAATGAGTATAAAGCGGGCAGAGCATGGGAGCCACCTTCAGAAAAACTTTCAGATAGTTTGAGAAGGCTTGGTTTAAGAGTAGACAGGCTCAAAACAGGCACAACGCCAAGACTTGATGCAAGAACCATAGATTTTGATTCGCTAAAAATACAGCCGGGAGATGATGAACCTATACCATTTTCATTTAAAACAAGAAACTTTAACAGACCCAATATGCCTTGCTATTTGGCATACACAAACGAAACGACACATAAAATTATTCTACAAAATTTAGACCAATCTCCATTATACAGTGGAATGGTTGAATCTGTAGGACCTAGATATTGCCCATCTATCGAAGATAAGGTTGTTAAATTCTTTGAAAAAAAACAACATCAAATATTCTTAGAGCCACAGGATGAGCGTTCAACTGAAATTTATGCTGATGGACTTCATACATCTTTAGGCTATGAAGTGCAGCTGAAATTTCTAAGAAGCATGAAGGGACTTGAGCATGTAGAAATAATGAGGCCTGGATATGCCATAGAGTACGATTTTGTAGACCCTACACAGTTAAAACATTCACTTGAAACAAAAAATATATCAGGACTTTTCTTGGCCGGTCAAATTAATGGAACAAGTGGGTATGAAGAAGCTGCTGCTCAGGGCATAATAGCAGGCATTAATGCGGCATTCTACATACAAAAGAAAGAGCCCTTCATAGTAGGTAGAGACGAAGCGTATACGGGCGTTTTAATTGATGATTTAGTTACAAAAGGCACAAAAGAACCATATAGAATGTTTACATCGCGCGCTGAATACAGACTAATACTAAGAGAAGATAATACACAACTCAGATTAGCAAAAAAAGCCTACAACGCCGGATTGATGAGTAAAGAATATTATGAAATTGTTCAAGAACAAAAAATTAAAATAGAAGAAACAGTCAAGAAACTTAAAACTACATACATCTTTCCAAATGATAATACAAATAAAAAACTAAAAGAACTTGGCACAGAAATAATAAAAACCAAAACAGACTTAGCAAAACTGCTTAGAAGAACCGAAATTTCATACGATAAACTAAGAGAGATTATGCCAAACTTAGAAGAATTAGAACCATTCATAAAGCAAGAAGTGGAAATTGACCTAAAATATGAAGGCTACCTGAATCTTCAGAAACAACAAATAGAAAAATTCAAAAAATATGAAGACTTAAAAATACCCAAAGATTTTGATTACAATAGTGTAGGCGGGCTTTCTAATGAAGTAAAAGGAAAATTAATGGAAGTTAGACCTGTTTCAATAGGTCAAGCCATAAGAATTCCTGGTGTAACTCCAGCAGCTATATCAATTATTGTTGTACACCTGAAAAAATTAAGCGATGGAAGGATTAAAAATTCAGCTTGAGTCTATTTTTAAAACCTTAGAATTAGAACCTAAAAACATTGAACTTCTTGAAGCTTATATAGATATACTGTTTAAATGGAATAAAAAAATAAATCTTATTTCAAGAAAAAATGAAACATTAGTAGAAAACTTTATACTTCACTCATTAATGTTTTTTAAAGTTTTTAAAAACAACAACTATAACATTGTAGATTTGGGTAGCGGTGCCGGATTTCCGGCAATAGTTCTCAAAATTTACAACCCTTCTTTAGAAATAACAATGATAGACTCAAACCACAAAAAAACAGCTTTTTTAAATTATGTATGCTCAACACTAAGCATACAGACAAAAATAATAAATAACTCCTTTGAAAATATAAAAACACCACTCAATAAAGATATAATATCTGTTAAGGGTGTAAATATAGATGAATACCTAATAAAAATCATAAAAGAAAAAATAAAGGGCAGGTATCTAGCTTATTTTACATCACCTAACATAAACCTACCCTTAAAAACAGTCAAGGAAAAGAGGCATAATTATTTATCATTGAAAGTTTATGAATTATAATACCGGTGGGCTTACAACCCAAATAGTCTCTACATCCACATCTCCCACATTTCTATAGGAATGAGGTAGAGTGCTAGAAAAATAAAAACTATCACCAGGCTCTAAGATTCTCACCTGCTCTCCGACCTTAAGTTCAAGCTTACCCTTTAATATATACCCAAATTCCTCACCTATATGCCTGTGGTCTTTAGACGAACCGCAACCAACAGGAACAACCTTGAACAATGGCTCCATGGCTTTATTAGAAATCTTAGAAACCAACAATTCTGCAAATATGTGGCTACCAGGATATATTATTTGAGTTCTTTCTTCTTTAGATAAAAAAACCTTATCTTGATTTTGCTCATCACTAAGCAAATCCCTAACTTGAACATCTAAAGCCGCAGCAATTTTCTTTAGAACACTGATTGACGGCACAGCCTTTCCTGTTTCTATCTGAGAAACATAAGCATCTGTGCATCCCACTCGTTCAGCAAGAGCTTTAAGCGTTAAACCCAACTTCTTTCTTCTGGCTTTAACCTTTTCTGACATTTCCATTTCAAACATCCTCCAAAGAGCTAATTAAGTTAGACTAATAAGCATAAAAAAACAGGGGCTTTTTGTCAAGCCCCTGCTATCCTATGCTCATTTTTTTAATCTGTACTTACTACATCAAACTGAGCTTTAATACCTTCCCACATACCATACCAGGCAACTATAGAAGTAAGAATACCATCGTATCCAGCAAGATGCTTAATTGTTGCACTACCTGTATAATGAGCTACAACCAACAGAATGAAGAGTAAATCAAGCAAAACAAAAATGGCAATCAAGGTAGTATGCCCTGATTTAAAGGTAAGAATGGTTAAAATGGTTGTAAAGATTGTCCATGCCAATAATGTAATACCCAAAGCAGGACCTATTGCTTCAGCAGATACAAGTCCTAGCTTATGGAAATATACAAGTGAAGCCAAAGCAATCCAGAATGCACCGTATGAACCGAATGCCGTTAAACCAAATGTGTTACCTGTCCTCATCTCAAGGATTCCTGCAATAAGCTGTGCTAAACCACCATAAAACAATCCCAACGGCAAAGCCGCATCAATTGCTGCTGGAACCAATCCAGCGTTGTGAACGTTAAGAACAAAGGTCGTCAGAGCAAATCCACCAAGTCCCAATGGTCCTGGATTAGCAAGTTTCCCTTCAGCCATAAAACACCTCCACTAAAAAATAATAAACATAAACCCACATTTAATGATTTGTAAGTATTTTATAATTTTTTTTTCAAAAGTCAAGATAAAATTAATATTTAGTTAAAAATTTGATTTTCATAGATAATTATTAAGTAAAATACATTTTTCAATAAAGTTATATACTTTACTTGAAAAAATAACATATAAAAACTTTAGAATAAATATTCATATATAAATAGAATGTATGAAGATAAGAGTTGTAAAATAAACTAAATACTATTCACCAAGCAGCCTGCTTTTAGCATCATCACTCATCATGCTTGGATTCCAAGGCGGATCCCAAACAATATCTATAATAACGTCCGTAGCACCAATTTCTTCTAATTTTCCCTTAATATCTTCCTGTATAGGAACATTTAAAGGACATCCTGGCGTAGTAAGTGTCATTACTATTTTTACTCTATTTTCTTTATCCACTTCAACCGCATATATAAATCCCAAACTAACAATATCCATACCTATTTCTGGGTCAACAACATTATATAACATATCTATTACATCTTTTTTTGTTAATTGAGCCATTAAATATACTCCTTTTTTGTTAATCTAAAATTTAACACATTTTCCGCATTCTTTCGATTAACTGTAGGTTTTTTTATCTTTTTAGAAAGCGACTTTACGATGGTCGAATCTTCCTTTAAAAATTTAATGGTTAAAATATTATCCATATTCATAATAAGCATACTGCTTTTATACAAAGACTTTTCACTATCTAAAGGCATTATTTCAAGTTTTGCATCCTTTTCAATACATCTATGCACGTTATCTATTTTTAGCCCCATATATGCCTGCTCTTCCAAAAACATCATAAAATCTTCTTCATCTTCTCTGTAAAAACTATCTATAGAGCCTATGTAACTCTCTCCATTAACCAAGTCTATTCTGACCCATACGCTATTCATATACAACCTCAATCCAAAGGCAATTTATCTATTAAATTAAATTCCTTCTCAAATGCCGAAGCCACTTTAAATATATTATCTTCTCTAAAGACATTAGCCATAATCTGCAAACCCAAAGGTAATCCATTTTCAGATAAACCGCACGGTATACTTATCGCAGGAATAGCAGACAAGTTAGCTGGTATTGTAAAGATATCCGATAAATACATTTGAAGCGGATTGTCTGACTTTTCACCTATCATAAACGCTTCTGTAGGCGTAGTAGGTGCAATAACAACATCAAAATCTTTAAATGCATTATCAAAATCCTGTTTAATAAGCCCTCTCAATTTTTGGGCTTTTAGATAATAAGCATCATAGTATCCACTTGATAAAACATATGTTCCAAGCATAATCCTTCTTTTTACTTCATCGCCAAACCCTTCAGAGCGAGTTTTTATATACATTTCTTTAAGGTTTTCATACTCATCAGCTCTAAAACCATACTTTACGCCATCATAACGCTCGAGATTACTGCTTGCTTCGGCGGGAGCTATAATGTAGTAATCCGATACGGCATACTTAGCGTTAGGCAAATCGACGCTTTTTATATCGCATCCAAGACTTTTAAATATATTAATACTATTATCCATAGATTTTTGGACATCTGTCGAACAATCGGCAAAAACCTTATCATAAACTCCGATTTTTAATCCTTTTATATCACTATTTAAATAGCTTGTAAAATCATCAACTTCAACATCGGCGCTGGTGGAATCCTTTTCATCCCTACCGCATATAATATTCATAAGCAATGCAGCATCTTCAACATCCTTTGTAACAGGTCCAATTTGGTCAAGACTGGAAGCAAAAGCTACAAGCCCATACCTTGAAACCCGACCGTATGTAGGTTTTAGTCCAACTACACCACAGAAAGCGGCAGGCTGCCTTATAGAGCCGCCCGTATCTGAGCCTATTGCACATATTGCTTCTCCGCTTGCAACAGCAGCAGTTGAGCCGCCACTTGAGCCTCCCGGTATCCTTGTTATATCCCAAGGATTGCGTGTTGTGCCAAAATATGAAGTCTCTGTGGACGAACCCATTGCAAACTCATCAAGATTTGTTTTTCCGATAAATGTTGCCGATGCTTCTTTGAGCCTTTTAACAGCTGTTGCATCGAATATAGCCGTGTAATTTTCCAATATTTTTGAAGAACAGGTTGTCCTTTTTCCTTCAATATGCATATTATCCTTCACGGCAATTGGTATATTTTTTAAAATTCCATCTTTCTTATTTTCTTCAAAATCTTCAAAAACCGTTACGTATGCGTTTATATCCTTTTCTTTTTGATGTATCCTATCTAAAACAGAATTATAAACATCTTTTGCCGTTATTTCTTTTTTATTAATCAAATCTATAAGCTCATGAAGGGTTTTTTTGTATAACATAAATAACTCCTTATATGACCTTTGGAACTTTGAAAGCTCCTTCTATGCCTTCAGGTGCATTCGAAAGAGCCGTATCGTTATCTAAAGACTCTTTAACACTATCTTCCCTAAAGACATTATTTAGGTCGGTTATATGAAATGCTGCTTCCTGATTAGATAAATCCAAAGAATCAATCTCATTCATATATTCTAAAATTTCATTAAATTG
>JAMOQJ010000087.1 GCA_027064065.1 Desulfurellales bacterium
ATTTCCATTGCCAAATTTTACCCTGAAGGAACAATAATAAGCAGTGGTTTGAGTAAGTGGGCAGGAGCCGGTGGTTGGAGGCTTGGCACCTTTGCGTTTCCTGAAAATTTAAGATGGCTGCTTGACGGTATGGCGACAGTAGCAAGCGAAACATTTACGGCCGTTAGCGCACCGATTCAGTTTGCGTCTATCAGGGCGTTTAACTTTGACGAAGCAATACATAACTATCTTAAACATTCAAGACGCATATTAAAGGCGTTGGGCGGCTATATTTATGAGCATTTTAACGAAGTGGGTATCAAAGTGCCTAAACCTGACGGAGCGTTCTATTTCTTGCCTAATTTTTCGGGCTTGAAAGATAAACTATTAAAAAAAGGTATAGATACGAGCGAGAAATTGTGCGAAGCGATTTTAAATGATACGGGTGTTGCGTTTTTGCCGGGCAGTGATTTTGGAAGAGACCCTAAAGAATTTACTACAAGAATCGCCTATGTCGATTTTGACGGCAAAACTGCCTTAGATGCCGCATACAAAACCGACGTTATAGACGATGAGTTTTTAAGAAAATATTGTTCCAATACGGTTTTGGCTATTGATAAGATGTGTGATTGGGTAAAAGCTTTATAGGAGTTGATTATGAGAGAAGTATTTATTGTTGATGGTTTGAGAACGCCTTTTTGTTCGTTTGGCGGTAATCTTTCGTCGATTGAAGCGCCTAAATTGGCGTCTTTTGTGATAAAAGAGTTGATGAATAAAACAAAATTACCAAAAGATGCTGTGAGTGAGGTTATCATTGGTAATGTTTTGCAAGCCGGTATCGGTCAAGCGCCCGCAAGACAGGCTATGATTTATGCTAATTTACCAGAAAATATACCGGCAATGACTATAAATAAGGTGTGCGGTTCGGGCTTAAAGTCTGTTATGCTTGCCTTTGATTCGATACTACTTGGAAATGCCGATATTGTTATTGCAGGCGGTATGGAAAATATGTCTTTAGCGCCTTACTATCTTAAAAAGGCTAGATTTGGATACAGAATGGGAAACGGCGGTGTATATGACGGACTTGTTCATGATGGGCTGTGGGACCCATACGGTAATGTCCATATGGGAAATTTAGCAGAAAATGTAGCAAATAAACACGGTATTACAAGAAAAGAACAGGATGATTATGCGATTCGTTCATATAAATTGTCTAAAAAGGCTCAAGAAAACGATTTTAGAGACGAGATAGTTTCCATAACAATTAAAATTAAAAAAGCAGAGTCGATTATCGATAAAGACGAAGACCCGTTTAGGGTTGATTTTGAAAAAATACCTTCTTTGAAAACGGTTTTTAAAAGGAATGGGACTATAACGGCGGCAAATGCTTCTACCATTTCTGATGGCGCTGCCTTGTGCCTTGTTGCGTCAGGTTCTGCAGTTGAAAAGTATTCACTTTCACCTTTGGCAAAGATTGTGGCTCATGCTCAATTCTCAACAAAGCCTGCGCTGTTTCCGGAAGCGCCCGTCGGTGCCATAAAATCCTTATTGAAAAAAACGGGTTTAGGTATAGGCGATATAGATTTGTTTGAGATAAACGAAGCCTTTGCTACTGTTGTGCTTGTGGCACAAAAAGAGCTTGAAATAGATTTGGATAAAATAAATATAAACGGTGGCGCTATATCCATAGGGCATCCAATAGGAGCTAGCGGCGGACGACTTGTCTTAACCCTTGCCAAGCAGTTGAAAAAACGCAACAAAAAATACGGTATAGCGACGCTTTGTATAGGTGGCGGTGAAGCTGTAGCTATGTTGCTTGAATCTTTATAATATGCTTGATGTTTTGTTTCTTCCTGTGTTTTTTGATTTATAAAGGGCATCATCTACTCTTTTGAGTAGCTCTTCAATAGATTCGCCAATTCTATAGGAAGAAACACCAAAACTTACACTAAATTTCGGTATACCTTCAAAGTTGGCGTTGAAGATATCTATTCTTAAGGATTCGGCTTTCTTTACAGCAAGGTGTAGTGGCGTGTTGGGCATCAAAATTAGAAATTCTTCTCCACCCCACCTTGCAAACGTATCTTCTTTTCTGATTCTTTGCTGTATTAATAAAGATAATTGCTTTAAAACCCTATCTCCCATATCATGACCATATTGGTCATTTATTTTTTTGAAAAAGTCAATATCGAGCATAATAAGAGAAAATGTTAGATTGTTTGTTTGCGAATTACGAACTTCTTCTTCCAATATTTGAGTCATTCTACGTCTGTTTAATATGCCGGTTAAGACATCGGTGTTTGCCTGCTCTTGAAGGAATTTTGTTTGCATTACGGTGTCTGTTATGTCGTTTAAGTATACCATATAGCTTTTATTTTCGGTAAAAAACGGTTTTATGTTGACTTTAAATATTTTTACTATGCCATGTTTATCTGAAAATGCAACTATTCTTTTTTCTTCGTCGATTTTTAGTATTTCTTCTATCCAATTTTCATTTTCATTTTTTGGCTTGTAGGCATTTTCATACTCTAAGAGTATGTTGTTAAACTCTTTTATGTTATCTGATATTTTTTCTATCATCTCTTTCTTAAAAGTATTTTTCATAGTATTGTTGTATAATGTGATAGTGTTATTTTCTACTATAAAGGCTATACTGTCTTGAAAATTTAATAAAGATTCAAGCTGGGCGTTTTTATTTTTAATTTTTTGTTCGTCAATATAGCTTTGGGTATAATCGGACATACTCCAAACAACAGAACCGTTTATGAGTGGAGCACCGTTTACCGAAACCCATATTATTTCTCCATCTTTTCTTTTTAGTGGAAATATGCTTTGACTTATGTTTGATGTTTGGGCGGGTTTAAATAATAATTTTCCGCCTTTTTCGTAATATGTTTTGTCTAAGTGGAGCATTTTTGTGTTTTTGCCGATAAGTTCTTTTTTCGAGTATTTTAACATCTCGCATAATGAAGGATTTACATCTATTATGTTTCTGTCTTTATCAACAATCATAACGCCAACGGCTGAGTTATTGAAAATCAATTGCGCATAATTCAAAGCCTCTTTTAACTCTTTTGTCTTTTTGGCAACTTCTTCGTCTAAGTTCTCTATGTTATTTTTTAATGTTTCTATCATTTTGTTGAATTCTCTTGCTAAGACACCTATTTCATCATCGCTTTCATAGTTAAATTTTATATTGTAGTCTCCATTTGTAACCTCTTTTGATATATCTGCAAGTTGTTTAATTGGCATCATCATATTTTTAAATACGATGTATGCAACAATTATAATGGCAAGAAGCGATAAAATAGTCGTGGTTATTATATATTTTTTTATAAGGTTGATGGGTTTATTTAGGTCGCTTAGATATACCGATGATGCTATATACCATTTCAGATTTGGATAATAATATACCCAAGCTATTTTATCATAAACATAATGTCCTTTATCGTTTGGTTTGTCCCATTTATATCTCAAAATATGAGTTGTTTGTGCTGCTTTTATTAAATCCTGAAAAAGCGGTTTATGTGTAGCTGGATTCTTTAAATTTTTAAAATCGGTATTTGCTATGTTTGGATTTGGGTGAAATAGCATATATCCTTTGTTGTTGAAGATATAGATATATCCACTTTCTCCTATTTTTGTTTTGTTTATAATTTCTTTTAATCTTGTATACAACAATTTTTTTCTTTTATTTATTATTTTTTCTATATCGTCCATATATACACCTGTCCCTAAAACCCATTTTAGGTTTGGTATATCTTTGGCATAGACTATTTTTTGATGCATTTTAATATCACCTTTATCTTTTTTCCACCAATATTGGTCAAAACCGCCATCTTTTGAGCATCTTGCAGCTTTAACAATTGATGGAACTATGAGTTTTCCGTTTAAATCTTTAAGTGTGGATAAATCTTTGTTTGCAAGGTATGGATGAGCTATCATTTTACTGCTGTAATCGGTTATAAAACAGTAGTTTGTGCCATATTTTATTTTTGACACTATTGTTAATATGTTTTTCTTTGCAATTTCTTTATTTTGCGCCTTATTTATTGTTTGGGTTATGAATGAACTTAGAGCATCTATAAAATTTTTCATTTCCTGTTTTTTGCTGTCTATTTCGTATTGTTTGAAAAGGTTAAGATTTTCGTTTGTATCCTGCACGGTTTCAACTATCTTTTCCACGATAGCTTTACCTGATTTTTGTTCTAAATTTAGGATGGTTTTATTTAAGATTGATGTTGTTGTAAATATAATTATAAGCGTATAGATAAACAATATAAAAACGACGACAGCTATAATTTTATAAAAGAAGCTATTTTTAATTAAAGGTAGTTTTTTTACCACTATTTTCCTCTTTTGATTTTTTTATTGAGCATAATAGCATAAGTTTATTTATATCTTCCGATTCTTTAGGGAATATCGCATAGGTTACATAAAAATCTATCTGGTTATAAATATCTTTGATATTATCGTCCTTGAAGCGCTTTGCAACAAGTTCTTTTAATATATTTTTTATGCTCTTAGACATATTATTCAAATCTTCTTCAGTTTCCTTTGTTAGTTTATGAATAAACAAGAATGCGTCGTTGTAGGCTCTTGCTAATGAATCTGTATTGTCGTATCCGTTTTTACTTAGAAAGTCTCTGCATGCATCGGCTGAGTATATTATGAGTTTATCTCCTATTTCTATAGAATATTTATAGTTTATTTGAGATATATTTTTAATATCTATCATGAAAAGGGCAAAAGGTATTCTGTTCTCAACTAAAGTTTTTGCTTTTTCAGGGATTGTCTTTTTCCTTTTTAAACCGGTCATATAGTCTACATTAAATATCTCATCTCGTACTTTGTTAATTTCTTCCGACATAAATATGATTTCCGTATCACTTTCTTCTTTAAAGCTATTAATCAATGTTTCTTTCACCTTTTGGAATATTTCTTGATCTATCTTTTCGGTTTTCAGTATATCAATAGCCTTTTGTATTCCAAAAGCCTTTCTGTATGGTCTTGTGGTTGTTAAAGCATCAAAAATATCGGCTATGGCAAGTATTTTTGCGCACAAGGTTATTTTGTCGCAATTTAAGCCGTCGGGATAGCCGCTTCCATCGCAACGTTCGTGATGTTGCCTAACGCAATCGGCAAGATGTCTAAAGTGTTTAAGTCTGCTTAAAATTTCGTATGAAAATATTGAGTGATACTTAATAATATTGTATTCGCTTTGAGTTAATGTTCCGGGTTTTAGCAAGATATTATCAGGTATGCCGATTTTGCCGATATCATGCAAAAGCCCAGCCCTATAAATATCCTCTTTTTCTTTAGAACTTAAATTCAACGTTTCGGCTATCTTTAAAGCATAAAAAGCAACGCGTTGAGAATGTCCCTTTGTGTATATATCCCTTGCTTCCATGATATGAACAAACGATTTTATAAATTCGTCTTCGTAGATATTTTGCATTTCTATTTTAGTGTCTATCATTTCATTAACGCTTTTTGCCATCCGTTTGAATTCTTTGAATTTTATATCGTTTAAGTCTATTTTTTTATTTTTTAGTGCGGCTTTTTCAAAAAACGATATTATTGTATCAACATCTTTTGAGAGGCGATTGTTTGTTTTATGAACCACAAACATTAAAATAAAAGCCGCTATTGCTATAACAAATACTACTATGATTATTTGCCGTTTCATTTGATTTTTTAGCTCTTTTCTCATAGCTGATATTGTTTGTTCAATATCTTTTACATAAACACCAGAGCCAACTATCCATTGCCATTTGTCTATACCGTAAACGTATGATATTTTATCTGCCATTTTATGTGGATTGCCCATCTTGGGCCATTTGTAGCGAATAAATCCACCACCATTTTTAACAGCATTTAACTCTTTTTCAAAAACACTTTTTGTGTGCGGGTTAATTTCCCAGAGTTTTTTCTTTGAGTTTACTATTTTAGCGTTTGAAAGAAGCGCATAGCCATCGTATGTGTTTATGAATATGCATCTACCTTTTGTGAATTTTATTTTATCTATTTTATTTAATATATTTCTTTTTATTTCCTGTTCTACATCGTTTACATACAATCCAGTGCCGATAAACCAATTTAAGGGTTTGAATAATTTAATATATGATATTTTAAGAAACTTTTTATTTTTGTAACCAGGTTTTATCCAATAATACGAATAAAATCCTTCTTTTTTATTTTTAATAAGCGTTATCATTTCTTTTATTACGTGAGTGCCGTTTATATCTTTAAAGTCTATAAGATTTTTGCCTTCAAGTTCGGGTTTTATAGCAAACAACTCTTCCGTTCCGTTTAAGTTGGTTGCAAAATAATATCCGCTTCCGTTTTGAAACCTTATTGGGCGAAGAGCGTCTTTTATTAGTTTTGCGATTTTGTCTTTGCTTAAACTGTTTTTGTTTTGTTCATAAATCGAACTTGCTATGGCGTATGCTTCATATGTTCTTTGTTTTACTTTTTTCATAGCTTGCTGTTTTCCTGTGGATGTATAGTAATTAATCATATTAACAATAGACATAACCCTATCTTTTGCTGCTGTCTTTTGCTGTTTTGTGTAGTTGTTTCTCATTTTTTTGGTTGCTGTTTTAAAGTTATTGTAAGCTATTATGGTATGTATGATTATTAGTAGGGAGAATACTAAAATTGTTGCAAATATAGATATCCGAAGGGTGCGATTTATGGATTGTGTTTTGTTGTTCTTAAACATCCAAAAATAGCTCCTTATAAAAAATGCAAACCTAATAACAAATTACTATCTTTTTTTTAATCGGTCAACAAATCCTTGCTTTAATGAAAAAAAGCAGTATACTTAAACCCAATGATTGACAGCTTGTTTTTGCATTTACCTTTTGCGAGATTGTTTGAAGTTTTTTAAGTTTCCCTTCTCGATGTTCAAAACCTACAAATGCAACAATAAGCGAGATATCAAAATATTTTTATGGTAGGTGTATATGAATACCGAAGAACAATTTAGAAAGTTAGGGCTTTCGGAAAATCTTATTGAAACTTTAAAAAACAAAGGCTTTGAAAAACCGACTCCCATACAAGACAAGGTTATAGGCTTGATTTTAAACGAAAAAGAAGGAATTGTAGCCCAAGCTCCAACAGGCACAGGAAAGACTCTTGCGTTTGGTCTGCCTTTGTTAGATATGTTGGAAGAAAATGCCGAGCATGTTCAGGCTTTGATTTTAACGCCGACAAGAGAGCTTGCAATACAGGTATCCGATGAGATAAATGCATTTAAAGGCAAAAAGAGATTGAGAATATCGCCAATATACGGCGGACAATCAATAGAACTACAAAGAAGAAGATTAAAGAGCGGAATAGATATAGTTGTTGGAACACCGGGAAGAATCATAGACCACATAAAGCGCGGGACGCTTGATTTAAGTCATTTGTCATTCTTTGTATTGGACGAAGCCGACGAAATGCTTAATATGGGCTTTATAGACGACATAGAAGAGATACTTAAGGCAACAAATGAAACGAAAAGAATGCTTTTGTTTTCTGCTACCATTCCGTATGAGATAAAAACAATGGCAAAACGTTATATACCAAATTATAAATTTGTATCCATTAAAAAAGAAGATATACTCACAAGTCAGATATATTTTGAGGTTGCCGAAGCCGATAAGTTTGAGGCTTTGTGCAGGATAAGAGATGTCGTTTCAGATTTTTACGGTCTTATTTTTTGTAAAACCAAGATAGATGCACAAAATGTAGCAAACAGGCTTATCGAGCGTGGATATTACGCAGACGCAATTCATGGAGATTTGTCTCAGGATAAAAGGGAAAGGATATTAACAAGATTTAGAAAAAAACAGATAAATATGCTTGTTGCGACAGACGTTGCAGCAAGAGGTATAGACATAGAAGGCTTAACGCACGTAATAAACTATTCGCTTCCTCAAGACCCTGAAAGCTACATACATAGAATAGGAAGAACAGGCAGAGCTCAAAAAGAGGGTGTTGCCGTAACCTTCGTAACGCCGTCAGAATATAGAAAACTTACGTTTATACAAAAAATGGCTAAGGCTTCTATGAAAAAAGAAGTGTTGCCGTCAATTGAGCAGACTATATCCATAAAAAGACAACAGATAAAAAACTCTCTTTCGTCGATGGAGCTATCGGAAAAAGACGAAAGCTATATGCAACTTGCAGTTGAGATACTTGAAGAACAAGAGCCTGCTGAGATTATTGCGAAACTTTTGAAGTTGAAATTTAAGAATGAACTAAATGAAGAAAGCTACAGGGAAATTAAAGAAGCTAAATTTGATAAAAACAAAAAAACAAGGCTGTTTGTTGCTTTGGGTAGGGAAGATGGGTATACGATAAGAAAGCTTGTTGATTTTATTAGTAAAAAAACATCGACGAATCCGAGAGATATTCAAGAAGTTAAGATATTCGATAAATTTTCCTTTATCACCGTGCCTTTTGATGAAGCAGAGAATATTTTGCATATATTTAAGAAAAGCAAGAGCGGTTACAGGTCTATAGTGTCCAAGGCAAGAGAGAGAAAAAGACAGGTCGTTTAATTTTTTTATTGAATTATCTAAAAAAGTGTGATAGATAAATGACGCTTGATTGATTCGGGGTGTAGCGCAGTTTGGTTAGCGCACCTGCCTTGGGAGCAGGGGGTCGGTGGTTCAAATCCACTCACCCCGACCATTTAAATGCGCCCGTAGCTCAGCAGGACAGAGCAACGGACTTCTAATCCGTGGGTCAGAGGTTCGAATCCTCTCGGGCGCGCCACTTGAAAGCCTGTTATGA
>JAMOQJ010000088.1 GCA_027064065.1 Desulfurellales bacterium
AGCACCTTTCTTTCGTACCAGACAACATACATACCGTAAATACCCAAGATAGCAAACATCACCACAAATTTCACTAACGCTATTAATACTTCCATAGCTACTCACCCTTCGTAATTTTTGCACTAAATAGGTTATTTAAAGACCCACTTAGATTATAAGCGTTATAACCATCATACCACAGTGGAACAGCCACATAACCCTTAGGCATCTTCTCATCAATTTTAACCTTCAGTGTAAGACTTCCTTCACCTTCTACTTTTGCCAATGAACCATCTTCTAATCCAAAAGCCTGAGCATCTTCAGGGTTCATCTCAAGCAAAGGTTCGCTCGATGCAATACTTGCACCTTCACCAAAGGATGAGAAAATACCAGACCTAAATTTAGAAAATACAACTGCTCCCTTTATATCACTTCCAAAGCCAAAACCTTGCTCATCAACACTGAGATAGTTATCTGAAGCAGTCTCAAGAGATATAGATTCAATATTACAGAAATTGTTCACATCACCCTTTGGCAAGCTATATCCAATCTTTGTAGAAAGTTCAATTATGTTTGTTAAAGTTGGCTCAACATCTGTTTGAATTGCATGCTGAACCTTATTTAGCTTGCCTTCCATATTCACATAATGCCCATCTTCTGAAGCAAAGGTAGGCGTAGGCAGTATAACCTTTGCGAATTGCTGGGTTTTGCTTTTATAGGAATCAAATAAGATAACATCCGTATTAGACAAAACATACTCTGCATCTTCATCACTTAATACGGTAAACAAATCAGCATTTAACAAAACAAGAGCCTTGATTTTTCCATTTTTAACTAATTCAGGCAGTTTGTATAAACTAAACTCTCTATCTTCATGCATACCTTTCGGAGCAAATCCTTTAGCCAAACCAGCATATAAAGAACCGTAGGAGTTGTTGTATTTGCTTGCAACATAAACCTTTACCTTATCTTTGAGCAATAAAGATATGTTTGCCAAAGCCTTTGCCACTTCTTCCCCATTAGTTCTCTCCAAAGCTTCCTGACCTATAACAAAGGATATGCTGTTTGCTGATGTAATAGCTTCAATAGCATCTTCAGCAATTTCATAAGAACCGTTAGATTCTATACCACTAACAGATAATGCTTTAGCAATAGCAGCAGCCAATGAATTGGCAAATTTTGCTTCATCACCAAGCTCGTACCTTAAGGGAATGCTTCCCAAGGTATCGACCTTTGTATCTCTCCAATATGCCGTTATAAGTTTGGCTTTCTTTAAAAATTTGACAGCCCTTGTAAACTGCCAATCCAAACGTGGAACCTCGTTTGCAACATCTCCACCAAAGGATAATATTAAGTCGCTTTGCTCTATATCCTTAAAATCATTTAAAGCAGAAACGCCCTTGGGTAAAACGGAGTAGAATTTTGCAATATGTGTTGCAGCAAACGAATCTACATTACTACTCTTTAAAGCTCTTTCAAACAATACTCTAAACGCATACTGTTCTTCAAGCGTTTCTCTACATCCTGCAATACCGGCAATCTCTTCGGGTTTATAGGACGATAGAATCTTCGCAGCCTGAGATACAGCTGAATCACGATTTGTTTTTATTTTGTTTACATAATATTCAGATATGGTGTTTTTGGATTCAACTACAGAATAATTAAACCTTCCAAGGTTACATAAGTTTGCTCTATTAGGCGTATCATCTTCGCTTGTAACCCTTAAAACCTTGTTATCTTTTACGTTCAAATCCATTTGACATCCAGACGAACAGAACGAACAGGTTGTCCTAACCTTCTCCATCTCCCAAGCTCTTGCTTTATATTTAAACAACCTACTGCTCATCGCACCTGTCGGGCAGATACTTACACACTGTCCGCAGAATTCACAATCAAGTGGCGAACCGTCTTTTGTATCTATCTCTTTTCCGCCCCAATCCTTCTTGACAAGCTTCAATATACCAAAGTTAACAACCTTATCGCAGATTGTTACACATCTTCTACATTGAATACAAAGATTTGCGTCGTGATGTATTATAGGCCATTCATAATGAATAGTTCTGTTTGGAATCGTTACAGGGTCTGCTTCTTCTTCAATAGGATTGTTCGTTATATTCAAATCGTAGTTTACATCCTGCAAATCACATTCACCACTCTTATCGCAAACGCCACACTGCAAAGGATGGAATTTATCCCATTCCCAAACAACCTTATTTCTTGCTTCAACGACGGGCTCAGAATCAGTTAAAACCTCCATCCCGTCTTTAACCTTCACAGCGCAAGACAACATGGGCTTTTTCATACCTACTATCTCAACTACGCAAACCCTACAAGCACCTATTGCGCCGAAGCGACTTGAGTAGCATATAGCAGGTATATATATGCCGTTTCTTCTTGCTACATCAAGGATAGACTCATCCTTGCTGGCTTCGTACTCTTTGCCATTTATTTTAATTTTTACAGTATCAGCCATACTTTACACCCCTTATCTATCGCATTCGCCGAAAACGAAATCAAGGCTACCTATTACAGAAATAACATCCGCTATATACCCGCCTTTTAGCATCTTAGGCATAGCACTAATATTAATGAATGACGGAGAACGTATTTTTAATCTATAAGGCTTACCTTCACCGTCTGAATATATATAGAAACCAAGCTCTCCTTTAGGATTCTCGCTTCCCACATACACTTCGCCTGGAGGAGCCTTAATACCCTTTACGACCTTAACGAAATGCTTCATCAAACTAAAGTTTTCCGTCATCAATTTTTCTTTTGCATCCCAAACATACCTTGAATCATCAATCATAACAGGACCATCTGGAATTTTTTCAATGCACTGTTCAAGAATCCTGTTGGATTGCAACATCTCATCCATTCTAACAAGGTATCTTGCGTAAACATCACCTTCAGGATAAACAGGAACTTCAAAATCCAATTCAGGATATACACTATAAGGCACATCCCTTCTCAAATCCCAATCTACACCACTTCCTCTTGTGCATGGACCTGCTATACCATAATTAATAGCATCTTCCCTTGATATATATCCTACATCCTTTGTTCTTTTCAACCAAATCCTGTTCTTGCTTAACAAGGTATGATACTCTTTAAGTCTTGGTGGGAATAGTTTAACAAACTCTTTAAGCTTATCCATAAATCCTTCAGGCAAATCCCTTGCAACACCACCAATCCTAATATAGTTATACGTAAGCCTGTTTCCACAAGCCATCTCATACATATCAAGTATGTATTCCCTTTCTCTAAAGCAATACAGGAATACCGTCATCGCACCAATATCCAAAGCATGCGTAGCAAGCCATACAAGATGGGATGCAATTCTACCAAGCTCTGCCATAATAACCCTAATATACTCAGCTCTTGGCGGTATATCCTTGTCTATTCCCAGCAATTTTTCAACAGCTATATCGTACGCAAAGTTATTATTCATTGCCGCAAGATAATCAAGCCTGTCAGTATATGGATTAAACTGCTGATAGGTCATATTCTCAGCCAATTTTTCTAACCCTCTATGCAAGAAACCTACCTGAGGGTCAGACTCCACAATCCTTTCTCCGTCCAACTTGAGCACATATCTCAAAACACCGTGCGTTGCTGGATGCTGGGGACCAACATTTAAAATAACCTCTCGAGTATTATCAACTTCATAAGTTTTATTCATACACCATTCTCCTTAGCTCAAAGGCATCCTTGTATGTCTCGGTCTTTTGATTTGACCATTAGGAAGATGTTTATCCAAATAAGTATCATCCTCAGGTCTACCCTTAAGAGGATAATCCTTCCTCAAAGGATAACCCGTCCAATCCTCCGGCATAAGAATTCTTCTTAAGTCCGGATGGTTGTTAAACTTTATACCGTACATATCGTATGTCTCACGCTCATCCCAATTTGCAGAATGCCATATATCCATAACGCTATCTACGGGTTCATCCTCTTTTGTGCTGGTTTTAACGCTTATCATAGCTTTGTTATCTATAGACCTCAACACATAAACAAGCTCAAATCTTTCCTCTTTTTCGGGAAAATCTATGGCGGTCATCATTACAAGATAATCAAATTTCAATGAAGAATCATCATGTAAAAATTTCATAAAATCGTGCAGAGAATCCTTGTCTACCTTAACGGTAAGATCCCCCCTGAACTCATTTACCTCTTTTATTGCATTAGCAAACTTCGCTTTTATTGCTCCCAAGATTTCATCATTGCTCATAAGTCTCTCCTTTTGTTAAGCATTCATAGAGCCTTCTCGTTTTATCTTTTCCTGAAGTTTCATAATACCAAAGAGCAATCCTTCTGGCCTTGGTGGACATCCAGGCACATACACATCTACAGGTATTATCGTATCCACACCTTGAACAACGCTGTAGGTATCAAACATACCACCCGTGTTGGCACAAGAACCCATAGAAATAACCCATTTTGGATGTGGCATCTGATCATAAACCTTTCTTGCTGCTATAGCCATTTTTTTGGTTAATGTGCCAGCAACAATCATAACATCCGCATGTCTCGGCGATGCCCTAAAAATAACACCAAACCTATCAAGGTCAAAACGAGACGCACCCGTTGCCATCATCTCAATAGCACAGCAAGCAAGTCCAAATGTTACAGGCCAAAGAGACGAATACCTTGCCCAGCTAACAAGCTTGTCCAATTTTGTCGTTATCCAAGGATTTTCTACTCCCATTCCAAAGCTCCTTTCTTGTAAGCATAAATCCAACCCACAAATACCATGATTACAAATAAACCCATTTCTATGACTCCAAGGATACCGAGCTCCTTAAAATCTACAGCCCACGGATACATAAACACCGCTTCAATATCGAAAAGAGTAAACATGATTGCGATGATGTAGAACCTTATGTTCATACTTCTAATTTCCGATAAAAACGGAGAACCGCATTCGTAGAGCTGCATCTTTTCAGGATCGTATTCCTTGGGGGAAATAAACTTAGCAACACCCAATAGCGCACCGAATATGACAAACAGGAGCACTATTGCAATAAACGCAATTAGCCAATTGAGCATACTCCAACCCCCTTAAAAATTATTTTCACAATATAAACCAAAAAGAATTTTACATTAAAGATTTTCTATGTCAATAAGGAGTAAAAATAATAAACGTATTTATACACAAAAAAATTAACTCATTGTAGTGTAATATAATTTATATTTAATTATTTTTTCGTACGAGCAGGTTTTTTTGATTTTTGCTAATTTTTTTTGTCATTTGAATTTCTGATTCCGACAGATTTCTATATTCTCCGCTCTTCAAATCGCCTAATTCTATATTACCTATAGATATTCTTTTTAACTTCAATATAGAAACGCCAAACTCGGAAAAAAATCTTCTTATTATTCGATTTCTACCGGTATCTATAGAAACCAAAACCCAAAAAGGATTATCGGTCATCTGCATCTTTATAGGTTTAAAAAATCCATCACTCAATGTTATACCTTTTGACATTTTATTTATAAGTTCTTTTGAGAGTCTATTTTTCGTCTTTACAAGGTATGTCTTTCTTATTTTAAACTTGGGATGCATAACAATATTTGCAAATTCTCCATCGTTTGTAACAAGCAATAGTCCCTCTGATAAGTAATCAAGTCTTCCGACACATATCAATTTCTCTTTTATATCTTTAAAATAATCACATACGACACTTTTCTGAGAATCATCTTGGGTAGCGCTCAAAACAAAAGGCGGTTTATAAAAAGCAAAATAATATTGTTTAGAGGAAAGCTTTATAACCTTGCCATCAACTTCCACAATATCTACATTTTCATCTATATCAATGAATTTTTGAATTATTTCTCCATTGACCTTCACCAAATTGTTCTTTATATATTCATCGGCTTTTCTGCGAGATATATTGATACACTTGGCTATATATTTGTTAACCCTCATCGGCAAACGGCTGAAGCTCCCTACTCCTTTTGGGATGTCTTAGTTTTCTAATAGCTTTTGCTTCTATTTGTCTAACCCTTTCCCTTGTAACACCCAATACACGACCTACTTCTTCAAGTGTATGGTCAGAACCATCTCCTATTCCAAATCTCATACACAACACTTTTTTTTCTCTTTCTGTTAGCGTTTCAAAAACCTCTTCTATCTTCTCTTTTAAACTCTCTTCCACGACAAAATCCAATGGTAGCTTTGTTTTAGTGTCTTCTATAAAATCCTCTAAGTGGGTATCGTTGTCGTCGCCAATAGGCGTTTCCAAAGATATGGGTTCTTTTGCTATTTTTATTATTCCTTTTATTTTATCGGCATCCATTTTCAAATATTCAGCCAATTCGTGAGTAGTAGGCTCTCTTCCATATTTTTGAACAAGCAGCTTCGACGCTCTCACTATCTTATTTATCGTTTCTATCATATGCACAGGTATTCTTATTGTCCTTGCCTGATCGGCAATAGCTCTTGATATAGACTGCCTTATCCACCACGTAGCATAGGTAGAAAATTTAAAACCTTTTCTATAGTCAAACTTATCAACCGACTTCATCAAACCAATATTGCCTTCTTGTATCAAATCCAAAAATGATAAACCTCTATTTAAATGCTTTTTAGCTATAGACACAACAAGTCTTAAATTTGCCTTAATCATTCTTTGCTTTGCATTCTCAAGTTTAATTTTTTCTCTTTCTATATCCGAAAGCATATCTATCAATTGCTCTCTATTCTCAATCTCTTTATTTTTAAGCACCTTTTCTTTAAAATTATCTATCATCTGATGCATAAATCTGTCGCTTAACGATATTTCGCAGAAATCATTAAATATTTTTTTCTTTATATCCTTCTCATCAACACTGCTTTCGCTATCCAGTTGTTCATATTTATAGATTATACTATCCAATATCCTTATAAATGTTTCTTTGGACGTATGGTCTTCACAATCTGCATCGTCATCATCTTCTTCATAGGTCAAATCCAAAGCATTGGAAATATTTTTAACCTTAACTTCACTATTTATTATATCTTCTTTTAATTGTTTAATTTCAGAGCATATAAATGGCATATCTATTAGCTTTCTGGTTAAGCTGTTTTTGTATTTTTCTATCTCTTTTGCTATCTCTATCTCTTCTTCTCTTGTTAGAAGCGGTATATTGCCCATCTCCCTTAAATACATCCTTATTGCGCTGCCTATCTCGTCCGATTCTTCTATCTCAAGCCCTTTGCTTAAACCTGCATCTCCTAAAGAAACTTTATCCGTATCTATTATGTCTATATCCAAATCATCACAACGCTTAATTAAATCGTCTATATCATCTACGCTTACTCCTTCAGGAAGCATGTCATTTATTTCATCATAGGTAACATACCCCTTCTTCTTGCCTTCATCTATGACCTTTCGAAAAGCTTCTCTGCTAAAATCTTTTTCCATACTCCACCCTCTCGTTATTTTTTTATGACAAAAAGAGCATCACTCTAATCAAACACACTCTGCCCGTTAGTCAATATCAGAAAGAAAAAAAGATATAAATATGCAAACCTTGAATAGGCAAAAGACGAGACGTTTTGAAAACACACAACCCTTTCCATATATACTAATTTGAGTACAGTTTCATCTTTTGTCAACCGATTTATAGCACTCATAATATTTTTTCTTTTTCAACAATATAAATCAACAATCACACCGCTTACACTCCGCAAAATACCCAAGAAGCAAAAACGAAGAGTAATTTTATAGATAGTTTGCTTGTTTTCAAGTAAAATTTTTACTATACTTGTATCTATGGATGTAGAACTTTTCAACTACGAGCTTCCGCCGAATCTTATCGCGCAAAAACCCCATATCCCTCGTGATGAATGTAGACTGTTAATCTGCGATAGAAAAAATGATTCAATGAAACATGAAATATTTAAAAATATAATAAATTATTTAAACAAAGATGACCTTATCATCTTAAATGATACAAAAGTCATCCCTGCAAGACTATTTGCAAACAAAAAAACAGGTGGAAAGATAGAAATATTCCTACTTGAAGAAATAAGCCTAAACAAATACCTATGCCTAACTAAAGGAAAAATAAAAGACAAAACTATTGTCAATTTAAAAAATGGCATAGAAGCCAAAATAATAAAAACCGACTCCGATAAAAGGATAGTTGAATTTATTGTCGAAGAAGATATAAAACAACATTTAGAAGAAATAGGTGAAGTGCCACTACCTCCATATATTAGTAGAAATTACGAAAACTACAACAAAAAAGAAGATTTTTTATATTATCAAACGGTATATGCAAAAAAAGATGGAGCAGTTGCAGCACCAACAGCCGGATTGCATTTTACGAAAGAATTACTGCAACAAATTTCAAATAACGGTGTAAACATAGCATATATAACCCTTCATGTCGGAATAGGGACATTTAGGCCAGTAAAAGAAAAAATAGTAGAGAAACACAAAATGCACGAAGAGTTTTATGAAATCAGCAAAGAAACAGCAGAACTATTTAACCAAACAAAAGATAAAAAGGGTAGGGTGATTGCCGTTGGAACAACCGTTATAAGGGCTTTGGAATCAGCTGTTGATCCAGACGGCACATTAGCGCCCAAAAAGGAAAAAACCTCGATATTTATATATCCGGGATATAAATACAAGGCAATAGATGCAATGATAACCAATTTTCACTTGCCAAAATCTACACTGCTAATGCTTGTTAGCGCATTTTACAAAAGAGAGAAAGTGATAAATTGTTATAAAGAAGCAATAAATAACAATTATCGTTTTTTTAGTTTTGGCGATGCGATGTTTATTTATTAAC
>JAMOQJ010000089.1 GCA_027064065.1 Desulfurellales bacterium
TTTCTCCAATTCTAATTAAAGAACTGTTTATGTTGTTTATCATTTTTAATGTTTCGACTGTAGTGTTAAACTTCTTTGCTATCTTTAAAAGATTGTCTCCTTTTTGCACCACATAGGCATTAGAATAAACGAGCATATGTTTTTGGGCTGTATACTTTTTTACTATATTATTTTTTTCTTTTTTTACTATTTTTTGAGCGAGTAATTTTGGTAAGATTATTGTGTCGCCTGGTTTGATATAGTCTTTAATGCCTTTATTTAATTTTTTGATATCTTTAAGCGTTACACCAAATTTTCTCGATATTGCGTTTAAGGTATCGCCTTTTTGAACTATGTAGCACCTGTTGTTTTTCTGTTTTGGTGTTGGTTTGGCTATCTTTATCTTGTTCTTAGGTGTTATGTTTGACCAGTCTATATTTGGATTTAATCTTTTTACATCGTCTATGCTTACGTGGAATTTTTTTGCTATGCTTGATAAGGAATCGTGTTTTTGTATTGTGTATGTATAGTTTTGTTTATTTTTCGATAGGTAGTTTTGCTTTTTTAGTATTATTATTTTGTCGTTGGGTTTTATGATTGGCCATTTGATTTGAGGATTTAATTTTTTTAATTCGTCGAGAGTGATATTAAATTGCTGTGCTATTTTTCTTAAAGAATCTCCTGCTTTGACTGTATATATTATTTTCATAGGCTTTGGTGCTGGTATGGATATTTTATCACCCGGCTTTATTTTTAACCAGTTTATATGTGGATTTAATTTTTTAATTTCTTTTGTTTTTATTCCCAGTTTTTTTGATATTCTAATGAGAGAATCGCCTGATTTTACCGTGTAGTGAAGTGATGCGTATGGTGTTGATGATATTATAAAGACAGAAACAATCACAATAACAATACTACCTACCAAACGCATGCTTTGTTTATATCAAAAAATATTTTTGCTTTCAAGGTTTAAACTTAACAATCCAATTTTTTTAAAGTATAATCTCAAAAAATAAAAAAGGAGATGTCGTATGTTATCTAAAGATGTAGAGTTGATTTTGGATATCTTCACCAAGATAAATAGAGTGCCCAGATGTTCAAAGCACGAAGAAAAGATAGCTTCTTGGCTAATTGAATGGGCAAATAGTTACGGTTTTAGGTCAAAAAGAGATGAATTTAATAATGTTTTAATAGAGATACCGCCTTCAGAAACCAAGAAAGATTCACCATCTGTCGTGATTCAGGGACATATGGATATGGTGTGCGAAAAAGACACTTTATCAAGCCATGATTTTTCAAAAGATGAAATAAAAACAATAATTGACGGTGATTGGCTTAGGGCTGATAGAACTACATTGGGTGCAGATAACGGTATAGCTTTGGCAATTGGATTGGCTTTAGCTATATCAAAAATAGAGAAGCCTAAGATAGAATTGTTGTTTACATCCGATGAAGAAACCGGTCTAAATGGCGCAAAACACATAAAAAGCGATTTTGTTGAAGGTAAAATACTTATAAATGTGGATTCAGAAGATGAAGGTGTGTTTATAATAGGATGTGCCGGCGGCGAAGATACGGATATAGAGCTTGATTATGATTTAAGCGCTTCACATTATAATAATGCTTATGAAATAGCTATAGATGGACTGTTGAGTGGCCATTCTGGCATTGATATAAATAAAGATAGGGCAAATGCTATAAAATTGCTATTTGAATTTTTGGATAGTGTTAAGGATGATGTAGACCTTGTTTTGGTAGATGGTGGCAGTGCAAGAAACGCTATTCCAAAATCTGCAAAGGCTGTAGTTGTATCCGATATTCCAATTGATACAATGAAATACAATATAGTTAATTTTTTAAACTCTAAAAGAAAGGAATACCCTAATGAAAAATCGATGACAATAAACATAAAGCAACGCGAAGCTCAAAATGAATGTATAAAAAAGGATGATTTTTTGAAATTGTTAAATTTAATAAGAGAATTGCCTCACGGTGTACATTCTATGTTAGATAGCAAGATTACGCATACATCC
Organism: Desulfurellales bacterium; assembly: GCA_027064065.1. Classification (GTDB taxonomy): domain Bacteria; phylum Campylobacterota_A; class Desulfurellia; order Desulfurellales; family Hippeaceae; genus JALWEJ01. The sequence continues at coordinate 2,013 of JAMOQJ010000089.1, forward strand.
AACAATCTTGCAAAGATTTTAACAAATAAGGATAGTTTTATTATACACACAAACCAGAGAAGTTTATCGGAAGATGAGCTAACAAAAATAACAAGATTTATAGAATCCATAGCAAAAAAATACGATGCACGCTACACAAGCTACAACAGGTATCCTGCTTGGCAACCAAATAAGGATTCGAGTTTGGTTAGAAAATCTAAACAAGTATACGAAGAGTTATTTGGCAAAAAACCCATTATAGAAGTTATACATGCCGGACTTGAATGCGGTATAATAGGCTCTAAGTTTGATGGAATGGATATGATTTCTATTGGTCCTACCATTAAGGACCCTCATACACCAAATGAAAGGCTTTATATACCTTCTCTTGATAGGATTTGGAAATTTTTAGTTTATTTACTTAAAGAGATTTAGTTTATCGCTGGCATTGTATATTCATTATGCGGTGTAAATCATACATATCGTACAAGAATAGAGCATTGGATGAAATAACTTTTTGAATAAGGAGAGTATATTGTTCCCTTTTTGTGGAATACATAGAAAGGTATTCAGCCAATTTATAAGGGTTACGCATTTTTTGCATCATATAACGAGCATTTCTGAATTTTTCATATGCGAAAGATGTATTTATATTCATAACATAGGCTACTGTAGCATCGTATAAACTTTTAAAAGACCTGACTATGGGTTTATAAGGTTTTACATATTTTCTGTGGAGTCCATACGGGTTGTTGTATATTTTGCTAAAACGAGAAGAGCCCCATCCTGATTCTATACCGGCTTGAGCTATAATTATGCTAACAGGTACACTATCTGCTCTTTTGACTAATTCATATATATTTTGTGTTTTGTATCTTTTCATACTTTGTTTAAGTTCTTTTTTTTCATAATCGGTTAGCTTTAATCCTTTTTCTAATTTTGTTTTTATGTTTTCAATCAAAGAATGTTCTTTGTCAAATTCGCTTTTTACCTTAAAAGCTATTGGTAACATAGTGTGTATAAAAAGTTTTTTTCTTTTTTGTATGGATAAATGTTGAAGATTTTTAGGAAATCTTTTGGGTATCGAATGGTAGGGTGCTATGCAATTAAATATAGCTGTTTCGGTATCGTGTTTTGCATCCAAGATTGAGCTGCGGTTTTGGAATAATGTTTCTTTTGCGTTTGAATATCTTGCTAATAGAGAAATGGATAGTAAGACAATGCCTACTATAAAGGCAAGAGCAAATAAGATTAAAAGTAAGACACCCAGTGGATTTGTTTGTTTTATTATTAGTCTTTTTTTCTTCATATGTAAATATTATAAATATTAAATCTTTAAGTCAATATAATATATCTCGTTTGTATAAAAGCGCTATAAAATTGTTGACAAAAAAGGCTTAATTTTGTAGAAGCATAAGGCTTGAATTAGTCGTAAGAAGTAAGGAGAGGAGTTTGGTATGTTTGCAGTAATAGAAACAGGTGGAAAACAATATATCGTAAAAGAAGGCGATGTTTTAAGGGTTGAAAAATTGCCTAATGAAAATGGAGAAGTCGAGTTTGATAAGGTGTTGATGGTTGATAATAAAATCGGAGCACCGTATGTTGAAGGTGCAAAGGTCAAAGCTGAGCTTGTAAGAACGGCAAAAGCCAAAAAGGTTATAGTGTTTAAATACAAAAAAAGAAAAGGCTATAGAGTCAAAAAAGGTCATAGACAGCTGTTTAGTGAAGTTAAAATAACAAAAATTGACGCTTAAAGGATTGTCGGGAGGCTATAAATGGCACATAAAAAAGGTTTAGGTAGTACTAAAAACGGTCGAGATAGTATAGGTAAGCGCTTAGGTGTAAAACGTGGAGACGGCCAGGCTGTTAACGCTGGCGAAATACTTGTTCGCCAAAGAGGAACTAAATGGCATCCTGGAAAGAATACAAAAAGAGGTAGAGACGATACGCTTTTTGCTTTGGTTTCCGGTAAGGTAAAGTTTGAAGAAAAACTTGGTAAAAAGGTCGTAAGCGTATATCCTTAAATGTTTATAGATTATGCTAAGATATTTGTTAAGGCGGGTGACGGCGGAAGAGGCATAGTTAGTTTTAGAAGAGAAAAATTTATACCTAAGGGTGGTCCTGATGGAGGCGATGGCGGCAAAGGCGGTGATGTAGTATTGAAAGCTTCCAAAGATGAGAACACTCTTAGGTTTTTTCGTTTTAAGAGAAAGTTTGTTGCTGAGAATGGAAAACCTGGTGGCTCAAACAATAAAACAGGAAGAAGCGGCGAAGACATCACAATAAAGGTTCCTGTAGGAACAATAGTTAAAGATGAAGAAGGAAATATTATTGCCGATTTGAGCGACGACGGCGAATGTGTGGTTGTTGCAAAGGGCGGAAAAGGTGGAAAGGGCAATTCCTCTTTTGCAACATCTACAAACCGAGCTCCGAGATTTGCCCAAGAAGGTCAAAAGGGTGAAGAAAAAAATTTAACCATAGAGCTAAAATTATTAGCCGATGTAGGTTTGGTAGGTTTTCCAAATGCCGGCAAATCTTCTTTAATTAGAGCTGTATCAAACGCCAAACCGGAAATAGCAAACTATCCGTTTACTACCCTTGAGCCGCATCTTGGTTATGTTTATTTTAACGATAGAGATTTTATAATAGCCGATATTCCGGGCATCATAGAAGGAGCGCATGAAGGTAAAGGTTTGGGTTTGCAATTTTTAAGACACATAGAAAGAACATCTATTTTATTATTTGTTTTAGACATACTTGATAATCCTAAAGAGACGTTCGATAAGTTAATTTTGGAGTTAAAGAATTACAACGAAGATATAATAAGAAAAAAGAAAGCTATCGTTTTAAATAAAATAGACCTTGTGGACGATTTAGGTGAATATGAAAATATGTTTGAAGGATTTAATGTATTTTTTATTAGCGCGTTAAAAAAGACTAATATTAAAGAGTTGCTTAAATGGATAAGCGAGAATTTATAGATAGACTAAATAAATCCAAAAGAATTGTTATAAAAATTGGCAGTGCCGTTATAGTTAATAATGGTAAAATAGATGAAAATATTTTATCAAATATTGTTGATAATGTAGCAGAGCTCATAAGAAATTTTTCTAAGCAGGTTGTTATTGTTTCAAGCGGAGCAGTTGCCAGTGGTATGAGCTCTATGAATCTTAAAAAAAAACCGGATAACATAGTCCACCAACAAGCTTTGGCTGCAATTGGTCAACCCGAACTTATAAATATATATAAAAACTTATTTTCAAAACATAATATTACTGTTTCTCAGGTATTAATCACTATAGATGATATACAAAATAGGAGAAGATTTATAAATGCTAAAAATTCTTTAACTACGCTTGTAAAATGGAAAACCGTTCCCATAGTTAATGAAAACGATACGGTTGTGATAAAGGAACTTAGATTTGGTGATAATGATAACCTTGCTTCCTATGTTGTAAACCTTGTAGAAGCTGATATGCTTATTATGTTGACCAATGTTGATGGAGTGTACGATAAAAGCCCTGATAATGAAGATGCGAATATTGTGGAATTTATAGATAAAGATTTTAATTCAGATTATCTTGAAGGTGTTAGCGATTTGGGCTCGGGTGGTATAAAAAGTAAGGTTGAAGCCGGTTTAAGGGTGGCTCAACTTGGAAAGATATCTGTAATTATAAACGGCAAGACAAAGGATGCCATAAAGAATTTGTTTAAAAACGGTAATTTAAAGAAAACTGTGTTTGAACCGTATGATGATATTATTAATTCTAAGCAGTCATGGATAGGAAACTGTTCGCCAAATGGTGTTATTATTATAGATGAAGGTGCTATTGCAAGTATTAAAAACAACAAAAGCCTTCTTGCCAGTGGAATAAAAAAGGTATACGGTGTATTTGGTAGGGGGGACGTTGTAAATATAGAGTCTGAAAACGGCGATGTGATTGCAAAGGGCGTTGCAAATTACGACGCTTACGAGATAGAAAAGATAAAAGGCAGGCACTCTTCCAAGATAGTGGAAATTTTGGGTTATAAATATTCAAATGACGTTGTTCACATAAACAATATGGTTATCGTTTAGGAGGGAGTATGCTTAAGCAATATATAGAAGATATATGCAAAAAAGCAAAGGACGCTTTTTTTGACTTGAGTAGTATCGGTGAAGATAAAATCAACAATGTTTTAAATACGCTTGTGGAATTGATAGAAAAAAATGCCGAAGAAATTAAACGGGTAAACGAAATAGATTTGGAAAACGCAAAAAAAGACGGTTTGAGCAGTGCTTTAATCGATAGGCTTTTGCTAAACGACAAGAGAATTAAAGGTATGGTTGATTCTATAAAAACCCTAATTTCCTTAAGGAGTCCTGTGGGCGAAATTATAGACGGTTGGACTATAGAAAACGGTTTAAGTATCGAAAAAATCAGAGTGCCCATAGGTGTTGTTGGCATAATTTACGAATCAAGACCGAATGTTACGATAGATGCGGCTACATTGTGTTTAAAATCGTCAAACTGTGCGATTTTAAGAGGCGGAAAAGAAGCCATAAATTCAAACAGGTTTTTAAGCGAACTGATAAAAGAAGCCTTGAGACTAAACGATGTAAATGAAAATTGTGCAGGGTTTATAGATAAGACTGATAGAGAAGGTGTTTTGCATCTTGCAAAAGCCGATAAATATGTCGATGTTATAGTACCAAGAGGCGGTGAAGGTTTGATAAAATTTGTTGCAAACAATGCGACTGTTAGTGTTATAAAACACGATAAAGGCTTGTGTCATACCTATATCGACAAAGATGCCGATTTAGAAAAGGCTTTGGATATATCGTTTAATGCAAAGGTGCAAAGACCAGGTGTATGCAATGCTATGGAAACATTGCTTGTTCATAAGGATATAGCGGATAAATTTTTACCTAAATTTAAAGAATTAATGGATAAGGCAAATGTTGAATTAAGAGGATGTGAGAAAACGCTTGAGATGCTCGATATAAAACGGGCAGAAGAAAGCGATTGGGATGAAGAGTATCTTGATTTGATATTGTCAATTAAGGTTGTGGATAATCTTGATGATGCCGTAAAACATATAAATAGACACGGTTCAAACCATTCCGAAGCGATTGTTACAGAAAATTACACAAATGCCGAAGAGTTTTTGAATAGGGTAGATGCATCGTGCGTCTATGTTAATGCTTCAACCAGGTTTACGGACGGTGGCGTATTTGGTATGGGTGCTGAAATAGGCATATCTACAAACAAATTACACGCAAGAGGCCCTGTCGGATTATCAGAATTAACCACATACAAATACAAGATTAGAGGAAACGGCCAAATAAGGCAATGAGAATAGGTATATTCGGCGGAACGTTCAATCCTATACATATTGGCCATGTTAGAGGCGCTATAAGTGTTTATGAAACCTTTTGCTTGGACAAAGTTGTATTTATGCCAACGGGTATTCCGCCGCATAAAAAAGATGATGTCGCAAACGCAGAATATAGATACGAGATGATAAAATTAGCGATAGACGGTTTGGATTTTTTTGATATATCAAGGATTGAGATAGACAGCAACAGGGTTAACTATACAATAGACACAATAATGGAATTCAAAAAAAAATATCCTAACGACGAAATTTTTTTTATGGTTGGAACTGATGCTTTTTTTTATCTTGAATTATGGAAAGAGCATAATAAACTTGTAGAGATTGTTTCGTTTATATTAATGAAAAGACCAGAGTTTGATACGAATCCTATAGTTGACAAGTATAAAAATATACTTACTTTTTTTGATGTTGAAGAAAAAAAAAGGTATAATGCAAAAGAAAAAACCGTGTTTATCTATGCTCCGCCGGCTTTTGATATTTCTTCGAGTATGGTAAGAAGAAAAATAAAAATTGGCGAGACGATTAAGTATCTTGTGCCTGAAAAGGTTGAAGAGTTTATTAAAAGAAAGGGGCTATATAAAATATGAAAGAAGATATAGTTAAAATCTTGGAAGATAAAAAGGTTGAAGATATAACGGTTATAGACGTAAGGTCAAAATCTGCCATGTTTGATTATTTTATCGTTGGGACCATAAGTTCAAACAGACAAACCGACGCAATTATATACGATTTGAAAAAATCAAAGATAAACGTTCATCACATAGAAGAAACTCAAGACGGCGATTGGATTTTGATAGATTGTTTTGATGTGGTAATTCATCTTTTTGATGAACAAAAAAGAGCTGAATACGACCTTGAATCTTTATGGCAGAATACAATTAAAACGTTGAATGTCGAATAATAACTGAATGTTTTCAATATTATAGTTGCGTTTTTTGATATTTTAAGGTTAACGTTGAAGAAATTTATGGGCAATATTTTGATAAATCTGTTTGTTGATAATTGAATATCACTTTTCCCATTTACATATCCCATATTTAACACTATAATCAAACCGAACCCTTTAATAAGGAGGAATAACATGAAAAAACTACCCATAGGCATATCAACCTTAAGTCAAATATTGTCGGATAA
>JAMOQJ010000090.1 GCA_027064065.1 Desulfurellales bacterium
GTGTAACAGAGATGTTTTCAACCGTTGCTTGAATCTGATTTTGGACAGAACCCAAATCGCTCCTAACCTTATCAAGGTCGGATAGGGCGGATTGTGTAATCTTTAGTGCAAGCTCAGCGCCTGTTTGGGTTTTGACATCTACATCAGCAAGGTTTTTGTTTGGCGCTATATTTCCTGAACCTAACCCAGCAACATCTGTGTGATTTCCGCTTATTGTTATATTATCGAAACTTGTTAGTTCGATTTGCCCATGATTGGAGTTGTTGGCAAGATAGTATAGACTACTAGCATGAGCGGCAGTTCCAAGCCCTAAGAACTGCAAATGACTTGCAGCAGCTTGGCCATTAGATACGTATATGTTTAAATCTCTACCATCAAGAGCTTGAATTACCAAGTGATGATTTCCACCTGTAGATACATAACTTGCTCTAAGTTGGGTTACAGTATTAATTCCACTAGCTGTAAGAGCGGCATTTATTGCTGTAGCTGCAGAAGCAGCAGAGATGTCAGCTGCCAATTGTATATTGATGCCATTTAGATAAAAAGACATTGCATCGTGTATAGAAACTGCATTTCCACCTATGCTGGTGATTTTCGTTGATAATCCTGTAATAGTAGCAGCTTGCCCACTTACTTTAACAGATATATTTCTTCCGTCGGCTGCTGTTAAGATAAGTTTGTTGCTTGAATCCAGTGAAGCAACGACACCCGTTTGCTCCTGGAATTCATTTATCCTATTTACTAAAGCTCCGTCTGCATCCCCAGCTCCTACGTTAATTTGACCTATATTAACACCATTTATTAATAGGTCGCCAGAGTTTATTGTTCCTGCCTGGACTGCAGCATTTCCAGTAACGGATGTTCTTGCTGTTGCTTCTACTCCACCTGTTTGAGATTTGACAGAGTTGATTGCTGCTGCCATTGTTTTTGCATCAATCTGCTGTTGCTTGTTTATACCTGCTGCCAAATTTCCTACACTAATGTTATTTATCTTGAGATCATCAGCTTTAAGCTCATTCAAGTGTGTATATTGATTATATTGAAGATAATCAGTGGTAGTGCTTCCTTCCGTTTTGGCATCCATATAACTTCCTTCAATAGTACCGTTTGCAACCCAGCCTATTGAATCTGAATGTGTTCTTTGAGCGCTTATTGAAAGAGTTTGATTCATGTATGCGCCCACATGAACGAGTTTGTTTGTAAATGTTCCGTCAAGCAGGTTAACGCCTTTGTAGGATGTTGTTGTAGCAATATTGTTTAACTCTTCTATGTATTTATTAATGTCAGCTTGAAGTGCCTGTCTTGATGCGCCATCTTCTGTGGCGTTTGCGGCCTGTGTTGCTTTCTGTGCGATTGTCTGAACGATGTCAATAGATTTTTGAAGCGCCATATCTGCAATCTGAATAAGTTTAATTCCGTTGTTGCCGTTATTGATTGCTTGGCCTAAGTTCATTGACTGAAATTTAAGACCGTCTGCAATTGTCATTCCTGCTGAATCGTCAGCAGCCTTTGTAATTCTTAAACCTGTAGAAAGTTTGTTTAAAGATTGAGCTAGCTTATTGTTTGTATTGGTTAGGTTCATAACCGAATATTGTGCGCTAACGTTTGTATTAATTCTAAGTCCCATGATTTCCTCCTTTTTTCTAATTTCACGTTAAACAAAAAACCCAAAACCGAAAAATCCCTTAGGATAAAAAGGGTAAGCATTTCGCTTTCTAAGGCATCACCCCCTTTTGCTACTTAAATTTCAAAGCCTCGATTTAATAATCGGATGCGAAAGATAAAACTTTAGAAAATTTATAAAAAATTCTTGGAATGATAGTTGCTAAATATTTAAGCGGAGGTGATGATATGCTTGAATCAAATAAAAAAGCCATAATGAACAGATATAAAGGGTTATACGAAAAACTTGCTCTTACAAATCAAGATGAGTGTGAAGATATAGAATATAAAGACAATAAATTATATTACAAAGACATAGAAATCGACCAAGATGGAGAGATAAAAGAAAAAGTAAAATCTTTTGATGTTATATTTGTATATGGGACAGGAAGGTTTAATCTGATAAAAAAATTAAGAGAAAAGTTTAAAAAAACCCTTATTATTGCTATAGAATTAAATCTATGCACCTTCAAAACAACTCTCGAGAATATAGATATATCGAGCATAATAAATGACCCTTTAATATTTATTATCACTCCTTCGGAAGATAATTTAGATTTTGATATAAAAACAATTGTTAAGTTTTTTAGGCAACGTATAGATTGGGCAAATATATATAAATTCGTAGTTCCCGGAATAAAAGAGGCAAAATTATTTGATGTTTCAAAGCTAAATCAAACTATTGAAAAGCATCTTGCTCCCATATTACTTAATAGAAATACATTAATGAGGCATTCACAAAGAATAACGAAAAATACAATAAAGAATATATTATCTTTTGTTAGAGGTGGATTTATAGAATCTATTTATAATGCACGTAAGAAAAAACCCGCTATTATAGTTGCAAGTGGTCCTTCTTTATCAAAAAACATAGGATTACTGAAAGAAGTTCAAGATAGTGTTACTATTATAGCCGTGGATAGTGTAATGAAAACACTCGAAGAATATAAAATAAAGGCGGATATAGTATGTGGTGTTGACTATCAAGAAATAAACCTAGGAAAGTATTCTATGGTGCAAAGAAAAAAGGAAAAATTGGATACGCTATTTGTTCATGCAGACGGTATATATTACGAAATCCCAAAGCTTTTTAAAGATACTCTTTCTGATTATACAGATTCATCTTTTGCATATCTATATGTTAAGGATATAGGTGAAAGAAAATTAAGCAGATTTGGAATTAATGCTGTTACGCACCTTGCTATACATGTTGCTTATATAATTGGAGCAAATCCAATAATATTTATTGGTCAGGATTGGGCTTATTCAAGCGGGATGGAGCATGCTGAAGGTGCATCTATAGATGGTTCTATCAAAACAGACATAATATGGGTAAAAGGTAACTATGAAGAAAAAGTACCATCTACACAAACTCTTTATTCGGGATTAAAGTTGGTGGAAGACATTGTTCAAGAACTAAGCAAAGATGGATTTGAGTTTATAAATGCAACAGAGGGTGGAGCATATATAAATGGTACAAAACTCAGGTCGTTAAAAGATACTGTATTAGAATATGTAGCAATAAATAAAAATAAGAGTTCTATAGAGATTAAAAAAGATCTTAATTATGCAAAATTTATAAAAAGAACAGAAGAAATTAGCAACTATTTGCAAAAAATTGTAAAAGATTCCTCAAGAGCCCTTAAAATGAATAATCAAATATTGAAAAAATGGAAACAAACAAATAATAGTGCAGTTATTACACAGCAGGTTGAAAATATAAATAAGATTAATAACGATATTACAAATAACAGTACATTTAAATCAGCAGTTACAAATTTTTATTTTGCAGAATTCTTTAATTTTTATCAAGAAGAGATGGATATAGAAGGACAAGACACTGAACAAAGAATAAAGCAATCCATAAAATACTTTGAGCTTATAAAGGATAAAACCGTAAAAGCAAAAAAATACGTAGATATGTTGTTGGATATATTAATGCTTGAAAAAGAATATACTGAAAACGAAAACAGGTTTATAAAAAATTTGGATAACGTCATAAGGTTACTGAGCCTATATTTTGAATTTGGTGATATTTATACGGGGCTTGAACTTGCAGATAAAACCTTAAATATTTATTCTGATAACGCCTACCTGTATTACTGGAAAGCAAAACTTTGCACGCTCAATAGATTTATGCATAAGGATTCATTAAGGTATTTCGAAAAGGCGCTTGAGATAGACCCAGACTTTAAAAAAGCAAAATTTGATTACGAAGTTCAAAAAAAGATTGTCCCGTCTCACTTGGTTCTTGCAAAGGCTGAAGCGCAAAGACAAAATTTCATATCGGCAAAAAATTTAGTTCAAAGGGCGCTAGAGCATGAACCCGACAATGAAGAAGTAAAAAGATGGCTTGAAGTAATCGAAGAGATGGCAAAATTTCAAAAAAGCCAAGAAAGGCAAGAGCTTTTATTTGAGCAGCTTAAACTCGAATCCGATACATTTAAAGAATATGAAACTGTAATGGAATTTGTTAAAAAAGAAGAACTTGATAAAGCCTACGAAAAATTGCTCTATTTATATGAAAAATACGGAGCTTTCGGCGATATACCGTTCTTGCTTGGTAGCATAATGATAGACAGAAAAGAGTTGGATAAGGCGGAAAAGTATCTTCAAGAAGCCGTCGAGCTTATACCGCATCAACCTTTGGTGTATGTGGCTTTAGGAAAGCTATATATGCTAAAAGAAGATTATTGGAATGCAAGGGTTGCTCTTGAAAAAGCTCTATCTATGAATGATAAATTAACACCCGAAATAGCCGATGCGCTCGGCGATTTATACTATGAATTTGATGAGTATGAAAAGGCGATAAAAACCTTTGAAGCATTTTTGCCATATTCTCAAGACAAGAAGAAAACGATACTCAAAATAGCGCTTTGTTACAAAGAACTTGGTATGGTTAAAGAATATAATACATTAATGGAAAAGATAAACGAATTAAATAGCGCAAATTAACGAAGACAAAGCCTATAGCTTTACCTTCGTTATGGCGATTGCACCGTCTATATTTAAAATTTCTTTTAATATTTCGTCTTTCACTTCTTCATCTGTCTTGATGAAAGACAAAGCCTCTTTTGACTCATCTTTTCTAGCAAGCCTAAAGTCTGCTATGTTAATATCATATTTTCCTAAGATAGCGCCAACTCTGCCGATAACACCCGGCTGGTCGTAATTCTGAAAAACTATAATATTCCCTGCCAATTCTATCTCCATATCAAATCCGTTCATATAAACAATTCTTGCTTTGTTGGGTTCAAAAATCGTTCCGCCTATTTCTATGGTTTTTGAATCGTCATATTCGGCTTTGATAAGCAGGTAGTTTTTGAATTCTGTCTTTTCTTTGTAAATTTCTGATTTTATCTCTATGCCACGTTCCTTTGTTATGTATGGTGCATTGACGTAATTTATATGTTCGTCAACCATATTTTTTAAAACTCCAACGGAGACAAATAGCGACAGAGAATTTGCGTAGTTTTCTATCTCTCCGTGGGTGTATATTGTAATGCTTTTTGTGAAGCTTTTTACATATTGAGATAGGAATGAACCCATTCGTTCAGCCAAACCCAAAAATTGTTTACCGAGTTCGCTTATCTCTTCTTCTTCCATCTTGATATTTACGGCGTTTTCATATCCTCTGCCTAAGAGTGCATCAATCACCGAATTTGCTATGCCTTCTGCCACCCTAATTTGTGATTCGTAGGTGTTTGCGCCAAGGTGCGGTGTAACAAAAACATTGTCAAATTCCTGCAAAGGATGATTTTCCTGTGGCTCATTTTCAAAAACATCTATGCCAAGCGCCCTTATTTTTCCACTTTTTAAGCCGTCATATAAGGCTTTTTCATTATATAATCCGCCGCGAGCACAGTTTATCAAGATTACATCGTCTTTCATCATCTCTATCTCTTTTTTATCTATCATATTGTATGTTTCATTTGTTTTTGGCGTATGTATAGTTATTATGTCGCTATTTTTTAACAGTTCACTTAAATCGTCGACTATTTTTGCTCCTATGCTTGTAGCTTTTTCTTTTTTTATGTAAGGGTCATAAACTATTACGTTTGCGCCAAAACTCATAGCCCTGATAGCAACCCTGCTGCCTATCCTTCCCATGCCTATTATACCTAAGGTTTTTCCATGCAGTTCTATACCCATCCATTTTTTTCTGTTCCATATATGTTTATATTTAAGTTCATAGTTTGCATTTGGCATAAATCTTAAGCAGTTGAGCATATGGGTCATGGTATGTTCTGTTGCGGCTAATGTATTGCCTGTTGGCATATTTATAACGACAATGCCTTTTTTTGATGCTTCATCCAAATCAATGTTATCGACACCAACACCTGCCCTTCCTATCACTTTGAGATTTTCACAATAGCTTAAAAATTCCTTATCTATTGTGGTTGCACTTCTTGTTATGATGGCGTCTGCATCTCTAAGCTGCTTTGGTAATTCGTCTTTTGGTGTGGTGGTCTTTATTTCAACATCTATCTCTTTATGGTTTTTTAATATGTCTATACCTTTCTCTGAAATTGTATCGCAAACAACAACCTTAAACATTGCCGCTCCTTTCAAACTCTATTTTTTTATGTATTGCTCTATTTTTTTCATCATAAAACTATAATTCCTTGGGCCAACCATTTTTTCAGCCACTTTACCATTTTTATCAATTATTATAGTAGTTGGCGTGGCAAAAATCCCGCCTACACACTTTAACTGATCTTTATCTTCTATTCTATAAACGGGATAACGCACGTGCAAATCACTAACAAAGTCTTCCAAATCGTATCTATCTTTGCTCAAACTTATGCCTATTATGTTTATATTGTTTTTATATCGTCTATAAAGAGCGTTTATTGTTTTTGATGATTTCTCGCAGGGTGTGCATTCTGGATAGAAAAAAACCACAAGCACAGGTTTTTTGCCGATAAACTTGTTTAAGTTTAGGCTGTTTTTGTTAGAAAACGGATACTTTAGTTGCATATCTATATCACAAGCAAAACTGTTAACAGATACCAAAACCGTCAATGTCAATAAAACTAAAAACAACTTTTTCATAACAAAATACCCTCAACTAAGATTTTTCTTTGCCGCTTCGGCAATAATGTTTATACATTCATTTACCTTTTTAGAATCCTGAGATTCGACGGTAATCCTTAGAAGCGGTTCTGTGCCTGAGTATCTTACAACTACCCGACCCTTTCCAATTATCTTTTTTGCTTTTTCTATGGATTCTTGGAGTTCTTTGATGTCGTCTATGGGCGGTTTGCTGTTTACGGTAATATTAACCGTTTTTTCCGGTATTTTTTTATAATCTTTATGGAGATATGATAAGGATTTGCCGCTTTCTTTCATTATGGATAAAACAGCCAACGCAGTTATTATGCCGTCTCCTGTTGTATTTAAATCCGATAAAATTATATGCCCGGACTGTTCTCCGCCAAGATTAAATCCATTTTCGAGCATTCTTTTTACTATGTATTTATCACCAACATTTACACGTTCAAGTCTTACATCGATATTATCCAAGAATTGCTCAAGCCCGTAGTTTGTCATAATTGTTCCGACTACAGTGTTGTTTTTTAATATGCCTTTTTCTTTCATATCTTTGGCTAAAATTGCCAAAATCATATCTCCGTCTATGAGTCTGTATTTATCGTCAACCATAAATACCCTGTCGCCATCTCCGTCAAAGGCTATACCGACGTCTGCCCTATAAAGCCTGCTTGCATCAATAATGGCGCTTGGATAGGTTGAACCGCACTTTTCGTTTATATTTGTGCCGTTTGGTTCTTTGTTGATTGCGATAACATCTGCGCCAAGCTCTTCAAAAATCATGGGTGCAACCTTGTATGTAGCTCCATTTGCGCAATCTACCACTATTCTCAAACCTTCAAGATTCATTGTATACGGCAGTGTGTCTTTTGCAAAAACTATATATCTGCCGAGTGTATCCCTAATCCTGTAAGCCCTTCCGATATTCTCTCCTATAGCGCCTTTTGAATTTAGTTCGTCATTAAATATGTAGTCTTCAATGCGTTTTTCAACATCTTCGCTTAACTTTAAGCCTTTATGAGAAAATATCTTTATGCCGTTATCATCGTATGGATTATGGCTTGCCGATATAACAACACCGGCGTCTGCTCTCATACTTCTAACCAAAAACGCAATGGCAGGCGTAGGCATAGGACCTACAAGATAAGCATCAGCACCCATCGATACGACGCCACTTGTTAGGGCACTTTCAAGCATATAGCCTGAAAGCCTTGTATCTTTTCCTATAATTATTTTTTTCTTTTTATTTTTTCCGCTGTTTAACGCATACACCAAAGCCTGACCGAGTTTATAGGTCAAGTCGCCGACCAAAGGATAGACGTTTGCCTTTCCTCTTATGCCGTCAGTTCCAAACAGTTTCATAGATTTACTCCAAAGTATTTAATGGTAGCCGTAGCGATTGCCAAGTATATAAAAAGACCCAAGATATCGTTTAGAGCCGATATAAATGGCGATGCCGCAACCGCCGGGTCTACATTAATCTTTTTTAAGACAAGCGGCAATAGAGCACCGACCATAGTCGATAAAAACATGGATAAAAATAAAGATACAGCAACAACTATTGCCAAATAAAAACTATGTTGAAAGATAAAAGCCATGCCAAAACCCAAAAAGGCAAACAAAATGCCTATAGATAATGCTGTTTTTATCTGTTTTTTTATGATTAGCCATATTCCGCTTTCGTCAAATTTTCCAATAGCCAATGCTCTAACGACGATTGTTTGAGACTGTTGACCAGTGTTTCCGCCCAAAGCCATTATCAAAGGCATAAAAAACGATAAAGATATGGCTGTCTTGAGTGTTCCGTCAAAAAATTTTAAAACACTTCCAGAGATTGATTCTCCCAGCAAGCTCATAATAAGCCAAGGCGCTCTGTATTTTATGATATTGAATACGCTTGTCTCTTCCATCTCTTCTTCTGATGTACCAGCAAGTTTGTAGATATCTTCGGTTGTCTCTTCTCTAATAACGTCTATGATATCGTCTACGTTGATAACGCCCACGAGTCGGTTTTTGTTGTCGGTAACGGGAATGGATAGCAAATCGTATTTTTCGACGATTTTTGCGACTTCTTCCTGGTCCATATCTGTTCTTACCGATATTGCGTTTGTGTTTGTTATGTTTTCTATTTTTTCGTTTTTGTCAGCCGTTATTAGCGCTCGCAGAGTAACAACGCCTATCAAATGATTATGCTTATCCACTACGTAGACATATATAATTTTTTTTTCCTTACTTGCTTTTCTTACTGCTTCAATTGCTTCTTCAACGGTTAAATCTTTATCTATGGCAAAAAAATCAGGATTCATTATTCCGCCTGCGGTATCTTCTGGATACTTCGCAAGCAATGCCATATCTTCCTTGAATTTTGGATTTAGATAATTTTGCAACTCTTCAGACAGCTCTTCATTAATTTCTTCATATATATCAACGGCTTTGTCTATTGATATATTTTCCAATACTTTTGCGACTTCTTCGGCAGAAAAATTCTCAAGTATGTTGGCAGCCATTGTGTAATCGTCCAAATATTCAATAGCTTCGGCTCTCAATTTTAAATCCGGAATGCTTTTAACAAGAACAACCCTTTCATCAGGTGCTAAATTTTGCATTATTTTGGCAATATCTGCCGGGTGTAATTTATTTACAATGTTAACAACGTTTGCTATTGCGTCTTTTCTAATAAATTTTCTTATGGCTTGAACAAGTATTTGAGTGTTGCCGTGCTCTTTGTCCATTAAAACCTCGGGTCAAGATATTCTTTTATCATAGCTTCTTTTTTAGTCCAGCCTTCTTTAACCTTTACCCACAATTCAAGAAAGACTTTGCTATCTAAAAATTGCTCTATATCAATTCTTGCGTCTTGACCTATTTTTTTAATTAGTTGTCCGTTTTTTCCTATTATTATCATTTTGTGTGTTTTTCTTTCAACAATAATATTGGCTTTGATATAGTAGATACCCTTTTCTTCTCTATATTTCATCTCATCTATCACAACTGCAGTATGGTAAGGAATTTCTTTACCTACGCTGTTCATGATTTTTTCCCTTATTATTTCTGCAATGATGAACCGTTCTGTTTCTGTGCTTATTATATCGTCTTCGTAGTATTTTGGTCCTTCTTCAAGTAGGCTCAAAATGGAATTAAGGATTTTTTCTTTAGCATCGTAAGATTGAATTAAGGATGTTTCTATTATATCTGCGAAATCGGCTTTTTCGATAAAGCGTTTTTTGACTTCTTCTATCTCTTCCTTACTCATTAAGTCTATCTTATTTATAATGAGTATCGCTTTTTTGTTTTTCTGTTTTATTTTTTCTAAATATTTTTCTAACACTTCGTCTATTTCGCCGTTGTTGTCGGTCATAACGACGGCAACATCGAAATCTTCAAGCGCTTCGTCGATAAATTTAATTATTGCAGCATTGAGTTTTTTGTTTGATTCATGAGCGCCTGGCGTATCTGTAAATATAATTTGATAATCTTCGCCGTTTAATATACCTTTGACTGATTTTCTGGTAGCCTGTGGCTTATGTGAAACAATCGCTATCTTTTCGCCTATTAGAAGGTTTAATAGCGTTGACTTGCCGACATTTGGTTTTCCTATTATCGCAACAAAACCCGATTTAAACATGTTTTTCACCCAATTTTTCTATAGCTTTTTTTGCGGCGTCTTTTTCCGCTTCTTTTTTACTTTTTCCTTTTCCTACACCGTAACTTTTAGAATCTATAAATACTTCACAATAAAAAATCTTGTTGTGCTCAACGCCGTCTTCCCTAATAATTTTATACTCGGGTAGGCAAGCAAAAGACCTTTGGGTTATCTCCTGCAGATGTGTTTTATAATCAAAAATCATACCCGTTTCAACTATTTCCTTTATGATGCCCGATAGATGTTTTAGCACAAACTCTTTGGCTTTTTCAAGTCCTCCGTCAATATATATAGCACCTACCAACGCTTCAAATGCATCTTCAAGAATGCTATCGTTAAACATTATGCCTTCTTTTTGTTCGCTTTTTCCTACAATGAGATAGTTAAACAGCTCAAGTGTTTTTGCAACCTCGGATAGTATTTTTGTATTAACCGATGCGGCTCTAATTTTTGAAAGTTTGCCTTCGTCTATGTTTCTATACTGATAAACAAGATATTCTGTAACGACCAACTCCAAAACGGCATCTCCCAAAAATTCCAACCTTTCGTTGGAGTCTGTTTTATTTTTTACATAGGATTTATGGGTTAAGGCTTTTTTTATCAAAGCCTTGTTGTTAAAACTATATCCTAATTTTTTTTCCAATTCTTTCATATATATCTATCCATCGAGTCGGCAAAAATAGTAATTATATTTTTATCAGGATATTTTTTTAACATTTTTAAGGATGCAAAGTATGCAGCACCGCTTGAAATTCCAGCAAAAACGCCTTCCTGTTTTAATAATCTCTCTTGATACTCAAATGCTTCGTTATCGTTTACCAAAACAATATCGTCAATTAAGGATGTGTTCAAGACATCGGGTAAAAATCCCGCTCCAATGCCCTGTATTTTGTGAGCACCCGACTGTTTTTTGCTTAAAAACGGACTATTCTTCGGCTCTACGGCTATAGCTTTAATCTTGGGATTTTTTTCTTTTAAGTAGGATGCAATGCCGCTAAATGTTCCACCCGTTCCCACGCAGCATACGAATATATCTATTTTATCCAACTGTTTTTCTATCTCTTTTGCGGTTGTTTGTTTGTGTATTTCTGGGTTTAATGGGTTTGTAAATTGATTTGGCATATAAAATCCATCTTTTTCCATCTCTCTTGCAAGTTCTATCGATGCCTTCATTCCTTCTTTTTCGTCGGTTAGTATTACTTTAGCACCAAATGACTCCATCATTCTTATGCGTTGCAGACTCATATTGCTTGGCATAATGATAGTTACAGGAATCTGATAATAAGCGCCCAAGAAGGCTAAAGATATACCAGTATTTCCACTTGTTGGCTCTACTATGCCTTTATCGGTTATCTTATCCAAAGCGCCTTTTAACATAGAATAAGCAGTCCTATCCTTTATAGAGCCTGTAGGGTTGAGATATTCAAGTTTAGCGTATACTCCGCTTTTAAGTTTAATAAGCGGCGTATTGCCTATTGATTTAAGTATGTTCACAATATATCTCCCAAGTCGTCTCTGTTGACAGATATATGTCTAACATTGTCGTAAGCGTGTGGCGTATCTATGCAGTAGTGCGCTCCAATACTTCCTTTTCTTTCAAGAGCGCTGTATGCTATCAAAGCCGAAAGAAGTGCTGTATTTCTTAATGTTATACCTTCTTGGCAACAATATTTTTTGTTGTATTTTAAGAATGTACCGCTTGCGCATTCCAAAACATTTTTCATTTCGGCAATAGTTCTAACAACGCCTAAGCTACTCCATATCTTTTCTTTTATTTCTTCAATTTTATTTTTCATTGAGTCTATATTTGAGCACTCTTCGCAGTTTGATTCATCTATGTTTAGCGTGTCGATATTTATGGTTTTTGAGTATTCTAAAGCGCTGTCTGCTGCCCTTTTTCCATACACCAAGCCTTCAAGTATAGAATTGCTTGCAAGCCTATTTGCTCCGTGCACTCCGTTACAGGCAACTTCTCCCGCAGCAAACAGGCCGTCTATATTTGTTTTTGCATATATGTCGGTTTTTATACCACCCATTGTATAGTGGGCAGCGGGTGCTACAGGAATTGCTTCTTTTGTAATATCAAGGCCATATTTTAAGCATTCGTTATAAATTGTCGGAAATCTGTTTTTTACAAACTCAGCTCCCATAGGCCTTGCATCAAGATAAACCTTTTCTATTGAGCGCTTTTTCATCTCAAATACAATTGAGCGAGCGACGACGTCTCTTGGCGCAAGTTCTTTTAATCTGTGATAATTTTCCATAAAACGCTCGCCTTTGTCGTTTATTAAAACAGCTCCTTCGCCTCTCATGGATTCGCTTAATAGAAATTGCGGTGCTCCATAGCGTTTTAGGGCTGTTGGGTGAAACTGAACAAATTCCATATCTTCGACTGTAGCGCCTGCCAAGAATGCACTTGCTATGCCGTCTCCCATAGTAACAGGTGGGTTGGTAGAGTTTTTGTAGATTGCTGCATATCCACCGCTTGCAAGGATAACGGCTTTTGCGTTTATTGTTTCATACTTGCGATTCTTTGTATTTAAAAATTCAACAGTGCTTATTTTATTATCTTTTACTAATATATTGACCAGCATTCTGTTTTCAAATATTTTAATATTATTGTTATATTGTTTTAGCTTTGCCAATAGACTTCTTTCTATTTCGTGTCCGGTAGCATCTCCCAATGCATGTAGAATTCTATTTCTTGAGTGCGCTGCTTCTTTTGTAAAATCCAGTTCACCATTTTCATTTTTGTCAAATTGAGCGCCCCATTCGATGAGTTCTTTGATTCTTTTAGGTCCTTCTTTTACGAGCACTTCTACAGCTTCTTTTCTGCATAATCCGGCGCCTGCGCTTAGAGTGTCTTCTATGTGGCTTTCTACAGTATCTTCTTTACGCAAAACAACAGCTACACCACCTTGAGCCTTGTCGGTATTGCACATATCCAACTTGTCTTTTGTAAAAAGAAAAACCTTTTCACCATTTTCCAAAATCTCTATAGCGGCTCTCAATCCTGCCACACCGCTACCTACAACTATTATAGGCATACCAAAAGCCTCCTAAAAAATATGAATATAGCTCGACGGAGGAACTATATCTGTTTTATGGCCACAACTAAATAAAGAAACAGATAGTATGGTAATCATAACAAAAAAAATTAACTTTTTCATGGTGCATAATCTATTACAATTGTCTTTTAAAATCAATACATAACTTGTTTTTTGGTTAAATTTGTTTTAGGATTTGGATATGAGAGATTTTGCAAATTGCGGCAATGTAAAAATAGAACTTTCGCATTGCGTAAGGAATACTTTTTCAAAGAGTTTATGTAAGGATTGTTATAATGTTTGCATACCAGAAGCTATAGAATTTAGTCCGAAGCCTAAAATAAATAGCAACGCATGTATTCAATGCGGATTATGCTACGCTGCCTGTAAATTTTCTGCAATAAATATAAAAAAAGATAACCTGTATTTGATAAAAAGTACTGAAGACGATAATAAAATAGATGTAGGATGCATATTTGCCGAATCCAAAATAAAGATAGCTTGTGTTTCAAGGTTGAGTGAAGATGTGTTGCTTGATTGGTTTTTGAAAGAAAAAAACATAATCATAAAAAAAGGCAATTGCAAAACCTGCAAGTTTAAAAATACTTTGGCATATTTCTACGACAGCTTAAAAAATGCTGTTATTTTATCCAAAGCAATCAATAAGAAACCAAAAATAAAGATACAAACAAAAAAATCAAAAAGTATATTTATACCCAAAGAAACGCTTTCAAGAAGAGATATACTCTCAAATTTAAGACCAAAAACCTCATCTACAAAAAGAAAAATCATAACAAGATTATTAAGGGATAACATAAAAACGGATGTTGAATACAAATATAGTGCAAAAATGTCTATAAGCAATGAATGCAATCTATGCAAGATATGTCAACATGTATGTCCGGCGAATGCTATACAGATTATAAAAGGCAAAAAAAGCGGATATATATACTTTGACCCTTCAGCTTGCGTGAAATGTTATGCGTGTGAAGATGCCTGCATACGAAAAGCTATAAAAATAGAAGACTCCACCGTTTTAGAAATTACAAAAGAACCGTATGAAATATTCGAAGTTAAACAAAAGGTTTGTAAAAGTTGCGGTGCAGTGTTTTATTCAAATAATGAAAATAATATATGTTTTAGCTGTCTAACAAAACAGGAAAGAAAGAAAAGTCTAATAGATTTTTTCAAAGACATATAATAAATATAGATTTTTTATCAATAATATTGTAATATTATAAAAACACAAAAAGGGAGGCGGTGTACGATATGAAAAAGATAACGACGGTTTTGCTAATTGGACTGATTTTAGGTTTAGC
>JAMOQJ010000091.1 GCA_027064065.1 Desulfurellales bacterium
GACATATAATAAATATAGATTTTTTATCAATAATATTGTAATATTATAAAAACACAAAAAGGGAGGCGGTGTACGATATGAAAAAGATAACGACGGTTTTGCTAATTGGACTGATTTTAGGTTTAGCCATATCATTTGTAACTGCTGTGGTTGTGGAAAAGACATCTACGCCCGAATTTTGCGCTAGTTGCCATACAATGAAACCTATGGTAAAAAGTTTTAATATCAGCGTCCACGGCTCAAATAATAAACATGGATATTCAGTTGCCCACTGCACGGACTGTCATCTTCCTCACGATAGTTTGGCAGGTTATCTTATTGCAAAGGGAAAAACAGGCATAAAAGATGGTTTAGCTGAAATAGGATTGCTTGGAAAGCCTGATTTTGAAAAGAAATATGCCGAGATGAGCAGCTATGTATATGATAGTGGCTGTCTTAAATGTCATACTGGTATAAAGAATCCTTCTGCGGCATATAAAATGAGCGAAGCAAGCAAGTATGCCCATAAACTGTATTGGAAAGAGAAAAAGGAGCATAAAAATATAAGCTGCGTATCGTGTCATAACGACAGCACAAATCAAAATTTTGCGCACCCTGAACTATTGGAACATTTGAGATACTAATCTTTATACGTTAATGCTGATAAAATGATAAAAAAATTTATTAGTATTTTCTTTTCCTTAGAAGTTTCCATTATATTGCTTTTGATTTTTGCAGCATCGCAGATATATGCTACCTTGGGTTTTTCTAATGATACGCAGGCGTGGATTTATGTTTATGGCAGCAGGTGGTTTGAGATTGTTATGTGGCTTATCGGTATTAATTTAAGCGGTGCTATGGTTAGATACAAAACCTACAAAAAGCCGTCTGTATTTGTTATTCATATAGCCATTTTAGTAATCTTACTCGGTGCTGCTACAACAAGATATTTGGGCTATGGCGGTATACTACATTTAAGAGTATCTCAAACAAGCTCCAACTTTATGCTTACAAAAAGAAATGACCCGACTGCGACAAAAATAGTGCCATTGGGTTTTTCTATCAGGCTTGATAAATTTGTTGTTCAAAAATATCCAGGCAGCAGACAGCCAAGCAGCTATGATAGCTATATAACCGTAATAGATAAGGATAACTCGTTTCCATACCATATTTATATGAACCATATATTAAAATATAAAGGATACAGAATTTATCAAATGAGTTACGATAGGGACGAAATGGGCAGTATTTTATTTATCAATCACGACCCGGGTATGATTATCACCTATTTTGGGTATTTGCTAATAACCATTGGATTTCTCTGGGCGTTGTTTGATAGAAAAAGCAGATTTTTAAAAGCAGTAAAAAATATTAACAATAGCGTTGCTTTATTGGCAGTCATATTTGCGATTTTTTTCGTATCCTTAAGCTCTTTTGCGGAGACTATAGATAACTGGGCAAAGCATTCAAAAGCCGTTAGTAACCAATGGAGTACAATGTTAGTTCAATCAAACGGCAGAATAGAACCTATGGATACGCTGGATAAAGATATAGTAAATAAACTTGCAAAGACATCTTTGTTGCATAAAATGACCTACAATCAAATTGTTTTGGGTATGGTGGCATATCCATATATGTTTCAATCCTTAAAAATGATATATGTAGGCAATAAAGCAATAAGAAAAAAACTTAAACTTAAAGGCAAATATGCAGCCTATAATGATTTCTTTTTACCAAACGGAGATTTTATCTTTTCTAAGGAAGTTGAGAAGGCAATGCATAAATCACCGCAAGAACGCAATACGATAGATAGAGAATGGCTCAAGATAAACGAACGAATCTATGTGGCTTTTAGCGTCTATACGGCATCGATATTTAGAATTTTTCCAACTGAATATTCAACAGCAAATAACCATAGGTGGTTTTCTGTTTCTGATTTAGGCTATTTGAAAGGAAGTGATGTAGCAAAAACATATTTTAACCTATTTAAAGAGCTTGTGATATCGGCAAAACACTATAATATAAAACAGGAAAAAGAGTTGATAGAAAAAATACACAGCATACAAAAAACATATTCAAACGCTCTTTTACCTGCTGAAAATAGAATAAAGGCTGAGATTCTTTATAATCGCTTGGGTATATTCCCTAAGCTTATAGGTGTGTATTCGCTTTTGGGTTTGATGTTTATATCTATCGGTTTCTTAGAGATATTAAAAGGAAAACCTTTTAAAAAAATAAATATCGCACTTATAGCTGCTGGTTGGATAGCGTTTTTCTTCCATACTTTCAATATGATTTTAAGGTGGTATGCTTCAGGACATTTACCTTGGTCTGATGCATACGAATCTATAGTTTTTATAGCATGGAGTGCCGTTTTTGTCTCTTTACTGTTCTTTATGCGTAATACATTGACGCTTGGCGCTGGGTTTTTTATTGCCGGTATGTTTATGATGGTGGCACACCTAAACAGTATTGACCCACAGATAACCAATATGGTGCCTGTTCTAAAATCTTATTGGCTACTTATTCATGTTGCTGTTATTACTATAGGTTATGGTTTCTTAGCCGTATCGGCTATGTTAAGCTTAATCAATTTACCTTTATTTCTCTTAAACCGCAAATACAGTCTCCAGGAAAAAATCAAACAGATAAATAATATAATATACATATCAATCTACGCCGGGCTTATATTCTTAACAATAGGCACATTCTTAGGTGGAATATGGGCAAATGAAAGCTGGGGAAGATACTGGTCGTGGGACCCAAAAGAGACATGGAGTCTAATAACGATAATAGCTTATGCGGTTATTATACATCTTAAAATCACCACAAAAGTAAACGATTTAATGTTTTCAATATTGGCGTTCTTTAGTTTCTTCTTTATTCTTATGACCTATTTTGGTGTGAATTTTTATATTGCACAAGGACTGCACAGCTACGGAAGAGGCGAAGCGGCATACGCTTGGTTTTATGTTCTAAAGTTCGGTATAGCTGTCTGGTTTGTGCTAATCTCTTCAAGCCTGCTGTTAAAAATAGCTAAAAAATAAAAAACCCCTTTTGCTCGTCTCTGAGCAAAAGGGGTATAGGAAGTTCTTGAAAAAATTATTCGTGGGTTACAACCGGCATAGGCGGTTCTGTTTCTAATACCTTTTTCGGATCTTTCAGTTTCTTGAGCATTCTCATTCTGTAGTCATAGATATCCTTCATTTCTCTTATGTCTTGCATAACTTGGAATACGCCATGCCAATGTGCAAAGTCTGGGCTTCCCATTGCTGCACCGTGTCTCATTCTTCTTCCGTCGTGATGCCATGCATAATACATAAGCTTGAAGAATGGGTCGCTCCATACATCCTTCTTGATTAAGCCTTTATCTTTTAGCTCTTTATACATCTTTGTTGCCATATCTCTGTATTGATTGTAAAGTTTTACGTCGGCATCTACTCTACTAAAGTAGTTTTTTGTAAATGCTGCATCGTGGCATGATGAACAAACCTGTTTCATCTCGCTTCTTGCAGCATCAGCACCTTGAATATTTCCGGCTTTTGGATTTCCTCTTAAGACCTTCATGTTGTTCCACCAAGCCCATCCAGCCGTCTCATTCTTGCCGTTTCTCTCAAAGCTCTTTGGTGCCCATAAATTCCATTTTAATCTAACTGAAACGTTGTGTGTTGAGTTTAAACCATTTATCGAACCCATATGACACGTGAAGCATGTTGGGCCTCTGAGTGTTTTGCCTGGAATCTGCTTTCCTGTAGAGAAATCATAATCTTTTTCATTGGTATCGAATATGTGTCCATGAACGCTGGACTCAAATACCTCTTTGTCTGGATGATCAGGACCTAAATGGCAATTTGAGCATGATGCAGGTTGTCTTGCTTCTTCTGCTGAGAATTTATGCCTTGAGTGGCAGCTTAGACAATTTCCTACGCCACCGTCTGGATACAAAGATGCTATACCATCATTCGGCCATGTAGTAGCAAGCGGTTTACCCATAGAATCAAGTTTAATGGTTGTTCCGTGGCACTGAACGCATGTGTTTGCAACCGTAACATCCACTTGTGAATTGCCTTTGTTGACGGTAAATTCTTTCTCTATGCCTTCGCCGCCTTTCATGCCTTCATAACCGAAGGCTAATTTGGTCATAGCTTTTCCGTGAGGATTTTCGTTTTCTTTCAGCCATTGAGCGCCGCCTCTTGAATGTCCTGAGTTTAAGAATTCTTCAACTTCTTTACTATGACATTTTGCACATGTTACAGATGAAACAGCAGCCTGAACAGTCCAGTTTGCACCTTTAAACGGATGCGCCTTGAATGCGGTTGGGTAATCCTTAGGGACAACATGGCACTCAACGCATCCCACACCCTTCTGCGCATGCTTTGAATGTGCCCAATCCTTGGCTATGCCGGGATCTTGTGCTTTATGGCAAGATAGGCACTGTTGTGATGTAACCTTAGGGTTGGGTTTAAAATTTTTAAGTTTTGAGAAATTCTTGTTGCCATCTAAAGTTGCCCCAGCAAAAGCAAAAGATGCAAATGCCGTTGAAATCAAAAAGGCTTTTGTTGTTTTTCCTGATAGAGAAACCAAAGAGTTAACGACTTTTTTCATTTTGCCTCCTTCCTGCAAAAAATAAATACAATACACACATAAGCCAATAAAACCTTCACATAATCATGAAAGCTAATACAATGAACAGATTACTTTGTCATAATATATCCTACAAAATATGGTATGTCAATAATTATTATTAGAAAAATTGATTTTTTAAGTAGCCTTATCAGGACAAACAAGGGTTAATTATGCAATTACGTTTTTCTGTTTGACTTTTATTTATTATTTTATTACATCAAAGGTATGAAGTTGTTAGTCTTTATTAGCAAAGTCTATTGCGTGGAGAATGTGTATATCTACTATACAAGGAAGAAAAAAAGGTTTTCCTGCGAGCTTTTAAGATGCAACACATAATGCATATGAACAAAACAATAATAATATTAGGACCAACAGCCATAGGAAAAACAGATATATCAATAAAACTCGCAAAAATTTTAAATGCCGAGATAATTTCGTCAGATTCCGTCCAAATTTATAAACATATGGACATAGGCAGTGCAAAACCATCAAAAGAAGAGCAAAAAGCTGTCAAGCACCACCTAATCGATATAAAAGAGCCAAACGAAACGTTTTCAAGCGGAGAGTTTGTGGAAAAGGTAAATGAGATATTAAGAAAGCTCAAAGAAAAAAGAACAAACGCAATTATAGTTGGTGGCGGCGGATTTTACATAGATTCATTAGTATTTGGATTAGATAAAATAGAGCCAATAGACGAAAAGGTTAAGATATTTTTTGACGATATATGTGAAGAATTTTCATCAAGATACCTTTACAACTTTTTAAAGATTATCGACGAAAAATGGGCAAATAAGATTGCGCAAAACGATTGCCAACGAATTAAAAGAGGTTTGAGCGTATACATATCATCAAAAAAAGAGATTAGCAGTTTTTTCTCAAACGATAAAAAGATAGACGACAGATTTTTAATCTTTGTTTTATACGCAAGTAGAGAGTTTATAAACAAAAGAATAGAAAAGCGCGTAGACTTGATGCTTGAAAAGGGTTTGATAGAAGAGGTAAGACGGCTTGTTGAAATGGGATATGCCGATACAAATGCTTTAAAATCCATAGGATATAAGGAAACTTTGCAATATCTATCAAAAGAATTGGATAAAAATAAATTATCCGACCTAATAAAAAAGAACACAAAAGCCTATGCAAAAAGACAACTAACGCTTTTGAAAAGCAGGTTTAAAAACAACGCTATATGGATTGATATTGAAAAAGAAGACGGCTTGCAGGCTATACTTAGTGCCTGTAAGCCATATCTTTAAGTCTTTTAATTCTTTCTTCAATGGGTGGATGGGTAGAAAATAGCGACATAAAATTCTTACCCTTAAACGGATTTACAATAAACAAATTTTCCGTAGCAGGTGAGCCTCTAAACGGAAGATTTCTTGCATAAGCGTCCAATTTTTCTAAAGCGTTTGCTAAAAATAAAGGATTGCCTGAATATTCAGCACCCGCCTTGTCGGCATCATATTCCCTTGAGCGTGAGATAGCCAATTGAATCAACATAGCGGCAAACGGCGCAATTATTGCCATAGCTATCAACACTATTGGGTTGGAATCCTCATCGTCTCTGCCAAGTCCGCCGAATATTGCAGCCCACTTTATCATATCCGCAACAAACATAATGGTCGAAGCAATTGTGGAAGCAATTGTGGATATTAAGATATCCCTATGCTTGATATGGCCAAGTTCATGACCTAAAACACCCATAAGTTCTTCTTTTGAAAGCAACCTGAGCGCACCTTCCGTTACGGCAACGGCAGAATGGCTTGGATTTCTGCCGGTAGCAAACGCGTTAGGCGCTTCTTGTGGAATTATATAGAGCTTAGGCATAGGCAAATTTGCTCTTTGAGTTAAAAATTCGACGATTTCGTAAAGCTCAGGTGCTTCTTCTTTTGTTACTTCTTTTGCCCTATACATCGAAAGCGCAATTTTATCGGAAAAGAAGTAGCTACCGAAATTCATCAAAAGAGCAAAGGTAAAAGCTATTGTCATTCCTGCTTTTCCGCCCAACATACCACCTATAAATAGAAACAACCCAGTAAGTAGGGTGAGTAGAAAAGCGGTTTTTAACGTATTCATGCAAAACACCTCCAAAAATTCTTAAAGCTTTACAATAGTCTGAATGTAATATTAGTCAAGTTTATCTATAACTGTTAAGACCTTTTCTTTTTTTAGGCATTCGTTGATTTCTTTATTTAACTGCTTTGCAAACCTAAAGCCTTTCGCGTACCGATGAAAAAATTTTCTAAAATTTCTTATTGCCAAATATTCTCCGTAATACGCAACCATCAATAAAAAGTGTTCTTTTGCCAACTCTTTAATAAATTTAGCATCCTTTTGCATTTCCTTTTCTTTTATAAATTCCTTAAATATGTAAGGCTTGTCTATTGCGGCTTGACCTATCATAAAGTATTTTGCTTTTGTAATTTCTTTAACCTTGTCAAGTTTATCCAAAGAATCTATGCCACCGTTTATGACAACATCTATTTTTAGCGTATCAACAACACGTGCGGCATGCTCATAATCCACTTCACCTTTAAAGAACTGTCCTCTTAAACGCGGATGTATGGTTATAAAATCAACGCCACTATTTTCCAATTCCTTATAGAAATCCATACTGTTTATGCTATTTTCATCAAAGCCTTTTCTCAATTTAACGCTTACAGGCTTTTTTATATGTTTCTTTAGTTTATCAACGATAGCCAGCAGCCTGTTTTTATCCTTTAATAGATATGAACCTGCAAAAGTTTTTACAACCTTCGAAACAGGACATCCCGCATTTATATCGATACAATCGCATTTGTCTTCAACGCTTTGAGCAGCATATAAAAATATATCCGCATCCGAACCGAACAGTTGAATGCAAAACGGCTTTTCTATATCATTTTTTTCCAACAATTTAAGGGTTTTTTTGTTTTTGTAGTATATGGCGTTGACCGAAATTAACTCACTTACGGTCAAGCCCGCACCAAATTTCTTGCAAATATATCTAAACGGCTTATCTGTATAACCCGCCATCGGGGCTAAAAAGTAGGGTGAATCTGTCTCTATCATCCCCTATTCATAGATTCCAAAAACTCTGCATTGCTCTTTGTTTTTGACAGCTTATCAAGCAGGAATAGCATGGCATCTATATCGTTCATCTCTATCAATATTTTTCTTAAAATCCAAATTCTGTTTAGCTGGGTTTTGTTTACAAGCAGCTCTTCCTTCCTTGTTCCTGAGCGTGTTATGTCTATTGCCGGGAAAATTCTTCTATCCGACAGGCCTCTATCGAGATGAAGCTCCATATTACCCGTACCCTTAAATTCTTCGAATATAACATCATCCATTCTTGAGCCTGTTTCTATCAAAGCGGTTGCCATAATGGTTAGACTTCCGCCATTTTCAACGTTTCTTGCTGCGCCAAAGAATCTTTTCGGTTTTTGAAGTGCATTTGAATCCAAACCACCCGACAAAACCTTACCGCTTGGTGGTATAACGGCGTTGTATGCCCTGGCAAGTCTTGTTATAGAATCAAGCAATATTAAAACGTCCAATCCCTGCTCAACAAGCCTTTTTGCTCTTTCAAGCACAATTTCGGCAACCTGTATATGCCTTTCTGGCGGCTCGTCGAATGTTGAACTTATAACCTCAGCCTTTACAGAGCGTTTCATATCTGTAACCTCTTCGGGTCTTTCATCAATAAGCAAAACAATAACTATTATTTCTGGGTGGTTTTCTGTTACACTGTTGGCTATATTTTGTAGAAGAACCGTTTTTCCTGTTCTTGGCGGCGCCACTATAAGACCTCTTTGACCTTTCCCTATCGGCGCTATCAAATCGATAACCCTAACAGCCAAATTGTCAGGCGTTGTCTCAAGTTTTATGCGCTCCATAGGATAAAGCGGTGTTAAATCATCGAAGTGTTTTCTTAATTTAGACTCTTCTGGGTCTTTGTAGTTTATCTGCTCTATCTTTAAAAGGGCATAATACTTTTCGTTATCCTTAGGTTGTCTAACCTGTCCGTATATAAAATCACCTGTTCTTAAACCGAATCTTTTTATCTGGCTTGGCGATACATAAATGTCGTGAGAGCCTGCAAGGTAATTATTGTCTGACGAGCGCAGAAAGCCAAAACCTTCAGGTAAAATCTCTAAAACTCCTTCGCCTTTTAATAGACTCACGCTCTCTGTTGACGAAACATTGTTATGTTTTTGCTCCTTTTGATTATGATTATTATTTGACTGTTGAGAGCTTATTTTTAATATCTCTTCTATTAAATCGTTTTTTCTTTTAATTGTAGTAGGTATTCCTAATGCCCTTCCTATCACCATTAACTCGGCAAGTTTTTTCTTGCTCAGCTCTTCCCTACTCTCATACATAAACAACAATCTCCTTATTCTTTTGTTATATAATAATTTACTCTTATATACTTATAGCATTTATTTTTGCCACGGAAGAAGACTCTCTATTCTTAAGCACATCTAAAGAAAATTCTCTGGAAAGCCCCACATATCCCTTTATAGTGGAAGCTTGAATGTTAAAATAATTGGCAAAATAATCTGTAGTAATCATATTTGATATTCTTTTATTGAAGGATAACTTTGTCATGCCTTTAAAAAGAATCTTGCTCACAGAAAAACTAAACAACACACTATCCACTTGTTCTTTAAATTGATTGTCTAATTTTTTATTATATCTTGTCAAAACCTTTTTTGCAAGCATTTTATAGCGTTTATCACAGAAAGCATCAGCATATATTTCTATGTAAAAATGTTTTGCACTTTTATTGTTGGTGTTTTGCGTTAGTTTGGGTATCATTATCCCATGCGCTACAGCGTCGCTTGCAAGATGCGTTAGGTAACCATAGGCAAAAGCCATTTCTTTATCTGTTTTTGCGTCTTTAAGCAACCTAAACCCAACCTGCCAATTGTGAGAATGTTTATTGTGTGATGAATATTTTTTGCCTAAAATGAAATCTGGAGCTAATGAGCCATATAAATATTCGCTAACATTAGATAATATTATAGCTGCATTCCCATAATCAAGTTGCTCAACTATACTTAACGCTACGCTGATATGAACACTTGGACCCCAAGCATATGCACTATGCGGAATAAACAAAAAAACAAAGAAAAACAAAATAAGGTAAAGCATAGATACTGAATACTAATCCATTATAAAGGATGTGTCAATACTAAAAGCTAAGTTAAGAGCCATATTTATTCAAAAAATCAATAAAATCTTTAATTTCAAGCGGCTTGGCAAATAAAAAACCTTGAGCCATTTGACATCCCATATTTTTTAGAGCGTCAAGATGCTTTTCTGTTTCTACACCTTCGGCAATTGTAGACATATTAAGCTCCTTTGCTAAGTATATAATTGTTTTGACTATTGATTTCACCTTCTTGCTTTCCATTAAGCCCTTCACAAAAGACATGTCTATTTTTATGCAATCTATCGGTAAAGAAGACAGATAAGATAAAGAAGAATATCCCGTTCCAAAATCGTCCATATAAACCCTAAAACCGTTATTTCTAATTCTGCTTAAAACCGAACGTGCATAATCCATATTACCCAAAAACAACCTTTCAGTTATTTCAATATTTATAAATTGCGATAACTCTTCAGTCTTTAATATTAAACTATCTACAAAATCATCGTCTGCCAGACTTGTCGGCGTTAAATTGATAGATAATGGAATAAGCCTTTCTTTATTATCAAAGTTTTTTATAAACGCAATAGCTTCATCCAATATATATTCTTCAAGTTTTGCTATGTTTCGATTTTGCTCAAAAATCGGTATAAATTCCGATGGCGGTATAGTATTTCCGTCTTTTAACCATCTTATTAAAACCTCAGCACCTTTCGGTTTTTGTGTTTTTATATCAAAATAGGGCTGAAAATACAGTGCAAACTCTTTATTTTTTAATGCTTGTGGAAATTCTTGATTAAGTTTTACCCTTTTTGCTGTTTCTTGCTTTAGCCTTTCTTTATAAAAACCTATTTCATTCTCACCCTTGTTTCTTGCATCAATTAAAGCAATCTCAGCTTTTTCTAAAAGTGCTTTTGCATCTTTAGAATCATGCGGATAAATACTTATTCCGGCATTAAAGGATAAGTCAAATCGTTTGCCGTCTATAGAGTAGGGTTTTGTAAGTTCTTTTATAAGCTCAATAACAACAATAAGAATATCTTCTTCCCTTTTTGCACCTTGCAACAATACAGCAAATTTGGCAGAATCAAGCCTGGATATAGAATCAAGTCTTTTTGTAAAAGTTCTAAGCCTATTTGCTATCTTTATGAGAAGCTCGTCGCCTTTCTCAAACCCTAAGGCTTCGTTTATTTCAGAAAATCTTAGTGGCTTTACTACAACAACTGCGCCCATTGTCGTGTTATATTCAGCTTTTTCTATAAATCCTTCTGTAGCTTCTATAAATGCATATCTATTTAAAAGATTTGTCGTAATATCTCGTTTTAATACGTTTTCTATACTCTTTTGCAACTCTAAATTGTGTGTTATATCCTTACCTGTCATAATAAAATAGGTCTCATCTGCATCTACCTTTGTTATGTGTACAAGCATTTTTTTTATATCGTTAAGCCTTGTTTTTAAACAAATCATTTTGTAAATATTGTCTATGGCTACGCTTTTAAAGAGTGTTTCTAACTCTTTTTTATTATAATTGCAAATTACATCCAAGATATTCTTTTTCGTAAATTTTTCTTCAGTGTATTGAAGCATCTTTTTTGTATTTTCATTCAAAAATACAATATCTCCATTTTGCTTCATTATAATAACAAAATCAAAACCAATATTTAAAGTATTGGATAAAATCGTTTTCCATTTCTCGTTTTCAAGCCTTTCAAACGAATTGATAATGGAATGCTGTAGGCTTTTCATAAGATATAGGTACTCACTTGAAAAAATATTTGGTATTTTTGAATAAATAATTAATATATAC
This sequence comes from Desulfurellales bacterium, assembly GCA_027064065.1. Taxonomy (GTDB): domain Bacteria; phylum Campylobacterota_A; class Desulfurellia; order Desulfurellales; family Hippeaceae; genus JALWEJ01. The sequence continues at coordinate 11,550 of JAMOQJ010000091.1, forward strand.
GCAAGTTTTGTTCCTTTAAAGATAGGTATCGAGCATGCTGAATAAATACCGAATTTTTTCTGGGCATCTCTCCATGCCGACATTCCTTCATCAGAGAATACATTATTTATGGCAACGATTTTTTGTTCTCTATATGCCCTTCCAACACTGCCTTGGCCTTCCTGTAGGTTTTCGTCAACAGATATGTTTATCTTTCTGAAAATATCTATATAGCTCTGTTTGCCAGAGATGTATTTTTCTTTAAATAGTTTGGTTTGCGAATCTATTGTTCCAACACATACCAAGTCAAATCCTACATCTTCGTTTAACACCCTACAAATCTCTTTTAAGATGGCTTCTTCGTTTTTTAATTCTGACACAAGCTGATTTACCTTTGATAAACCCTTATAGAGCATTTTGTAGGTTTTTTGCTTGGTTATATCAACAGTGATTACAAAACCGGAAGGCTTGCCTTTGTAGATTATTGTATAACCAAAATTTAAAACGGTTTTTTCTTGCTTGTTTTTTGAAACATATACCAATTCTTCAAATTCACGTGAAAAGAAATCGCCACTTATGCGTTTTTCTATTATTTTTTGAACGTGTTTTTTGTGTTCATCCTTAACCAAGTCCAATAGTTTGATGTCTTTATTTAAAAGCTCATCTTTGGAGTATTCTACAAATCTACAGAATGCATCATTCACAAAGACAAACCTTCCATCTTCTTGATAAACATACACACCGAAAACCGATGTGTTGCTCATATTCTTTATCGTCTCTTCGTCAAATTTTATTCTTTGCATATTTTAATGAAACTCATTTACCAAATCTAAAACATTTTGGGCTATACCGTTTAACTCTTCCGACGCTTTTGCTATATCTTCAGAGGCTTTGGCGTTTTCTTTAACGGCTTGGGTTATTTCTTTAATCTGAGAATCTATTTCTGCTACAGTTGCCGAGATTTGTTCGGTTGCTGCACTTGTTGAATGTATCTCATCTATTGTTTTGTCTGTCCTTTCGACAACCTCATTAACATGCTCTTCGTTTAGTTTAATGGCTTCAGCTTCGGATAATATACTTTCTCTTGTTTCTTCTGTTTTTTGTATGGCTCTTTCAACGTCCTTTTGCATCTCTACCACAGTGGAACGAATTTCTTCTGTTGACATTTGAGTTTTTTCAGCCAACTTTCTAATTTCATCGGCAACAACGGCAAAACCGCGTCCTGCCTCACCTGCTCGTGCTGCTTCTATTGCAGCGTTTAAGGCAAGTAGGTTTGTTTGATCGGCTATATCGCTTATGACATCTACAATCTTTCCTATACTTTTTGAGGATTCTCCAACAATGTTTATTTGACGCGTCGTCTCTTCTGCCAATTCTGCATTACTTTTCATCTTTTTAACCTTTTCTTCCATATCTTTAAGCATCTTTTGGTTTACTTCGGCAATGGATTCAGCAAGCTGGGTAATATTTTCCGTTGAATGTGCTATGCTATCTATAGCCTGAGATGTATCCATTATGGCGTTTGATATCTCATCCATACTCTTTGTTGTCTGCTCGTTTGCCGCCGATATTTCAACCGCAGCCGCAGACAGGCTTGTCGAATGGTTTACCATAGAATCGGATGCCTCTCTCACATTTTGAACCATAAGCTGTAAGTTCTCTATCATTGCGTTTAATTCTTTTTTCAACTTGCCTATTTCATTTTTGCTATCAATCTTAAATCTAATATTCAGGTTGCCTTTTCCGACTTCTTCAAGCACCTTACCCATATCACCAAGCGGAGCAATCATATATCTTTGTATAACTAAAAAACTAAATATTAAAATAAAACCTATGATTGCATATATAATCAATCCAATCTCAAAAGCTCTTGATAGATTATTTTTCAAATAATCCATAGATGTTTTCATCTTTTCTATTCTTTTATTTAACAAATTGGTAATTTGAGATTCTATAGAATTTGTCATACTGTCTATTTTGTCGAGCTCTTCTTTGGATATTTTGCCTGATTGTATGGATATTTTTATCTGATTAAGCGCCAAGGATAGCTGAGCATCTATTGTTTGTTTAAGTTTGTTGAGTCTGTCTTTTTCTGCTTGAGAGATACCTGTGCTCTTTAAGTCTTCGTCTATAATTCTATCTACCTTTTTAAAATAAGTTTTGGCTTCATCAGCCAAAGACGCATCTTGCAAAGCGTAAGCCTTTAGGAGAAGTTTTTCTGCATTGTTAAAATTTCTTTCTATAGAGTTATAAAGAGAAACTTGAGCTACATCCGTGTTATGTACTGTAGCTATTGTGTCTCTACTGTGTTTTGTTGTGTTTGTAGAGTAAAATGCGGCAACAAGAAAACTCAAAAATATTAAAGATAATCCGCCTACAGCCAAGGTTTTAATAGATACATTACCCATTTCAATCCCCCCTTGGACATTTTTTAAAACTTTCTTAAAATTATAAACCTTTAGTACAGTACGGTCAAGCCTTTAAAGACGCTGCATTCTGCTTGCGCTTAAATAAACAATATATATGCAAATTTCAAGTACGAATAAAATTTAAACCGATATGTCTATTGTGGATGGGTCAAACTTAATATTTTGAGCTAAAAGCAAAGTTACCTGCGTATAAAGTCTCATCTTTTTTTGCTGCAAATCCAATTTTCTTGCTTCTATCTTTTTTATATCTTTTTCGTATATATCTTTCATAGGACTGTCTTTAGAAACATTCAGAAGGGTTTTGAGTCTTAATTCGTCGTTGGAGTATTTTTTAATCTTTGAATTTATCTTGCTGTTTATGCTTGTTTTAATCTGCTCGTTTTTGGCTTTTTTGGGACAATATATCTCAGCAGAAGAATGACCGCTTGTTGCTGCTAAATATTCTCCTTTTTTGGAAAGATTTAGATATAAACTCTTACCGACAACATAACAGCCATCCTTTATGGCTTTGCTTTCGAATCTTTGCAGATTGCTTGACTCATGGGATGCGACCCGGGATACAGAGTTTGCCGCTGTTGCTCCACTTGATGAGCCCCACTCACCCGGGTCTAACCTGTATTGTAGTATGGGGTTATAAGAATTAACCGATAACACCCATACCTCCTTCTATCCTATTTTTGTTCCGGGTTTAACATCCTGTGCAACCGTTAACAGAGCTGGAAACGCTCCATCTTCCTTCGCAGCAAGAAGCATTCCGTTTGATTCTATGCCCATAAGCTTTGCTGGCTTTAAGTTAGCTACAACAATAATTGTTTTTCCAACAAGTTCTTCGGGCTTGTAATGCTCCTTTAGTCCTGCAACAAGCGTTCTTGGCTCTTTTTCGCCTACATCTATCTTTAATTTAAGCAATTTCTTTGATTTTTCAACACTTTCAGCTTCAAGCACCTTTGCTGTTCTTAAGTCTACCTTAAAGAATTCGTCAATAGTAATTTTATCCTGCTTGTTATCTTTTTTTGCTTTTTCGTCTTTCTTTTTAGGAATTTCATCTATTCTGTTAAATATTACGTCGCCTTTTTTAACGGTTGTTTTATCTATAGAGTAAAAATCAGTAAAAAACTCGTAACTATATTCACACGCCTTCTTTTCAAAACCGAGCTGTTTTAATATCTTATCGGCGCTGTCTGGCATAAAAGGCGATATAATGCCGGCTATGAACTTCAAGGAAGATATTATATTGTATAGAACCTCTTTTAATTCATCGTCTTTTTTGTTTTTCTTTAATGTCCATGGTTCTTTTTGTGTTATATATTTATTGCTGAAGCGTATAAATTCGAAGATGTGGGATAAAGCTTCATCAAATCTGAATATATTTAAATCTTCTTTTACATTATTAAGCGTTTCCTGAGCCTTATCCTTCAAAGACCCATCATTTGCATCGCTTGGTCTTTCCACTACGCCGCCTGTGTATTTTTCAACCATTGTTATACTTCTATTTAAAAGATTGCCCAAATCGTTTACAAGTTCAGAATTTATACGCTCAATAAGTTCTTTTTCCGAAAAATCTCCATCAAGCCCAAACGGAACATTTCTCAAAAGGAAGTATCTATATGCATCCTTTGGGTATCTTTCTATCATATCGTTAGGGTCTACTACGTTGCCCAAGGATTTACTCATCTTTTTCCCGTCAACCGTCCACCATCCGTGTGCTACAACATGTTTCGGAAGCGGTAAATCCAAAGCCATCAGGAAGGCAGGCCAATAAACAGCATGAAAACGCAATATATCTTTACCCACAAAATGGACATCTGCTGGCCATGTTTTGAAAAACTGTTCAGTTTTTTCTGCATATCCTATTGCGCTAATGTAATTTAACAAAGCGTCAAACCAAACGTATATTACATGTTTATTGTCAAAAGGAACGGGTACGCCCCAATCAAAAGATGTCCTGGTTATGCTTAAATCCTTCAATCCACTTTTTACGAAACTTACTATTTCGTTGTATCTTGTTTTGGGTAACACGAAATCTGGGTTTTCTTCATAGAATTTAAGCAGTTTGTCTTCATATGCAGAAAGCCTAAAGAAATAGCTTTCTTCTTTTACCATATCAACCTTTCTTCCGCATGACGGGCAAAGTTTATCTTTTCCTATCTCTATTTCGGAATAGTAACTTTCGCAAGGTATGCAGTACCACCCTTCATATTCGCCCTTATATATATCACCCTTATCGTATAACTCTTTAAAAGCTTTTTGGATGCACTTTATATGATAATCGTCTGTCGTTCTAACAAAAAAATCGTTCGTTATATCAAGCTTTTTCCATAGGTTTTGAAAATTTACGACAACCTTATCAGCCAATTCCTTAGGGGTCAACCCTTGCGCTTTTGCCGTTTTTTGTATTTTTTGACCGTGTTCGTCTGTTCCTGTTAAAAAATAGACATCGTTTCCTAAAAATTTCATATATCTTGCCATTGTGTCTGCAGCTATTGTCGTGTATGAATGCCCTATATGTGGAACATCATTAACATAATATATGGGTGTTGTTATATAGTACTTTTCTTTTTTAAAATCACTCATGTTCTTCTCCTTTGTTATTAATTATTTTTTCAACATCGGCTACATCTACTTCTATCATGAGATTATCTCTATTTCTTATTATAACGGTCTTTTTTATCGGATTTATATAAACAACCCTTCCTTCAACATCACCGGCTTTGACCATAGAATCCATAGACGGCGCAACATTCATAAAATCTTCATATAAATCATGTTCATACCACAAGCAACACATAAGTCTTCCGCAGGCGCCCGATATCTTTTTAACATTTATATTAAGATTTTGGTCTTTTGCCATCTTTACAGAAACAGGATTGAATGTCCTTAGAAATCTTGCGCAGCATAGCTCATCGCCACATAAGCCCAATCCTCCGATAATTCTTGCTTCATCTCTTACTCCAATCTGTCTCATCTCTATTCTTGTTTTAAACGTAGAAGCAAGTTTCTTTACTAAATTTCTAAAATCAACCCTTCCTGGCGCCACAAAATAGAATACAATCTTGCTTCTATCAAGCATATACTCAACCTTAACAAGTTTCATATTAAGCTCAAAATAGGCTATCTCATCCCTGCATATCCTAAACGCATCCTTTTCAAGGTTTTTATTTTCTTCGTAAATCTTTAAATCTTCAGGCGTTGCCTTTCTTAATATAAATCTCAAATCGTCTGTTATTGAATCAACATGCTGAATCTTCATCACTTTTCCTATATTAACGCCACGCTCATACTCAGCAACAACCTTATCCTTTACACGCAGCGTTTCATCCTTATAAAAAAACGGGTATAACTGTCCTGCTCTACTAAATTCTACCAAAGCTATATTCATTCCTAAAAGCCCCCAAATATTTTAGAAACAAGAGCAAACATAAATAGCCGTTGATTAAGCCTGAATTCTCTAAATTTAATAAGTTCTTGCTCTATTATCTCAGATTTACTGTATCCACCATTCAAAGACAATTCTCTTGCCACTCCTTCCAACAGCTCTATTAAATTATCTTTCTGCAATCTATGCAACTTCAGCGCGCAAACAATAGCTTTTTGCATATCGTTATTATTTATAGCATCCAAAAAATCTTCGTCAACCTTCCTTTCGGTGTTTTTTTTAATTATTTGAGCCCTTGATTTTATGGTATCTAACAATTCCTCGCTTCTATACAATACAAAACAAACATTGTTCGGCGGCTCTTCAAGCAGTTTTAGAAGCGAATTTTGTGCAGGATTGCCCATCTTTCCAAGAACAAAACCTCTTTTAGTATTCGATGCTATAAAACTCTTTTCCTTTATTTTTCTTGTGGCATCTATGCTTAACTCTTCATACACTTCGATATCTTTTTCGTTTACACCAAGTTGTTTGCAGAATTCAAACGCATCTTGTTTATTTGCATTTTCCATTATAAAAACACTAAATCTATCTAAAGACTCTTCCATATCTCTATTACTTCTTGAAATATTTCATCAATATGCTTTTCGCCGTTTAAGATATATACATTTTCGTATTTGTCAGCTACATAACGGTATCCGTCTTTTACCCTTTTAAAAAAATCTTCACCTTTTGATTCCATGACATCCTTATTTTTTAAGCGTCTATTCATCGTTTCAAGTGTAATATCCAAAATAATTGTTAAATTTGGCAACATAGAGCCGGTAGCAAAGCTGTTTGCATATTCTATAAAGTCTAAATCCAAACCATCACCAAAACCTTGATAAGCTATCGTAGAAAACATACTTCTATCGCTTACAACAAAGGACTTTTTTAATTTATCCTTTATTAATTCAGAGTGAATAGCCCTATCTGCCAAAAACAGAAATAACGAAGCCTTAGGTGTTAAGTGCTTGTTTAATAAAATGTCTCTTATGATTTTTGTTTCATCTGTTCCGCCCGGTTCTTTAGTAAAGTACACATCCATTGATTGCTCTTTTAAAAATTCGCAAAATAGTTTTGCCTGCGTACTTTTTCCACAGGCGTCTATGCCTTCAAATACTATATATTTATTTGAATAGCTCATTTGATTTGTTTGGTGCGTATATACTTTTTCCTATAATTCTAACCATATCGCTCCAGCCGGAATTGTTGTTTATTTGAGCGTTTAGTACAGGTTGCATTCTTGAATCCAAAACATCTATCAGATTAAATAGAACAGCTTCTTTTGTCTTTGGCTTTTTTGGCGAACCGTATTCATATTCTCCGTGATGGCTTAGTATGCAGTGCAAAAGATTTATCTTCTTTTCTTCGGATATTGTCTTTAGTTCTTCTATCTTGTTTTGAACTATGGTGTATCCTATGATTATATGCCCTATAAGCTTTCCTTGCGTCGTATAGTTGAATGTAACAGGGTCAAGTTCATACACCTTTCCTATATCGTGCAGAAGCGCACAGCTTACAAGTAAATCCTTATCTATATCCATATAATATTCGCCTATCTCTTTTGCGAGCTTACCCACCGATACGGTATGCTCAAGCAATCCACCTATGTAGGCATGATGCATAGCCTTTGCTGCGGGTGCTGTGCAAAATTTCTCTAAAAATTCTTTATCTTCAAAAATAGACAGAAGCAATTTCTTTAAGGATTGGTTTTTAATGCCGTTTATAAGCGTAAATAGCTCATTCTTCATTATTTCTCTATCTCTATTGGAAGATGGTAGAAAATCTGTTTTATTTAACGAGTTGTCAGTAATTTTTTTCACATCCTTTATAATTATTTGCCAATTATCGTTATAGTAGTTGCTTTCTCCTTTTATCTTTATAAAATCGCCTTCTTCAAATCTATCCTTAAGGTGCAAAAGATTGTTCCATATCTTTGCATCAATAACCCCGCTTTTATCTTTAAGCTTCAAACCTACATAATCGTCGCCGTTTCTTGCCTTTAGGATATGTTTTTCCGATACCAAAAACACTTCGTTTTCTATTTTTTGAAGCTTTTTTTCTTTTATGCTTTTTATGCACTCATACATCAGAAACCCCTCATCTTTATTTACGCCTAAAGATATAACAATATAAACATCTTTTCAAGTTTTATGAAAAAATAGGAAAATTAATACTCGTCGCTTTCCCACATTGAAGGTTCAAATCTCACAACTCTGTTTCTGCCGCCTGTTTTTGCTTTATACATAGCCACATCGCTATATTTTATACATTTCCATAGATTGTCTGAGTCGTTAGGGAAGATGGATACGCCCACGCTAATAGTCTTTTTTATGATGTTTCCTGCTGTAAATATTTCTGTAGCTTCCACGTTTTCTCTAATGCGTTCAGATATCTCCAAAGCAGCTTTTTCATCAACATCTTGCAGCAGTATTAAAAATTCTTCACCGCCAAACCTGACTGCAATATCAGCTTCCCTTATGGCTTTAGCAATAGCATTGACTACGCCTTTTAAAACCTCATCTCCTACATTATGTCCATACACATCGTTGACCTGTTTAAAAAAATCTATGTCGCACATCAATATACCGACATGCGTTTGTCTTCTTTTAACAGATGCTGCAAATGTAGACGCAAATTCATCAAGAAATCGCCTATTATAAAAACCCGTAAGCGGATCTCGCATTATTGATTCTCTTAATTGACCCAAAAGCCTTTTTGCTTCTATTACCGGCGATGCTTCTTTCAAGAATCTCTTAAGCCTTTTTATTTTATTCTTTATATCTTTATAGGTTTGATTCTTATCAAAAATAACTTGAGCAACACCGCCCACTCCGCCACCGACCATCATCGGTATACATATATGATTTTTATCTTTATTATACAAAAAACTCAGACATACATCTTCCTCTTCAAAAGAATTTATATCCATCGCAGTCCTTGCCGCTCTACACAGACTCGAATCCACAAGTATATCTTGTCTGCAAAACATTTTAACATCCGATGATACCACAGGCTTTAAAGAACTTTTACTATTATTAACTTCATAAATGCTGAATTCCTTTATGTCAAACTCGTTTTTTAAAAGCGTTTCTATTCTCTTATATACAGCTTCCACATCCCTGTCTTCTTCGATTGTTTTCTTGAAAAGGTTAAGTTTGTAGTTTTCATCTATAAAATTATTAAAGTTTTTAACCAAACAACCCAATTCATCTTCTGCACTGTAAGGCAGCTTTAATTCATTTGTAATCTCTTCGCTAACCAATTTCTTAGAAAGGTTGGCAATTTTTTTAATATTAGATACCATAATGGAAAGCACAAAGAAAAATATTATACCAGAAATAAACGATGCTCCAGCTCCAAAGATAATGCTCAAAATTACAGTATAGATCATGTCGGATTTTCTTCTTTGTATGTAGTTTTCTATATCTTTATTCACATCATCAATATAAAAACCGCTACCCACTATCCATTGCCAGGGATAAAATAATCTTACATAAGAAGTTTTAGGATAGCAGATATCTTCCGGCATACCCAATTTTGGCCAACAGTAATTAACAAATCCAGAACCTTTAGATTTCACTATATTAGCCATTTCTTTAAATGGCTGAACGCCGTTTTTGTCTTTGAAATCCCAAACATTTTTGCCGTTTAAATCAGGTTTAGGCGGGTCTACTACCATTGTACCGTCGACTGTATTTATCCAAATGTAATTTGATTGATTATTATCTAAATTATACCTCATAGAATGTATAAGTTTAATCGATTCTTTTTTTGCTTTTGCTTCACTTATTTCACCATCTTTATAATTTTCATAAAATGTATTTATGCTGTTTATGGCTACATTGACCATATTTGTTATTGTATGTTTTTTTGTTGTTATTAACCTATCTTTATATATGGACACTTCTCTGTTTATGCTTTTTATACTGCTGTAGATATAGTAAGAATATCCGATAACACCTATAAAAGCCAATGACAATATGTAAATTATGATAACTTTTATTCTTATACTTTTATTGCCAAACAGTTTTAAAAAATCTTGCATAACATATCCTCAATGCCCTTTAAAATTTAATACTACATTAAATTGTCATTGTCAAACAATTTTCTTGACTTTTTAGTATAAACTTATAAAATTTTCACGTTTTTTGGGATGTCGTCTAATGGTAGGACAGCGGACTCTGGATCCGCTGGTCGGGGTTCGAATCCCTGCATCCCAGCCATTTGTGGCCCTA
>JAMOQJ010000092.1 GCA_027064065.1 Desulfurellales bacterium
TGAGTATTTTTTTATTAACTCTTCGTCAAGGTCAATCAAGCCTCTTTTTCTTAAATCTTCAAATACTTCTTTATCACAAAATACATCTTCAGGCCAGATTCTATCAAACCCGTCTATTTCGTTTTTATTTGTTGCGTCAATGCCGATAATATCATCTTCTATCCACACATCCCTTTCTGAGTCAATATTATTTACTGTGCGCCATAAAAGCATATATGGATTATTTATATCGTTGTTGTCTATATCTATAAATACAGCTATGGATATATGATTGTGGAAGACCTTTATTTTTTCAAATATCATCTTCATCGGCTTATTTTTCTTGCATTGTATTACGGTTATAGGGTTTTTGCTTTTTATGCAGTACTGTTTTAGGTTGATTATATCTTCATCAAGCAGTTTTATCCTATTGAAAAGCTTATCGTCGTCCAAAATCTTAAGTGTTTTATCGTTTATTATTTTTTTTGTTGCATCTATACCAAGTTTGCCGCCTACTAAAGGTTTTGGTGAAGAGTGGTCTAATGCATCAACAATGCCTTTTGTTATAAGGATGCTGTCTTTGGATATCCTGTCAAGTACATAATTTGCAAGGTTTTTGTAATCTTTTAAGGGTGGTGCACTTTTATCTACAAATATAGCATGTTTTACAAAACTCATCTGTCCACTTCCCCATAATGAGTGCATAATTTGAAGCGAATGTCCTGGGTATTTAGGGTCTATCTTGCACAGTATCAAGTTATGAAATACGCCGTTTTCTGGCATTTTGTAGTCAATTAAGTCGGGAGACTGTGTTTTTATTAAGGGTAAGAATATGCGTTCGGTAGCCCAGCCCATATATTTGTCTTCAAGCGGCGGTTTGCCAACGACTGTTGCATAAAAAACAGGTTTTTCCTTTGCGGTAATCTTTGTTACATTTAAGTAAGGGTAGGGCTCTTTGGGTGTATAGTATCCCGTATGGTCGCCAAACTCACCTTCTATCCTTGTTTTATTTGGGTCTACAAATCCTTCTATTATAATATCGGCATCCGCAGGAATGTAGATATCGTTTGTTAGGCTTTTTACAAGTTTTGGCGGCTGTTTTCTGATAAATCCGTACAATAACAGTTCAAATATTCCGTGTGGAAGCGGCGCCGTTGCGCACCAGGTATATAAAGGGTCGCCGCCTATGGCTATAGATACCGGCATCGGTTTATTTGCTTTTTTGTATTCGTGGAATAGATGGTTGGAGTCTTTATGTATTTGCCAGTGCATTCCGAGCGTTTTGTTGTCGTATACCTGCAATCTATACATACCGACATTATTAACGCTTCCATCAAGGCTTTGCGTATAGACCTGTCCCATGGTTATGAATTTTCCGCCATCTTTTGGCCACGTTTTAAGTATCGGCAAATCATCAAGGCTGTTTAGGGTTTTTTGCTGACATAAACCCTTCTTATTTGTTCTTTGTGGAAAAGATTTGACCGTATTAAAGAGAGTCTTAAACATATCTATCTTGTCTTTTAATGTTTTGGGCGGCTTGATTTTTAGCAAATCTTCTATCTCATTTGCTATTGTATCTGGAGATTTGCCAAATATGGCTTTTGTAACCTGTGTATTTGCAAAAAGATTCATTAAGACGGGCATATCGAATGTTATATTTTTTTCTTTATCTATCGGATTTGTAAAAAGCAGTATCTTGGGATTGTCTTTTTTTGCTTCGGCATAGGCTATGTGAGCCATCTCGAGATTAACATCGAGTGGCTCACTTATGGTTTTTATGTATGGTTTTAGCGCTTTTAAAACGTCCATTTTATATTTCTAAAGTAGCGCCGACCGATGCAAAGAAGAATCTGTCGTCGCCAAGTTTATTGTAGAGTTTCGCGCTAACCTTTAATCCGGTGCAGTGAGATACGCCCAATTTTTGGATATTGTATTTGTCTAAAACCTTAACCGTTTCGTCTATCTGCTCGTCGTTTGCAAAACCAAGATGCGTTCCGCCCAATACTGCGTATATCTCTTTTTCGCCTGTTTGTTTGATAAAATGGTTAAGTATATTTACTATGCCGGCGTGGGCACAGCCCAATATAACAACAAGACCCTTACTTGTTTTGATTGCCATTGAGTAGTCGTCCCAGATTTGGTCTTGGACAAGTTCGCCGTTTTCATTTTTAACCTTCATTTCGGCATCTATCTTTTCAAACGGCGTGTTTCTTTCAACTTCTCCCGATGAGTAGACGTTTTTGGCTATTTCTTGGAAATCTTTGTGGAATTTGAAGTTAGCACCAAGACTTTCTAAATACTCTTTAGAAAACTGAACGCCTATGTATTTTTGGACGCCGCCTTTGAACCAATATCTTTCGGAAAACATATCAGGATGAGCATATACATCAATCGGCGATTTTATTTTTAACAAATCAACCATTCCGCCTGTGTGGTCGTAATGGCCATGTGATAGGTATAAAAATTGAGCGCTGCTTAAATCTTTTTTTAACGCAAGGGCGTTATTTACAAGCGCTTTGCCTTGCCCTGTATCAAACAGAAAATTAAATCCATCCATTTCTACAAATGCGCTAAATCCGTGCTCTCCTACGACATCAAACGGCACTACAACGCTGTTTTCTGCTAAAATAGTAATTCTTAACTCCATTTTTTTACCTCCAATTTAATATTACAATTATAGTAAATTTATTTAGTATGTTTTGTCAACCTTTATTATTTTGGAATGTGAAGTGTAGATGGTGCCGGGGGCGGGACTCGAACCCGCACGGGATCGCTCCCACTGGATTTTGAGTCCAGCGCGTCTACCAATTTCACCACCCCGGCAAAGACAACGAGATTATATATTTTATTTTTATGATGTCAATATGTTTAGATTGAAAGTTATTATAGCGATACATATGTTTGTTGAAAATTATATAGACAAAACCTTGCCTTTTTGCTACTTTATGCGCTATGAAAGTGATTGAGAAAGAAAACGAGTTTAATAACTTTATAGACAGTAAAAAACCTGTTATTGTTGTTTTTGCAACTCACGATTGTGCTACATGCGTTCCTATAGAAAAAAAGATAGACGAAAAGTTTAGCGATGTTGAAAAAGCGAAGGTGTATCTTGACGATTTGCCGACTCTTCGAGGAAGTTTAGGAATTTTTAACGTTCCTGTCGTCTGTATTTATCTTGAATCAAGAGAGTTTGCCCGATTTATCAGGGTTTTTTCCATAAGAGAAATCGAAGAAAAATTGAATAGAATTTTAGAGTTTATTTAGATGTATATCCACGAAAAAATTTATGAAAAAGTCATATCAAAAGCTAAAAAACTTACTATAACCGATATTCGTATAGGTTTGGGTTATACGCTTGTGGAGTTAGATAAATCAAAATGCGGTATATCCTATTCCTTTACTAAAGAGATAAATACACAAACCTGTACAGCTGTTGAGTATGCCGGTGAGATGGTTGGAAAAAGAGCCGACTATCTTATTGAAAAGATATTTTCTTATAATCTACTTGACTCAACGCTTGCTTTGGCGTGTGCAAATGCTATTTTGAATAACGACAAGGAGTCTATCGATTACGATATAATCGAAGCCATTGACAACAACACGAATGTTGTAATGGTTGGATATTTTTCTCCGCTTGTTCCTTTGATTAAAAAAAGAGCAAAGAGTTTTATAGTGTGCGAAAGAACATACAGAGACGGGTCGTATCCAGATTATGCAGCCTATTTTGAGTTAAATAGTTGTGATATAGCGATAATTTCTGCTACTTCCATTATAAATAAAACCATAGATTCATTGCTTGAGAGAACCTATGCCGAAACGGTTGCAATCTTGGGTCCGTCATGTTTGATGGATAGAGAAATATTTTCCGATACGAACGCTACCCATTTATGCGGCTCTTTTGTTACCGATATAGAAAAAGCGAAACTTATAATAAGTCAAGGCGGCGGCACTCAAAAACTTAAACAAGCCACAAAGAAAGGTTGTATCGTATGTCGTTAATAGAAGAAGCCGTCCTTAAAATAAATCCATTAGTAAAGAAACATAATCTTTTAAATGAAAAAATAGAAATAATAGTTGATAAATCCTATGACGGCACTTGTTTAGATGGTAAAGAAGTCAGGGTGGATGTAAGTTTTTTAAATAAAAAGACCGAGGTGTTTACGGACGAACCGAGCTCTTTTAGCGGCGCGCTTAAAGATATTTTGAATTTACCACTTAATACGAATAAAAATAGGGCGCTTGTTGCGGGTGCTATTAACGGAGTGATGAAACATTTGAATATGGTGGATGGTTCTTTGTGTGATAGAGAGAGATTTTCGAGTCTCTGCGCAGAAGAAATGGCAGATAGATTATATAAAAGGTGGGGCGACAACCTTACGATAGCGCTCATTGGGTTTCAAAATGATATAGCCGAAGCATTGGTAGATAAATTTTCAAAAAATAATATTGAAATAACCGATTTGGATAAGGATAATATAGGAAAAAGCGTAAAAGGTGTCGAGATAAAAGACGGACGACAATGGACAGCAAAAGCCGTTGAGAAGAATTTTTTGGCTTTGGTTAGTGCTACTACAATCATTAATAACACTGCTGAAGATATATTAGATTTATCTAAGAAGGATAATAAAAGTAGAATAGTTATATTTTACGGAACGAGTATATCGGGAGTTGCTTCCCTTTTGGGCTATTTGAGAAGATTGTGTTTAAAATCTCATTAATAGGAGAATTGTTATGAAAAGGGATTGTTTGAGTTTGAAGGATTTAAAAAAAGAAGAAATTTTGTATCTTATCGATAAATCGATTGAGATAAAAAATAAAATAAAAAATAACGAAGATTACAAGCCGCTTAACGGCGTTATTCTCGGTATGATTTTTGAGAAATCATCAACAAGAACAAGATTGTCATTTGAATCGGGAATGAAAAGGCTTGGCGGCGATGCAATATTTTTATCTTCAAGGGATATACAATTGGGAAGAGGGGAGACTATAGAAGATTCCGCAAGAGTAATATCGCGCTATGTCGATATTATAATGATAAGAACCTTTGAGCATTCGAGAATTATGAACTTTGCTCAATATTCTTCAGTTCCTGTCATTAACGCTTTAACCGATTTGCTGCATCCTTGTCAGGTGTTAGCCGATTTAGTTACAATAAAGGAAAGGTTTGGCAAGCTTGATGGCTTAAAGATAGCCTTTATCGGAGACGGAAACAATATGGCGAACTCTTGGATATATGCAGCGGCAATTTTAGGGCTTAATTTGACCGTTGCTACGCCTGTAGATTTATCGCCAAGCGGCGTTGTAATAAAAGAAGCAATGGAAATTGCAGCCAAAAGCAAAGCAAAAATTGAGTTAACGCAAATTCCGTATGATGCTGCACTCAACGCAGATGTAATCTATACCGACGTTTGGGCGTCGATGGGAGAAGAAGAGCAGACAGCAAGAAAACATGCGCTTTTAAAGCATTATCAGGTTAATGAAAATCTAACTAAAGATGCAAACCCGAATTATATATTTATGCACTGTCTGCCAGCACACCGAGGAGAAGAGGTTTCAGCAGACATAATAGACGGTAAACATTCTGTTGTTTGGGATGAAGCAGAAAACAGAACATACGCCCAATTGGCTGTTATTTTGAAATTATTAGGGAGGGATTGAGATGTCCATAAAAAAGGTTGTTTTGGCTTATTCGGGAGGTTTAGATACCTCTGTTATCGTTAAATGGCTGATAGATAATTACGGCTGCGAGGTTATAACCTACACTGCCGATTTAGGTCAAAATGAAGATTTGGAGCCTATCAAGGAAAAGGCTTTAAAGGTTGGAGCTACTAAAGCCTATGTTGAAGATGTTCGAAAAGAGTTTCTTGAAGATTACGTTATGGGCGCTTTTAGATTTGGTGCGCTGTATGAAAACAAATATCCGCTTGCAACGGCTTTGGGAAGACCTTTAATTACAAAAAAAATGATAGATATAGCCATAAAAGAAGGAGCAGACGCTATAGCACACGGCTCAACAGGTAAAGGTAATGACCAGGTTAGGTTTGATGTTTCTGCCGTTGCCCTAAAGCCTGACATTAAAGTTATAGCACCTGTGAGAGATTGGGAGTTAAAATCAAGGGATGAAGAGATAGAGTATGCAAAAAAACACAATATAGATATACCGATAACAAAAGAAAAACCGTATTCAATCGATAGAAATATTTGGGGATTGTCAGTTGAAGCAGGACCCTTAGAAGATGCATATTTTGAACCCACAAAAGACGTTTATTCATTTACGGTTGACCCACAGGACGCACCCGATGAGCCTGAATATGTAGAGATAGAATTTGAAAAAGCAAAACCTGTTGCTCTAAATGGCAAGAAAATGGATATTGTAGAGATTGTTGAAAAGGCTAACGAAATAGCGGGAAAACACGGCGTTGGAAGAATTGACGTTGTGGAAAACAGGCTTGTCGGCATTAAATCGAGAGAGATATACGAAGCACCCGGCGCTACGCTTTTGCTTGAAGCAAAAAGAAGTTTGGATGAGTTGATTTTGGATAGAGAAACATTGCATTTAAAAGACCATCTGGCTATCAAATACGCCGAGCTTGTTTATTATGGATATTGGTTCCACGATGCAAGGGAAGCGCTTGATGCGTTCGGTAAAAAGTTGATGGAAAAAGCAACAGGGACGGTAAAGGTGAAATTATACAAGGGTAATGCCACAGTTGTTGCAAGAAAATCACCATATTCTCTATACAATAGACAGCTTGCAACATACGACCCAAGCGACACATTTAATCATAAATTTGGTGAAGCATTTTGTTATATTTGGGGTTTGCCGCTAAAGGTTGCCGCAGCCGTTAAAGACGAAAATAGATAATCTTAAGTCTTAAGGGCTTTTGTCTAAAAACAAAAGCCCCTTTTTTGTCGTTTATGCCTAATGCAGTATTAACTGTAAACAAACATATATCCGAGATTTGCGATATAGATTTTTTTGTGAGCAAGAAAGGTATATATCTTTACCCGGTTGACTTAGAAAAGGAAGCATTTTTTTTAAAACTCATACAGAATGACAAAAGGCTTGTGATTAAACTTGATAAATCAACGATGCCGAAAATAACAAGTTCTCTAAAGGATTTTATGCTAAGATTTGCTGAAGATTTGGCTTTAAAATTAAACGGAAATATTGAACATCACAATCTCAATATAAACAGAAAAACTGACTATTCGTTATTTGATAATTACGAGATAAAAACTCAAGCAATCAACAAAACAAGCTGGGTAAGCGAACTTTGCAATAAAGATAGGTTAAACTTAGAAATAGGAATGGGAAGCGGCGAGTTTTTAACTAACGAAGCAAAAACAAGAAAAAATGAATGCTTTATCGGTGTAGAAGTCTTAAACAACGATTTTTATATAGCGCTAAGGCGTTTTAATAATGCAAAACTTGATAATATAAAGGCTGTTTATTACGATGCTAGGGCTATTCTTGATAAATTTGAATCAAATTCAATAGATAATATATACCTAAACTTTCCTGAGCCTTGGTTTAGAGCAAAAAGACTAAAACATTCGATTTTGACAGCAAGGGTAGCAAAAAAGATAGAGAGAATTTTAAAGGTCGGCGGAAGGTTTAATATTTTAACAGACAATCATCCGTTTGCACTCTCTTCTTGTGTAATGTTGGAAAATTCAACCAAACTAAAAAGCCTGTTTAATCGTCCATATATCATTACCAATGAGAATATAAAAACAAAATATGAAAAAAAATGGATAAAATACCAAAGAACAATATATAAACTTGTTTATACAAAAGACAAAAAAAGTGAGCCTATTAAGCCGATATCTTTAAGGTTTCCTATAAAAATTAAAAACTTAAACAGTCTTGTAAAGGATGGGTATGTATTTAAGGTTTTGGGATTATATAAAAACACAAAAGGTCAACAGATAGTTGAACTAACTTTGGGATATGGGAAAAACCCTCAGCATATATTTTTTTCTTTCAAGGATGGCTATATAGATATTTTACCGCAGAGCAATTTTATTGTTAATTATGATTTTTTAAATGCTTTAGCGATAAATGATTAAAATATATAAAATTAAAATCACATTGAGTATGTTTGTTGTTTAATCTTTTAAAATATGTATTTTGAGTTTCTTATTTTTCCAAAACCCTTATCATGTTTGTTGTTCCTCTTTTGCCTATGATACTGCCCATGGTCAAAATTAATTTATCGCCTTTTTTAAACGATTCTGCTTTTTCAAGATGTTTTTTTAATTCTTCAATTAGACTGTCTGGCGTAAGCTTTTTTGTTATTTGAAGGTAGGGTTTAACACCCCAAACAAGGGAGAGTCTGCGTAGCGTTTTTTCAGAATGTGTAACGGCAAATATAGGCACATCGGGTCTATATTTCGCTATGCTTTTTGCCGTATCGCCGCTTGCCGTAAAACTTA
>JAMOQJ010000093.1 GCA_027064065.1 Desulfurellales bacterium
TAGCAAAGAGATTGGGTTTAAAGATGGGAGAAAAGTTGCCAGAGCCAATTTTAGAGTTTTTCTATAAAAGCGATGAGCTTGATGACCCTATGATTAATGAAAATCATATAAGGGTATTTAAGTGGGCTGATGAAGATACGCTTGCAAAAATGAAAGAGATTGCCTACAAGGTTAACGATTGTTTAAAAGAAAGATTCGATAAAGCCGGTATTTTGCTTGTTGATTTTAAGATAGAGTTTGGTTTTGATAACGAAGGCAATTTGCTTGTGGGAGATGAGTTTACACCTGATGGTTCAAGGCTGTGGGATAAAGAGACGGGCGAAGTTTTGGATAAAGACAGGTTTAGAAAGGATTTGGGTGATTTGATAGAAGGCTACGAAAAAATTATGATGAAGATATCCAGGATATAAGATGAAATATACCGTTATAGTAAAACCAAAGAAGGCTATTTTAGACCCTCAAGGGAAAGCCATAAAAAAGGTTGCTGAAAATTACTTTGGTAAAGATATAGGTGATATAAGAGTAGGGAAATATTTTGAGATTGAGAGTAGCGAACCTAAAGAAACGATAGAAGAGTTGGCTAATAAGATTTTATCTAACGATGTTACCGAAGATTACGAGGTTATAGAGTCTTGAAGGTTGCCATAATTCGTTTTCTTGGCACTAACTGCGATTATGATTGTAAATATGCCTGTGATGTATTAGGTATTAAATCGGAGTTTGTGTGGCATGAAGAGACAAGCCTGAAAGGATTCGATTGCGTAATTTTACCGGGCGGTTTTTCTTATGGCGATTATTTGCGTTCGGGTGTTTTGGCTAAATTCTCACCCATAATGAATGCCGTTAGAGAATTTGCAAACAAGGGCGGTTATGTTATGGGTATATGTAACGGGTTTCAGATTTTAACAGAGTCAAGACTTTTGCCGGGCGTATTGCTAAAAAATAACAATTTAAGGTTTATACATAAGGATGTGTATTTAAAAACTGAAGGAAGTAGATGTTATTTTTTGAAAGACTCAAACAAAAATCTTCTTAAAATGCCTATCGCTCACGGTGAAGGAAATTATTTCTGCACCAAGGAACAGCTTGAGTATCTTAAGGACAACGATATGATTGTTCTTAGGTATGCTTCAGAAGATGGTAGTGTAGATGAAGATGCAAATCCGAACGGTTCTGTTTTTAATATAGCAGGCATTTGTAATGAAAAAGGGAATGTGTTTGGATTGATGCCTCATCCTGAAAGGGCTGTAGGGCATTTGGGAATTGACGGAGAAGAAATTTGGAAAAGTCTTTTGGAATGAAAGTGCCTTTATTTAAGGATTTATTATTCATTTCTTCGTTTATACATTTTGACAGAAAATCTGTTTTATGATATTATCCAGCTTGAGTTTTTAGGATATTTGGAGAGGTGTCCGAGCGGCTGAAGGAGCACGATTGGAAATCGTGTGTAGGGCCACAAGCTCTACCGCGGGTTCGAATCCCGCCCTCTCCGCCAATAAACCACAATTGAGTTTTGCGCCCATAGCTCAGTTGGATAGAGCGCAAGATTGCGGTTCTTGAGGTCAGAGGTTCAAATCCTCTTGGGCGCGCCAGTTTCTTTTGGCGATGTCTACCCTCTGTGGGCCTGTATGACGTACACCCTACCGAACCCCGCCAGGTCCGGAAGGAAGCAACGGTAGGTAGGGTTGTATGAGCGTATAGTGTCCTGCTAAGGGTGGGCATCGCTAAGGGAGATGGTGTGTATAAAGTATTAGCAAGAAAATATAGACCTACTAAATTAGATGAAATTATAGGGCAAGATGTTGCTGTTAGGATATTAAAAAATGCCATTTTAAGCAATAAATTACATCACGCCGTGTTGCTTGCTGGTCCTATGGGCACGGGTAAAACCTCAACGGCTCGTATAATAGCGAAATCTTTAAACTGCGAAAAGGGACCTACTATAGAGCCCTGTAACCAATGCGAATTTTGTATGTCCATATCAAAGGGCAACAGTGTTGATGTGATGGAGATAGATGGTGCATCAAATAGAAAGATAGATGATGCGAGAGCCTTAATAGAAAGTGTAAAGTATCCGCCATTAAAAAGTAGATACAAAATATATATAATTGATGAAGTACATATGCTAACTCAAGAAGCTTTTAATGCAATGCTAAAAACTATAGAAGAGCCACCTGAATATGTTAAATTTATTTTTGCAACAACTGCTATAGAAAAGGTTCCCGATACTATCTTATCAAGATGTCAAATTTTGAATTTGAAACGAATTCCGGAAGATTTAATAAAAGAAAAACTTAAAATGATAGCAAAGAATGAAAATGTATCAATAGATGATGAAGCGTTGGATATTATAGCGTTTGCGAGTTTTGGTTCCTTAAGGGTTGCGGAAGGCTATCTTGATAGATGCATATCTTATTCAACCGAGCATTTAACCCAAGAAGACGTATCTTTGGTTGTTGGTGTTACACAAACCAAAACTATAGAAACATATTTTGAGTGTATAAAGAATAAAGAGTTAAATTGTGCTTTGAATATCATTAAAGAATTATACAAAAAAGACGTTAATTTTGAGATATTGATGCAACAATTTATTAAATATTTAATAGAAAGCAACATATCTGAAGAGTATAAAGCGGGACTTTTAAATGTTTATTATCATACTTTTCTTGACATAAAGAGTAAGGCAGACCCTTTAATATCTGTCAATATTGCAACGTATAAGGCTATTGCTATGACAAACTTGAGCAAGATAAGCGATGTTATAGAAAAAATAGCTTCGGGTGAAATTGGCGGGATTGATGTCGAAAAAAGCGATATTTTAACTCATAAATACTCAAAGGAAAAACAATATACCAATAATATAGATAAAAAAGAAGACAGTAATGCACCAAGTAATAAAGCCAAATACGAGACTAAAACACCTTCCATAGACATAGAAAGCGAAATAAAAGGCAGCAAGGGGTTGGATGTTATCTTAAAGACATTTGGTGGCAAGATTGTTTCTGTTGAAAAAATAAATAATTAGTTTATAATTAAATTTAGTTTAATAGTTTAGGAGGTGATATGGCTAAGGGATTTGGTGGAATGGATTTAAATTCTCTTATGGCTCAAGCAAAAAAGATGCAGAAAGAGATAGCTAAGGCTCAAGAAGAAGCAGCAAAAGAAGTAACCGAAGTTAGTGTCGGCGGCGGCATGGTAACAGTTAAAGCAAATGGAGCCGGCGAGGTGGTGGATATAAAATTGTCTAAAGATATAGTTGACCCTGATGATATAGAGACGCTTGAAGATTTAGTTTTGTCGGGTGTAAACGAAGCGTTAAGAAAATCAAAAGCTGCAATGGAGGAAAAGATATCCGCTTTAACGGGCGGGCTCAATATACCAGGGATGTTTTAATGGTGAATTTGCAGATTATAGACGATATTGTGAGCAGTTTGTCTAAACTTCCGGGTGTTGGTGAAAAAACTGCCACTCGTTATGCTTTATGGCTTGTAGAGCACAAAAAAGAAGCTGAAAAGCTTTATCTTTCCTTAAAATATATGTTGGATAATGTTAAATTATGTAGTAGATGTAGATGTATAACAACCAATAAAGACGGTATTTGCGATATCTGCAAGGATACAAGAAGGGATAGTTCTATTTTGTGTGTCGTTGAAAATATGGAAAATTTTCTTGCAATTGAATCAAGTTCTGTGTATAATGGCACTTACTACATTCTTGGGGGGCTTGTTTCACCACTATACGGTATTGATTCATATAAGCTGGGATTAGACTATCTTATAGATAGAATAATCACAGAAAATATTAGAGAGGTTATCTTGGTTGTAAGTGCAACCTTAGAAGGTGATTTGACGACACAATATATTAAAGAAAGCTTAAAGGATGCATCGGTAAAAATTACAAAAATAGCTTTTGGTATACCTGTTGGCACAAACATAAGTTTTGTTGATAAAGATACGTTAATAGAAGCATTTAAGAGTAGGCATGCTGTATAAATAATTTTGAACGGGGGTTTTGAGATGTCTAAGAAGTTGGATATTAGATGGCATGGTAGAGCCGGTCAAGGTGCTGTTACCGCTGCTAAAACCTTGGCTGAGTTGATTTCTCAGGAAGAGGGTGTTTATGCCCAGGGTTTTGCTGTTTATGGAGCAGAAAAAAGAGGAGCTCCGGTTATCGCTTTTACTAGGATAGACGATAAGGTTATAAGGGACCACTCTGAATATATGGAGCCTGATATTGTCCTTTTGCTTGACCCTACTTTGCTTGGTCTTGTTGATGTTAAGGAAGGTTTGAAGGATAACGGAAAGGTTATAGTGAATACATCGTTTGATAAAGAACAGGTTATAGAAGAGTTGGGATTGCAGGGATATGATGTGTATGTAGTTGATGCAAATAAAATTAGTATAGATGCTTTGGGTAGAGCAATACCCAATACGCCCATGATAGGTGCTTTGGCTAAGGTTACTGGATTGTTTAGTAAGGATGAGATTTCAAAGGGCGTTGTTGAGCTTCTTGAGCATGAAGGTAAGTTTCCTCAAAAAATAATAGATGGAAATAGAGAGGCTATAGAGAAGGCTTATGAGGAGGTAAAATAATGGCTGAAAAATTACTTGACTGGAACGAAGTTCTAATTGGAGCAACAATTAAAGATCCTGGAAATAGTAGAAGTTACGAGACAGGTTCTTGGAGGGTTGAAAGGCCTGTATGGAATCCAGATGAATGTATTCAGTGTATGTTTTGCTGGGTTTATTGCCCCGATAGCTCTATATTGGTTGATGAAAATGGCAAGATGACAGGCATAGATTATGACCATTGTAAAGGTTGCGGAATTTGTGTTGAACAGTGCCCTAAAAAATCTAAAGCTCTTACAATGTTGCTTGAAGCTGATGCAAAGGGTAAAAGTGAAGAAGAAATAAGAAAAGAAGCGTTTTCTAAATAACAGGAGGATACGATGGGTAAAAAAGTAGCATTGACAGGAAATGAGGCTGCGGCTCATGCTATCAGGCAGATAAACCCTGATGTTGTTGCAGCTTTCCCTATAACTCCATCTACGCCTATTCCTCAAAATATCGCGCAATATATAGCCGATGGAAAGATGGATACGGAACTTGTTACAGTCGAGTCTGAGCATTCTGCAATGAGTGCTTGTATAGGTGCTGCTGCAGGTGGCGGTAGGGTTATGACGGCAACAAGCGCTAACGGTTATGCATTGATGTGGGAAATGTTATATATAGCATCAGGTGCTAGGCTGCCTATAGTTATGGCTGTTGCAGCAAGGGCATTGTCAGGTCCTTTGAATATTCATGGAGACCATTCTGATATAATGGGCGGACGAGATTCAGGTTGGATTGAGTTAGTTGCTGAGAATTCCCAAGAAGCTTATGATAATCTTATTCAAGCTGTAAAAATAGCAGAAAACAAGGATGTTATGACGCCTGCTTTAGGTGCTTTTGACGGATTTAATATATCCCACTCCATAGAAATTTGGGAGATGGAAGATGATGATAAGGTTAGAGAGTTTGTTGGAGAATATGAGCCTCTATTTCCTTTGTTGAAAACGGAAGAGCCTGTAACCCACGGCGCATGGGCTCCACCTGATTGGTATTTTGAGCATAGGATGAGCCAGCTTAAAGGATTGTTGAACGCAAAAGATGTTGTAGTTAATGTAGGTAAAGAATTTGGTAAAGCTTTTGGAAGAGAATATGGAATATATGAAGCCTATAAAATGGACGATGCTGATTATGTAATAGTTGCGATGGGTTCTGTTTGTGGAACTACTAAAGACGTTGTAGATAGTTTGAGAGATAATGGCGTAAAAGCCGGTTTATTAAAATTAAGACTCTTTAGGCCATTCCCGTATAAAGAATTGGCTGATGTTTTATCGGGCGCAAAGGCGATTGCAGTTTTGGATAGGGTATCACCAGCGGGAGCTCAAGGTGGACCTTTATTTAATGAAATTAGAAGTGCTTTGTATGATGCAAACAATAGACCGCCCGTTATTAACTACTCGTATGGTCTTGGAGGAAGGGATACTCAACCAGTTCATATCAATTCGGTATACGACACACTGAAAAAGATTGTCGAAACCGGAAAAGTTGAAAAGCAGTTTGACTGCTTAAACCTAAGAGGAGCATGGGGGTAAAATATGGCTCTTTTAAATGATTTAGCAAAGAAAAAAGAAGGTCTTGTTAATGGTCATAGATTGTGTCCGGGTTGCACCCATTCCGTTATAATGAGACAGGCTTTAGCTGCTGCGGACACAGACAAATACGATATTGTTATAGCTGCCGCTACAGGGTGTTTTGAGGTTTCTACAGGACTTTATCCTTACACAAGCTGGAATGTTCCGTGGATTCATAGTGCTTTTGAAAATGCTGCAAGCACCATAGCCGGTGTTGAAGCTATGTATAAAGTATGGAAAAAGAAGGGCAAAACAAACAAAGATATAAGATTTATAGCTGTTGCAAGTGATGGTGGAACATACGATATAGGCTTGCAGGCACTTTCAGGCGCAATAGAGCGTGGACATCAGTTTTTATATATTTGTAACGATAATAATGCTTATCAGAATACAGGAAATCAGCGCTCAAGCGCAACACCGTTTGGTGCAAGTACAACAACAAGCCCTAATGGAACAATTATTCAAGGTAAGACTCAACCTAAGAAAGATATTATGAGCGTTTTGGAAGGTCATCATATGCAGTATATTGCTCAAGCTTCTCCTTCTAACTGGAGAGACTTGATGGATAAGGTGAAAAAAGCACTTGATGTCAACGGTCCTACATATATAAACGTTATAGAACCATGCACCACCGGTTGGGGATTTCCTGCGCATAAAGCTATAGAAATCGCTCAATTGGCTGTAGATACCTGTGTATGGCCATTGTATGAAGTTGTTGAAGGCAAGGTTGTTATAAATTACAAGCCTAAAAATAAATTGCCTGTTGAAGAATATTTAAAGCCGCAAAAGAGATTTGCGCATCTGTTTAAGAAGGGTAATGAGCACTTAATTGAAGAGTATCAAAAACAGGTTGATAAACATTGGGAATGGCTCTTAAAAAGAGAAGAGTCCGGTATTTCATATTAAGGTAAAAAATCTATATTAATAGGCGAGGCTTTGGCTTCGCCTATTAAATATAAAGAGCCTGTTATTACGGCTATGTTTTCTTTTTCTTTTAGAAATCTTTCTATGGCTTCATTTGTATTGTTTGCTATGGATACTTTTTTGTTTTTTATATAGGTTTTGATATTTATAGGATTTTCAGATAGCTTGTGTTGAGATAGTGAAGTCAGTATTATTTTATTGAAATGAGGGATAAGTATCTTTAAGACATTTTTCCAATCCTTATGTTTTAAAGCTGAAAATATCAATAGTTTTTCTTCTCGATAGTTTTTTAGAGATGATACAAGTTTTAGTGCTGCGTTTATATTATGAGCTCCGTCCAATATAAATATCTTTTTACCTGAATGTATAACTTCAAATCTTCCTTGCCAAAAGCTTTTTTTGAAGGAATCGTAATCAAGATTAAATCCGTATTCATTATTCAAAACATCTATAGCAAGCATAGCTGTTGCAAGATTTTCTTTTAAAGCCAATCCTTGCATTTTTGCGTTAATCTCTTTTGCTTTTTTTAGATAGTTATCATCAACGAAAAACAATCTTGCCTTTGTGTTTGTTTTTATTGTATTGGTAACGATTTTACTATTTTTACCTATAACACCCAATGCCCTTATAATTTTCATTTTTGTTTTTGTTATTTCTTTATGTGTGTTGCCTAAATATTCTTTGTGGTCTAAGGATATGTGCGTTAATATGCTTAGTATAGGATTTGTTGTGTTCACTGCATCAAATTCGCCGCCCATCCCAACTTCCAGAATAGCAATATCAACGCCCAATCTGCTAAATACAAGAAAGGCTAATACGGTTAAAAATTCGAAATATGTAAGTTGTGCTCTATCTATTTTTGATTTTAGATAATTTGCATACTCAAGCAATAAAGAATAGCTTATCGGTTTATTATTCATCTTAAATCTTTCGTTTATTTGAATGAGATGTGGTGATGTGTATGTTCCAACATTTAAACCCGCATCAATAAACGCATCTGTTAAAAATTGACAAACGCTACCCTTGCCGTTTGTGCCGCCTACCACTATAGATTGAAAATTATTTTGTGGATTGCCTAAATTTTTTAAAACCGCTTTTACTCTATCCAGTCCAAGTTCTATGGAATAGGGTTGAAGTTTGTTTAGTATTTTTGAAAATTGCCTGTATGCTTCGATTTCATTCATGGTTTTATTGCTACTGCCGTAGCGTATCTTCTTGAGTGGCTAATGGATAAAGATATATTTGTCTTGTGTTTTTTTACAAAAACTTCGGGTTTTCCGCTTTTTGTGTTTAGTATTTCTATATCCAAAAAGGTTATCTTTGCGTCTAATACCTTGATTATCGCTTCTTTTGAACAGAATCTTCCGCACAGGGAAGGGTAGGGGTTTTTCTTTCTAAAACAATATTCTATCTCTTTTTTTGTGAATATCCTTTTTAAAAATCTATCACCCCATTTTTTGTGGGCTTTTTTTATTCTTTCTATCTCTTCTATGTCTATGCCTATTTCCATCGTGCTTCATAAATCAATTGTCTCATCAATCTTACTGCTTCTTTTATGCCTACAAATACACTTTTTGCTATTATGCTGTGTCCGATATTTAGTTCGGTAATTTCTTTTATAGCAGCAATGGGTTTTACATTTTCGTAGGTTAAGCCGTGTCCGGCGTGAACGGTTAGCCCTAACGATTTTGCATATTTTGCCGCGTCGATTATTCTATTTAACTCTTTTGCTTGTTCGTTTTTTGTTTTTGCGTTTGCGTAACTGCCCGTGTGAATCTCTATTGCATCGGCATTAACATTTTTTGCTGCATCTATCTGTTTGTTGTCAGGGTCTATAAACAGCGATACAAATATGCCCTTATCTTTAAGTTCTGATACTACGTTTTTAGTTCTCTTTAAATCTTTAAGAACATCCAATCCACCTTCGGTTGTTATTTCCTGTCTTTTTTCGGGAACAAGCGTTGCTTGGTTGGGTTTTACATCCTTTGCAATCTCAACTATCTCTTTGTTTAAGCTCATCTCAAGGTTTAACTTTATTTTAATGATTTCTTTTATTTGGTATACGTCTTTATCTTGTATGTGTCTTCTGTCTTCTCTTAAGTGAACCGTTATGCCGTCAGCAAGTGCTTCTTGAACAAGTAGTGCTGCATATATAGGCTCAGGCTCGTTTGTCATCCTTGCCTGTCTTATTGTTGCTATATGGTCTATATTGACTCCAAGCTCCATTTTTTATCCCCCTAAATTTTTTGTCCGTTTATTGTTAGTTTGTTTTTTGGGATTGCCAGTATGCCGAATATTATTGCTCCGAGAGAATTTGCTATTATATCGCCTGTTGAGAAGCTTCTATATGGCAAAAAATATTGAATACATTCCATAATAATTCCATAAAGTATAGCAAATAGCACCGAAAAAATTGTCAGTAATTTTTTATTTTTTATGTATTTTAAAAAATATAGGTAGCTGATAAATGACGTAAAAAAATAGATAATAAAATGAACAAGTTTATCTGAATTTTCAGGAGCGTTTTGGTAGCTAAATTTGTAAGTAGATAAAAACAATACGGTTATAAGCCAACCGTACATCATATATGTTGCCGCTATGTTAAATTTCTCTTTCAATAAACTAAAACCTTCGTTTATTTTCATATTTGCAATAATACATATAATTTAAATTTAGTCTATATTTTTGATTGGTTTTGTAGCATTTCTTTAAATTTTTCAGGTGTAAGCGGTTTTGATAAAAGATAACCCTGTAAATAATCGCAACCGATATCTATAAGCAATCTTTTTTGTTCTTCTGTTTCTACGCCTTCAGCTATGGTTTTCATATTGAGTTTATGAGCAAGGTATATTATCGTTTCAACGATTGATAAAACATTTTTGTCTTCGGTTATCCTTCTTATAAATGATATATCTATTTTTATATAGTCTACCAATAATTGAGATAAGTATGATAGGGATGAATAGCCCGTTCCAAAATCATCTATAGAAAATAAAAACCCGCTTTTTCTTAACGTTTTTATTAGGTTTTTCATATATTCTATATCATCCATAAAAGAGCGTTCTATTATCTCTATGTTGATAAGATTGTGGTCTATATAAGGTTTTGCAATAATTTTTGCAAGATTATCTTTAAAGGATTGTAGTTTACAGCTCTGAGGGGCTATATTAATTGATATAGGTACAGGTTGAATGTTTTGCTGTTTAAAAAATGATATCATATCCAACACTATATCAAGCACCTGAGAATCTACCTTTGATATCATAAGGGTTTCTTCTAAATAGGGTATAAATTCCATAGGCGGAACTATCTTGCCGTTTTTACTCCATCTTAAAAGAGCCTCTGCTCCTTTGATGTTTCCATATTTATCGAAATAGGGCTGATAGTGAACAATGAATTCCTTGTTTTCTATTGCTTTTATCATATTGTTTTTTAGCTGCAATTTGTTAAATGCTTGTTTTTCTAAGTCTTTTCTAAAGAATCCAAACGTGTTTTCTCCTTTTCTCTTTGCGTCAGCCAAAGCAGACTGTGCTTTGTTTATCAATATGTTAGAGCTACTTCCATCCTTAGGTATTAGGCTTAATCCTGTGTTGAATGATATGTTTATCTGTTGATTATTGATTGTATATGGTTTTGTAAGTTCATCCAACACCTTTTCTATAATAATCAGTGCATCTTCTTCATTTTTTAGCTCTTTTAGTAGAATTCCGAATCGGTCTGACTCCAATTTTGCTACTATATCGTAGGTCCGTAAAGCATTTTTGATGCGTTTTCCTATTTCTATTAATACTTTATTGCCATTTTCAAAACCAAAAGCCCTGTTTATTTGAAAAAAGCCTGTAGGATTTATTATGGATACGCAACCCATAGTCTTATTTAGGGTTAAGATTCTGTTTGCAAAACTATCAATTGAGTTTGCAAATGAACTTCTGTTGGGCAGATTGGTTAGGCTATCAAAGTGTAAGAGCTTATCTATCTGTTCTTTGAGTTGAGACTCTTTTGTTATATCTTTGCCTGTAGCTATGTAGTATTTTGTGTTTTTATCAGCAACAAAAGGAACTATAACCGTATGGGCTGTTATATTTTTATTTGATTTTGCTTTATAGGTTATTATGCCTGAAAGCGCTCTATTTTCTTTGTCTACATCACAAATCAACTTATAGAACTGATTATTTTTTTCCTTACCCGCTATCATCTGACAGGATTTTTTAATCAATTCTTCTTTGTTGTATCCAAAAAATTTTTCAGCAGAAGCGTTTATCCATTCAATTTTTAGATGTTTATTGAGTATTATAACAAAGTTATATCCTGCATCGAGAGCTGATATTGTCATTTTATTAAATTTGTCTTTTTCTAATTTATCCAATATGAACAAGGTATTGTTCATTATTACCTGTAATAGATTATATACATCCTTGTTGAATATATTTTTTTTAGATGATGCCAGGATTAAAACACCATTGAAATTTCTTTTTGTTATGATTGGTATTGCGCATCCTGCGTGTATGTCGTATTTGTCCATATGTTTATTGACTAATCCCAAATGTTTTTTTCTTATATCATTTACTATATATATTTTTTTGTTTTTAATCGCCTTATAGAACGGTAAAAGCTTAAATAAAGGCGTTTTTGAAGATTTTTTTAGTATTTTTATGTAATTTTCCAAGAATTTTTTGTGCGAATTTTTAGTTGTAGCTTTTTGCTCTATGTTTATTGTATTGTTTTTTAGGGTTGCTATAAACGCTATATCCATGCCCATATGCTCTATAAATGTGTTTGGTAGGTTGCTTAAGAATTCATTCTGACTCTTTGAGGATATGTATAGCTTGTTTAGATTGTATAAAGTATTGTATATCTTTGATTGAAATTTAATCTGTTTTTCTTTTTCGATTGTATCCGTGATATTTCTTGATAGATTAACGAAGTGTGTAATTTGACCATCTATGATTATGGGTATGGTGATTGAATCTAAATAAAACCTGTTGCCGTGCTTATCTGTATTTACAAAACGCCCTCTAAATGTTTTGCCTTGTAGAAGTGTCTGTAAGATATGTTTGTTTTTGATTGTTTTGTCTATGGGTTTAGGTTTAAATATAACAAATTTTTTACCTAAGAGCTCGCTATGCGTATAGCCTGATATAGTTAAAACCGCTTCGTTTGAATGCAAAATAATACCGTCTTTGTTGGTTATGATGACCCATTCGTGAGATTTTTCTATTGCTTTGTTTAGTATGGTAATATTTTTATCTTTTTCTATCTTGTTTAACGCAAATGACGTAATGGATTGTATCTCTTTTAATAGTTCAATATTGTTCTTGTTGAATGAATCCGATATATTGTCGTGAATAAGCAATATATATTCTATTTTTCCGTTTTTAAATATAGGTATGGAACAGGCTGAGTATATGTTGTATTTTTTGTGATATTCCCACCACGGTTTCATGTTTTCATTGGCTAAAACATTTGAAAGTATTGCTATTTTGCCGCTTGAATAGGCTTGATGCACCGTGCCTTTTCCGTACGGCAGGCTTGGGTCTATAGATATCTTTATTGATTTTATATTATTTTCGAAACCTGGTATCTTTGTGCTTACATGCAATATATTGTAGAGTTTTGTATTTTGATTTATTGTTCCTATGCTTGCTGATATATACCCAATACTATTTACCAAAATATTGCATATAGACCTTAATAGGCTTTTCTCATTTTTGGTTTTTGTTATGAGTCTGTTAATTTGGGTTATTGCCTTAAAAAGCTTTTCGTATGATTTTGCTTCTGTGTTATCTATAACAAAGACTATGCCTGAAGGTTTGTTTTTGTAGGTTATTGTATACGCAAATACCTTTACCGGTTTTATTAAGCCGTCTTTTGCTTTATATACAAAATCTACGTACTCATAATTAAAATGCTCATTCTTCAGTCTTCTTTCTATATTTTCTTTTATTTTTTCTGCATCTTTTTTATTTAGAAAATCAAGAAAACTTTTGTTAAGCAGCTCTTTAGTTGAATATCCCGTAATATTTGACAAGGCTTTATTTGCAAATACTATCTTACCATTTTCTTGATATATGTATATGCCTAATGACGATGAGTTGTATAGTTCTTTAAAAAAATCTGATTCGTTCATTATATTCTTCTTTTTCTGACCAAAGTTAATTACTATAGTATGATAATTATATTATATATTTACCAAAAAAGTCAAATTATTTATACAGCAAATATGGTATTAATAGAAAATATATTTTACTTAATATTATCTATTATTTCATTTAAAATAGCGTTTATGTTGTTTTTAGGATTTACCCTTATACAGTTTTTAGGTTTTTCAAGAATTTCTTTTTGTTTTATGTATATCTCAAATCTGCCGTCCGATACGCTTTTTTGAGACTCCCTTTTTTGAAAATGTTTTTTTGCAGTTTCATCGTCAACATCAACAAAAATTACAACGGGTTTTATATTTAGTCTTTTCATAAATGTTTCTACATCGTTTCTTTGTTTCTTTGTTAGGTATGTGGCGTCGAGTATAACATTTTTGCCATCTTTTAAAGTATCGTAAGCTTTGGTTTTTAATGTATTGTAAACAGTATCGGTTATTTCTTTCGAATATATCCCTTTTTGAAAATCCGATAAATCTTTTTGAAATTTATCCATACCCAAGAGCTCTTTTCTAATCGAATCAGAATTCAATACAACGGCGTCTATGCTTTTCGACAATCTGTCTGCTATATAGCTTTTACCCGAACCTGTTAACCCGCTCATAAGTATAAGTTTTGGCTTGAATTGTTTCGGCAAATATCCAAATGCCAAATCAAAATAGTTGTTTGCTTCTTTCTTATTTTGTTGAAAAAAAGCAATTTTTCCTCTTACATATGCTCTGTAGATTTTGTAAAATGTAACTATATCGTAAAGGGTGTCGTCTTTTGAATATTCAAGGTAGTATTTCAAAAATAAATCCGATAGGTCGTATCTTGAATAGTTTTCCAAATCCATAAGCATAAAGGCAACGTCGCTTGCAACGTCTGAGTATCTAAATCGCTCATTAAACTCAATACAATCATAGATGTATATCTCTTCTTCGGATATTATGCAGATGTTCCTTGAATACATATCGCCGTGGCAATCTTTTATTTTTTTTGTTTTAATTCTATGTTGAAATAGATTCTCTTCTTTTTTGTAAAATTGATTTGTGTATGTGAATATTGAGTTGTATTGATATTCGGTTATATAGTCGCCTATTGCATTTTTTGTCTGCTCAAAATTTTCATCGGTATTTGTTTTGTTTGTTTCTATAGAGCCGAAAGATAGTATATAGTCGTTTGTTTCTGCGTTTTTGTGAAAATTGGCGATAATTTTTGCTAATGCATTTATGTGCGATTCTTCAATCTTGTTTTGTCTGATTAACAAATCCATCATTCTGTCTTGCGGAATCTTTTTCATTTTTACGGCATATTCTATAATATCGCCTTCTTCATCTATGCTAATTTCGTTTTCCTGTTTGGTGATTTTTGATATGCCAAGGTACATATCTTTTGCAAGTCTGCTGTTGAGTTCAATTTCCTGTTTGCAAAACTTAAGCCTTTTTTCCAAGCTTGAATAGTCTAAAAAACCAAAATTTACCGGTTTTTTGATTTTATAGACCGTATCTTTGCCTATCAACACCCACGAAATATGAGTTTCTTCCAAATCAAACCCATATTTTTCAATCAATTTGTCTACCTGAGTTTTTTCCATAGCTTTATACATCCTAAATATTATAAAAAAAGGAGCTTAAAGCCCCTTTTTATGCGGTTTCTATTTTTGCTACATCTTCTAATCCAAGCTCTTTGGTTGATATTTCTCTCATTTCGACTTTTCTTATCTTACCTGTAACCGTCATTGGGAATGAATCTGTAAACTTTATGTAGCGTGGTATCTTATAGTGTGCAATCTTTCCTTTGCAGTATTCTTTAATTTCTTCTTCTGTTACACTTTCGCCTTCTTTAATCTTAATCCATGCACATACCTCTTCGCCATATTTTTTATCAGGCACGCCGATTACTTGAACATCAGCAATTTGTGGATGTGTATATAAGAACTCTTCAATTTCTCTTGGATATATATTTTGTCCGCCTCTGATTATCATATCCTTTATTCTGCCTGTTATCTTAAAATAACCGTCTTCTGTCATAACAGCCAAATCTCCTGTATGCAACCATCTTGATTCATCTATGGCATTTTTGGTTGCTTCAGGGTTGTTGTAGTAGTATTTCATTACGTTGTAACCTCTTGCGCAAAGCTCTCCCTGTTCACCAACCGGTAGTATTCTGCCTGTTTCTGGGTCTATTATTTTTACTTCTACAAATGGTAAAGGTTTGCCTATGGTTTCCGTTCTGTGTTCCATAGTATCATCTGCGGATGTTTGGGTTATGACAGGGCTTGATTCTGTTTGGCCGTATGCTATTTCAACCTCTTTCATATTCATTTCATTATTAACCCTTTTCATAATTTCAACAGGACAGGGTGAGCCTGCCATTATACCTGTCCTAAGGCTGCTTAAGTCAAATTTTTTAAATTCAGGATGCTCTAATTCTGCTATAAACATTGTCGGAACACCGTGTAGAGCAGTACATTTTTCCTTTTCTACAACAGTCAATGTTGTAAGCGGATTAAAATATTCAGACGGTATAACCATTGTTGCGCCCAATGATGTGCATGCTAAGTTGCTCATAACCATGCCGAAACAATGGTAAAATGGAACTGGTATACATAGTCTGTCTTTATCTGTAAACCTCATCTGTTTCCCAACAAAATATCCGTTGTTGAGTATGTTAAAGTGGGTTAGTGTTGCTGCTTTTGGAAAGCCTGTCGTTCCAGATGTGTACTGTATATTTATAGGGTCGTCAAAATCTAAAGACGCTTGTCTTGTTTTTAATTCGCTTGAATCAATCTTTTGAGAAAAATCATACAGTTCTTTCCATTTAAACATTCCACTGTAACTTTCATCGCTTATACATATAACATTTCTCAGATGTGGCAATTTATTTGAATGGATTTGGCCTGGCGTAGCGCCTCTTACAAACGGAGCAACTTCATAGAACATATGTATATAGTCAGATGTTTTAAAATTTTCAATCATGATAAGGGTGTGAACCTCTGATTGTTTTAATGCATACTCTAATTCGCTCGTTCTATATGCAGGGTTGATTGTTACAAGAATAGCTCCTATCTTTGCAGTTGCAAACTGTGTTAAGACCCACTCAGCATTGTTTGTTGACCATATAGCTACCTTATCGCCTTTTTTTACACCCAAAGCCATTAGCCCTTTTGCTATTGTGTTAACTTCTTCATTAAATTCTTTATATGTCATTCTTATATCTTGATGAACACTGATTAAACAATCGTTGTTTGCAAATTCCTTTGCATTATCATCCAGCATATCACCAATTGTTTTTGCTAAAAACTGCTCGTTTGAGCCTTCAAAGGCGTAACTTAACATATTACATACTCCTTGTCGTTTACTTAATTACATATAAGAGCCGTTCTTTTTGCCGCTCTTTTTCTCCAATTCCCTTCTTCTCAATACAGCTCTTTTTATTTTTCCACTTATTGTTTTTGGTAATTCCTTAACAAATTCTATTTCTCTTGGGTATTTGTATGGTGCTGTTTTGTTTTTAACAAAATCTTGTATGTCTTTTATTAAAGAATCTGAAGGCTCATATCCTTCAGCTAAGATAATAAACGCCTTTACTACATTGCCTCTTATTGGGTCAGGCGATGCTACAACCGCACTCTCCAAAACGGCAGGGTGTTCTTGAAGGGCGCTCTCAACTTCAAAAGGTCCTATTCTATATCCTGACGATTTTATAACATCATCAGCTCTTCCATAAAACCAGAAGTATCCATCGTTGTCTTTATACGCCCTGTCTCCAGTATAATAAAAATCGCCAACAAAAGCGTCTTCTGTTGATACTTCATCTTTATAATAATTTTTTGTTAATCCGTAAGGATGCTTAGGTTTTATTTTAACGGCTATATGTCCTGGTTCTCCAATTGGCATATCATTTCCATCGTCATCAACAATTCTCACATCAAAACCCGGAACAGGTTTGCCCATTGAGCCGTATTTTATTGGCATACAAGGATAGTTTGCGACAATAAGAATCGTTTCGGTTTGTCCGTAACCGTCATAAATCAAGGTACCTGTGGCATTCTTCCATGCCTTGATTACCTCCGGATTAATGGGTTCTCCTGCCGATGTGCAATGTTTAAGCTCGGAAAAATCATATTTACTCAAATCTTCTTGTATCAACATTCTGTAAACAGTAGGGGGGGCACAAAAACTTGTTACTCCCTGAGTGGTCAACAGTTTTAATGTTATTTTAGGATCAAATGCCCCCTCGGCGTTCTGCATAAATACTGCAGAGCCTATTATCCATTGGCCGTATAATTTCCCCCAAACGGCCTTCCCCCATCCTGTATCTGAGATAGTCCAATGTAGGTCTGTTGGTTTTAAATCGTGCCAATATTTGGCTGTGATTATATGTGCTAAAGCGTATGATTGTTCATGCATTACCATTTTAGGGTATTTTGTTGTGCCTGATGTGAAATAGATAAGAAGCGGGTCATCCGATTTTGTAGGTTCTATTTTATCTTTATCTAAGACTGAAGATACTTTATCCATCTGATTTTCAAAGGATAGCCATCCTTCAGCATCACCGTCTATTACCATTTTATGTTTTAGTGTGGGACAGCCTTCACTGCATGCGGATTCAACCTTATTAGCGCTTGATGCGCCTGCTATTACCATAACGACTTCGCCCTTATTTATTCTGTATTTTATGTCTTCCGGCATTAAGATGTTTGGAGCGGGTAGGGCAACTGCGCCTATTTTATTTAATCCAAGCATTACAGCATACCACTCTACTATTCTTGGCACCATTACAAATACGTTATCGCCCTTTTTTATACCTAAGGATAGAAGGACATTTGCAAATTTATTAGACATTTTAGATATATCCCAGAAGGTATATTTTTTAATTATTTTGCCTGTGGTATCAGCCCAAACCAAAGCCAGTTTTGTTTTATCTTTTGCCCACTCGTCAACCACATCAAAAGCAAAGTTATAATATTCGGGTACATCCAAACTAAATTCCTTTACCTCTTTTTCATAATCTAACATGTTATGTTGATTCATAAAACACCTCTTGCTTAACTACTAAATTTTAAGCTTTATTCTACATGAAATGTAAAATAAGTCAATAGAGTATACAAGATTAAATTATATATTTTTGGTATTGTTAAGTAATAGTAACTAATTACCTATTACTAATTATCAGTAGCAGCCCAATTACTATAAAACCAGCACCCGAGAGATAATTTAAGTATTTTGGATTTACATACTTTGAGACTACATCTCCAAGCAGGACTCCGATTGCACTTGTGGTAACCAAAGCTAAAGAAGCACCAAAGAATACAATCCATTTGTTTGTATTTTTATCTGATGCAAAAAGAAGCGTAGCGAGTTGGGTTTTATCGCCCAACTCGGCTAAAAAGATTGAAAAAAATACTACAAAAAATATTTTTATATGATGCATTATCTTTGATTTTCGTATTGCTTAAACAGTTTTGCAAAAAGCTCAGGAACATATTTCATTTTTTCTTTTGGTGCTACGCAGGCTATTCTCATTTGAGTATGTCCCGGGTTTCTGCCTTCCAAGACATTATAGAATCCCCACATTGGGCTAACAAGCAGAGTCATTCTTTTTCCGTCTATTTCTACTTCTCCACGCTCTGCGCAAAACATAACAAAATCTTCGGCATCAAAATTTGGTTTTGCTATCTCTCTAACGTCCAAAACCGTATATATAGACGCTTCAGGCTGGGACATAATAACGCCCGGTAGGTGCTTCTGAAAGCCTTCGTACAACTCTTTTAATATCTCGTTATAGTAATCCCTTAATTTTTTTATCCAATTTAGTATATCTTCTTTTGTTTCGTCGTATAAAGCTTCTATTATATGTTGGCTAATGCTTGATGGGCATAAATATGTCGTATTGGTATATGAAGCCTTATCTCTAAAATCCTTATTATCCGTAACTAAAGCGCCCATTCTTAAACCGCATGCATTGAATGTTTTTGAAAGGCTTTCAATGCTGATTCTGATTTTTGCTTCTTCAATACCAGGAACGTCTTTGTTCGTTACCTTCCAGATTGTGGGCGGCTCTTCATCGACATAATATAACCCTCTATAGGCTTCATCACTGATTATAAACATATTGTTTTCAAGGCAAAGTCTGGCATATTCGTTTATTGTTTTCTGTCTCATTAATTGGCCAGATGGATTGTCATAGGGAATAATAAGCAGTCCGCCGGGATTGTATTTTTTAATTGCTTCTTCTATTTCTTTTATGGCTACATTGCTAAAATTACCTTTTCTGTCAAGTGCTCTTG
Organism: Desulfurellales bacterium; assembly: GCA_027064065.1. Classification (GTDB taxonomy): domain Bacteria; phylum Campylobacterota_A; class Desulfurellia; order Desulfurellales; family Hippeaceae; genus JALWEJ01. The sequence continues at coordinate 19,532 of JAMOQJ010000093.1, forward strand.
GGACAGATACGATTTTTCTACCTGTTTCATCTGCCACAGCTTTATAGTTTGTATATGTTGGATTCATAACCAATAGCGGTCTTTCGTCGCTTCCTGCATCTCCACACACGCCGAGTATTACCGTTCTCATAACAGCAGAGCCGCCTTCTTGAACAACAGAATATAAAGCGGGATTGATATCGTCTGGTAAAAAGGCTTTTATTATTTTTATGAATACCTCGTTTGCCTTTTTTGTTCCCGGCGTTTCTCCGTATCTCCATATACCTTCTATTAAATTTTTATCCTTGGGATTTAGAAATCTCTCAAGTAGCTTTGGATGTGTTTTAAGCGATACGCTACCAATCGCTACATTTATCGCTTCTATGGGAGATTTATTGTTTTTTAGGTCTTTTTCAACCCTTTTTTCAAAAATTGTTTGAGCTAATCTTAAGCCCGATGGTCTAACCTTATTGAAAAAATTCGAAAACTTAGAATCCTGTTTATAATTCATATCGTATTCTCCTTTTTAACTCCCCCAAAAGTAGTTAGAGCATTTTATTAAACTTTTTATGTTTGTCAAATGATTTTAGTAATATGGAAACGGTATGTTAAGAAAGTAAAAACGTTGATATGTCTGCAATATTGAGTATTGTTCATTTTTAAGATTTGAAATATCTAAGGTTTTAATATATTGTTAGATAGCTTGAAAAATTATTAACATAAAGATATACTAAAGAGCAATGAAAATTGAGGTATGTAGATGAAGATTCCAATTAAAGAGCTTGTTAATAGTGTATCGGAAGGTGTTTCGTTTCCAAGGATTGCGGTTAGAATACTAAAGCTATTTGAGGACGACAGTTTAAGCGCTTATCAATTAGCAAAAGCCATATCGTTAGACCCTGTATTGGCTGCATATATTTTAAAAATATCCAACTCGGCTTTTTATGGATTTAAAACGAAGGTAAAAAGTTTATCCGATGCTATTGCCTTAATAGGTTTTGAAGAAGTTAGAAAGATTGTTGTAATGGTTAGTATGAAAAACGCTTTTTCTGCAAGTGATGAGTTTGATAAGATTCTTTGGGAACATTCTTTAGCCGTAGCTGTTGCTGCATCTGAGTTTAATTTTAAGCTGAAGATAACAGGAGACGGAGCTGCTTATCTTATGGGTCTTTTGCACGATATAGGAAAGGTGGTTTTTAAGAAGAACGAAGAACTTAATTATGTAAAAATCCTTAAAAAGGCATATAACGAAAATGTGCCTGCGAAGTCGCTGGAAGAAGCAGAATATGGATATAGTCATGCAGATGTAGGTGCATATCTTTTGGAAACGTGGAACTTCGACCAAGAAATAATAGATGCCGTAGGATTTCATCATGTAAATTTTGTTGCGTTAAAGAAGGATTTTTTAAAGGCTGCTGCATTGGTTTCTTTGGCTGATTATTTTGTTAATATGATGGGTATAGGAAAAAGGGAGCCTGTTAAGGATTTGGGTTTAATAAACGAATCTTGTGCAGCTAAGTTTTTGCAGTATAGAAACGATAACCCTGTCGAAATTCTAAATTCTATACATATGAAGTTTACTGAATTAAAGAAGGCTTTTGAGTCTTAGAAAGGGGTTTTAGTGATGAAAAACAATCTATACTCCACAAACGAAAGACCGTATCTATCATCAAAAAAACATAAAGGGGCTGTTGTTTGCCCTAAGTGCGGGCTTGTGTTTCTTGATGGAAAGTGGAAAAAAGCCGAAAAACCCGATGAGTATAAAGAAATTTTGTGCCCTGCCTGCAAGAGAATAAGGGATGGTTATTTCGGTGGCATATTAAATTTAAAAAGCAGTTTGCTAAAAACAAAAAAGGATGAAATTCTTAACCTTATTAAGAATAAGGAAGAGTCTGCCCAAGTGTCAAATCCTTTAAGGCGCATAGGGAAAATAGAAGAAAAGAGCGATACGGAGATGATTGTTTATACAACCTTTGAGCATCTTGCAACATCTATTGGAAAAGCCTTAAAGAGAGCCTATAAAGGAGATTTGATTATTCAATATAGGGAAAACGAAAAAGCCGCAAGGATATATTGGGAAAAATGAGAATATTTATAACTGGAGCTACGGGTTTTGTCGGTATTAATACCGTAAATCGATTGAAAAACAAATATGAAATTTCCATACTTGCAAGGGATACGCAAAGGGCAAAAGAGTGTTTTGGTGATTTGGTTGATATACATAAAGGAAATGTAAACGACTATGATTCCATAGAAAATGCAATGAAGAATTCGTCTGCGGTTGTGCATATCGCCGGTCTTGTTAAGAGTTACGATTATAAAAATTTGTATTATGTAAATAGAGATGGCTCAAAAAACGTGGCTTTGGCGGCAAAAAAATTAGGCATAGATAATATAGTCCATATATCTTCACTTGCAGCAAGAGGTCCAGATAATCTAAACAGACCAGTTTCTCACTATGGATACTCAAAACTATTAGGTGAGTTTGAGTTTTTAAAATACTGCTATGATAGGGATTTGAAGATATTAAGACCGCCGATTATATACGGTCCTTACGAAAGATGGTTTTTTGATGTGTTTAAGATGGCAAAAAAAGGAATACAGCCGGTTTTAAAAGATATTCCCTTTAGCTTTTTGTACGTTGAAGATATGGTTTTGGCTATAGAAAAACTAATAGAGCATAATAATAATAGGATAAAGATATATACGGTTTCAGACGGCAATAGATATACATGGAGCAAGATGTCTGAATATCTTTTTGATATAATGGGCATAAAGGGAAAGACAATAAACATAAATCCTTTTATAGCCAAAATTGTGGCTTATGCTACGGCATTCATGAAGGATAAAGCGCCATTGAGCATAGATAAGACTAAAGAGATGGATGTTGATGGTTGGAGTTGTGGGTATGAAGAACTGCATAAGGATACAGGGTTTGTGCCAAAATATGACTTGAAAAATGGATTAAAGGAGACGTTTGATTGGTATGTTGAACATGGATGGCTCTAAACCTTTGGTGGTTTTAGACGACCAAATATTGCTTTTAGACCAAAGAAGACTGCCGAAAGAAGTTTTTTATTACAAAGCAAATAGTGTTGATGATGTATGCTTTGCAATAAAAGAGATGGTTGTAAGAGGCGCACCCTTTATCGGTATTGTTGCTGCGTTTGGTATGTATTTGGGCATTAAGGCAACCGAGAATAAAGATGAGTTTATAAAAAAAGCTGAGTATAGTTACGATTGCCTATCAAAAACAAGACCTACAGCGGTTAATCTTTTTTTTGCTTTGGATAGAATAAAACAGGTAATAGACGAAAAGATAGACATATTGCCTACCCATAAATTAATAAACAAGATAAGAGCTACAGCCTTTTCTTTATGGGAAGCGCAAAAGGAGCAAGATACGGCGATAGGCGAACTTGGAGCGGAGTTTTTAAAAACAAGAAGGAATATACTTACGCATTGCAATACGGGAGAACTTGCAACGGGCGGTATAGGAACGGCATTGGGCGTTATAAAAACAATGCACAAAAAGGGTTATCTTGATATGGTTTATGTCGATGAAACCAGGCCGTATCTTCAGGGCGTTAGGCTTACAGCTTTTGAGCTTGAAAAAGAAGGTATAGATTACAGGGTTGTTACCGATAATTCCTGCGGTATACTAATGAAAAAGGGTTTGATTGACGCCGTTATTGTAGGTGCTGATAGGATAGCAAGAAATGGCGATACGGCAAATAAGGTAGGTACATACTGCCTTGCCGTTGTTGCAAAAAGGCACAACATACCATTTATCGTTGCAGCGCCCGAATCAACCATAGATAGAAACATAGCTTCCTTAAATGAAATAGTAGTTGAGCAAAGAAGCGAAGATGAAGTGTTAAATTTTGGCGGCAGCCTAATATCGCCCAATAACGCAAAAGCCGTTAATTATTCTTTCGATTTGACCGATAACGAACTAATTAGCGCCATAATTACAGAAAAAAAAGTTTATACGAGGTATGAATTTTGAAATATCTAAAATTTGACGAAACAGACAGGATAGGTCTTTTAACGCTCAATAGGGCAGAGAAGCATAACGCTATAAATAAAGAGTTTATGTATGAAATGGGAGAGATTTTATCCTATCTTGAAAAATCCGACCTAAAATCTTTAATAATTACTTCATCGGGCAAGAATGTATTTGCAGCCGGTGGTGATATAGAGTATTTTATTACTCTATCAACAAGGGAAGATGCCTATACTATGGCATTTAATATGCATACGGTTTTAAATAGATTTGAAGATTTGGAAATTCCCACCATTTGTGCTATAAACGGTTCCTGCATAGGCGGAGGGGCAGAATTTATTTTAGCTTTTGATTTACTCTATTTAAGAAGCGACAGCTTTATTCAGTTTAAAGAAAAAGAACTTGGCGTAACCACCGGTTGGGGCGGAACATACAGGCTTGCCAAAAGAGTAGGGCATTCAAAGGCGTTGAGCTTTCTTTTGAGCGCTGAAAAGATTGATGCCAAAAAAGCTAAGGATGTTGGTTTGGTTGATGAAATATACGATAAAGATGTCGTGCTTGATAAGGCTTTTGAATTTTGTTACAGCTTCAACGAAGAAGAGCTTGTTTTAATAAAATACATCAAGAAATTGTCAAGGTCGTCTATTAATTTATCAAGGGAAGAAGCTATGGATTTTGAAAGAAGACTATTTTCAAATAGCTGGATGCTTGGAAAAAGAAAATCTCAGATGGAAAGGTTTTTAAATAGGGTGAAGTAGATGGGATTTTTAAAGAGTGTATCTGAAAAATTATTTAAGACTAAAGAAGGCTTTACAAATAAAATACACGAAGAATCAAAAAAAGACGAGCCGATAACGGACGATTATCTTGAATTTATAGAAGAATTATTAATAGAAGCCGATTTCGGCGTTAAGGTTACGCAAAGAATTATGGAAGAAATAGAAGAAGGCATAGATAATTCTTCTGTCAAAACAAGGCGTGATGTGGAGCAAAAGATTAGGGATGTGTGTCTTGATGTTCTTGAAAAGGTTGAGCAACCGCTTGAGATTAGAAAAAAGCCGTTTATCGTGCTGACAGTAGGTATAAACGGCTCAGGCAAAACTACGACAATTGGCAAACTTGCAAGCATTAATACCGATAAAGCAAAAAGGGTTATGCTTGTAGCAGCCGATACATTTAGGGCTGCTGCTATTGACCAGTTGGAGATTTGGGCAAAAAGGGCTAATGCTTCAATAGTTAAACAGCAGGAAGGCTCAGACCCAGCTTCGGTTGCTTTTGACGGTGTTCATAGCGCTGTCAGTAGAAATATGGATGTTGTTTTTGTCGATACGGCGGGTAGGCTTCATACCCAAAAGAATCTTATGAACGAAATAGTAAAGGTAAAAAATGCAATAACGAAGGCGTATAAAGAAGCGCCACATGAAGTATTGCTTGTTTTAGATGCTACAATAGGTCAAAATGCTATCAACCAAGCAAGGGAATTTAATAAAATGCTTAATGTTACAGGTATTGTCCTAACAAAGATGGACGGAACGGCAAAAGGCGGGATTATTGTGGCAATTAGCGAGGAATTTAAAATACCGATAAGGTATATAGGGATAGGAGAGCAGATAGAAGATTTAAGGGTTTTTAATGCGAGAGATTTTGTAGAATCGGTATTTTTACCATAATTTTTGGAGGTGTTTAGGTGAGTTCAATTGTTGATATTTATGCATTTGAGATTTTAGATTCAAGAGGAAATCCTACGATTAAGTGTTCCGTAAGAACAGAGAATGATTTTACAGGTGTGGCTGAAGTGCCATCTGGTGCTTCAACGGGCGAAAATGAAGCGGTAGAATTAAGGGATAACGATAAAGATAGGTATAACGGCAAAGGTGTATTGACAGCGGTAGACAATATAAACGAAAAAATTGCTGATGAGCTGATAGGGATAGATGTTGCCAATCAGTCTGAAATTGATAATGCTATGATAGAGTTAGACGGAACAGAGAATAAATCAGAGCTTGGAGCAAATGCGATATTAGCCGTATCTTTGGCAAGCGCAAGAGCCGCCGCAAATGAATTGAATATGGGTCTTTACAGGTATATAGGCGGAATTTACGGCAACCTTTTGCCTATTCCAATGCTTAATGTCTTAAATGGCGGAAGACACGCCGATAATAACGTTGATTTTCAAGAATTTATGATTATGCCGGTAGGCGCTGAGAGTTTTAGAGAAGCTATGCAGATGGCAAGCGAAACATTTCATTCCCTAAAATCCACGCTATCGGAAAAAGGCTTGTTTACCGGTGTGGGCGACGAAGGCGGTTTTGCGCCCAATCTTGATTCCAATGAAGAAGCTTTAAAATTGCTTGTTGAAGCTATAGAGAAAGCGGGCTATAAACCTATGGATGATATAGCCATAGCACTTGACCCGGCAGCAAGCGAATTTTATAAAAACGGTAAATATATGGTTGGCAGTGAAGAGTTGACAAGCGACGATATGATAGAGTTGTACGGCGAGTTGTGCGGCAAATACCCTATAGTTTCAATAGAAGATGGATTGGCTGAAGATGATTGGGATGGTTGGGAAAAACTGACAGACGCTATAGGTGAGCATATACAGCTTGTAGGTGATGATATATTTGTTACCAATACGGAATTATTGGAAAAGGGTATAGAAAATGCTATAGCTAATGCGATATTGATTAAACCTAATCAGATTGGAACATTGACTGAAACGCTTGATGCTATTAGGTTGGCTCAGGATGCCGGGTATAACTTTGTTATATCGCATAGGTCAGGAGAGACGGCTGATACGTTTATAGCAGATTTAGCCGTTGCTACAAATGCTGGTATGATTAAGACAGGTTCTGCCTGTAGAGGTGAAAGGATAGCAAAATACAATAGGCTGTTGGAAATCGAAGAGGAGATGTTCCCGTATGGCGAATACCCGACATGGTAGGTTCTTTCGTATAATATTTTTTGTATTTGTTTTTATGATTATATCGGTGATGGCTAAAAGCGTATACACAAAGCAGATGAAAATTAGGGAGCTTTCGAAAGAAAGCTCCTATCTTGATGACCAAATCACAAAAGTAAGCGATAAAATCGTAAAGATTAAGAGAGATATAAATATAGCCAAGAATGACCCGTATGTTATTGAGCATAAGGCTAAAGACCGTTTTATGATGGTTAAAAAGAACGAAACCATAATGGTATTTGGCGATAAGTAGGGTTGTTGACGCCTTTAAATACACACGAAAGCAGCCTGCATGATTGAAATAAACGGTGCATATTCAAAAGCCAAGATTTTTGCCGATGAGATTGAAGAAACGGCAAAAAATCAAATCATTCAATTGGTAAACCATCCTATATCAAAAAATGCCCACATACGTATAATGCCCGATGTTCACGCAGGATTAGGGTGTGTAATCGGTTATACGGCTTATCTTGGCGATATGGTTATACCCAATCTCATAGGCGTAGATATAGGTTGCGGCGTGTTGGCTTTTTGCTTTAAGGGTTTGGATTTGGGTAAGAGTGATTTTGTTGAGATTGACAATATAATAAGAAAAAACATACCAAGCGGCACAAAAGTAAGATGCTCTTTTTCAAAAAACGTTTACGAAGTATCAAAACGATTGGGTTTGGATTTTGATAAATTTGAAAAAAAACTTGAAAGAATAGCAAAAAAGACCAATCAAGATATAAATTACGTGTTAAATTCCATAGGAACGCTGGGAAGCGGCAACCATTTTATAGAGATAGACAAATCGGATAAAAATATATGTTTTGTCGTTCATTCCGGCTCGAGAAATTTTGGTTTAAGCATAGCCAACTATCATCAGAAAAAGGCTAAAAAGGTTTGTAGGGATAACGTGCCCAAGGGTATGGAGTATCTTGTGGGTATCGACGCTAAAGAATATATGGAAGATATGAAAACGGCTCAAATATTCGCAAAACTCAACAGATATACGATACTGCATACAATAATAAAAGAGTTTGTAGGCTCTTTAAACTTTGAAACGATAGAAAGCGTTCACAACTATATAAACTTTGACGATAAAATAGTTAGAAAGGGCGCAATTTCTGCCCACAAAGGCGAAAGGGTTATAATTCCTTTAAATATGGCAGAAGGCGTAGTTGTAGGTATTGGAAAGGGTAATAATGATTGGAATATGTCAGCACCGCACGGTGCGGGAAGATTGATGTCAAGAAAGCAGGCTAAAAAGAGTTTGTCTTTGAATGAATTTAAAAATAGCATGAAGAGTGTTTTTTCTACATGCGTAAACAAGAAAACGATAGACGAAAGCCCGATGGCTTATAAGGATAAAGATTATATATTAAACAAATTGAAAGAAAATGTTGATGTTTTGTATATTGCAAAACCGATTTACAACTTTAAGGCGGTGTAATTTATGGATATTAACATAGCAGGCGGCGGATTGGCAGGCGTTGAAGCAGCTTGGGCTTTAGCAAATAAGGGTTTTAGAGTCAATCTGTTTGAGATGAAGCCCGATAGTTTTAGCGAAGTGCATAAAGATAAGAATCTTGCAGAGATTGTATGCAGTAACTCTTTTGGCAATATGTCGTTGACTACGGCAAGCGGCGTTTTAAAAAAAGAGATGGAAATTTTGGATTCTTTAGTTGTAAAAACGGCTTATGAATCTAAAGTAGAAGCGGGCGGCGCATTAGCCGTCGATAGGGTTATGTTTTCAAGGTTGATAACCGAAAAAATAACGGCAAATAAAAATATAAACGTTGTAAGAGAAAAAATCGAAAAACTAAACGATAGCGATATATGGATTGTATCCTGTGGTCCATTGTGTGATAGGGCGCTTGTTGGGTATCTACAAGAGATTATCGGTGAAGAATTTTTGTATTTTTTTGATGCTATAGCACCAATAGTTTATGCTGAAAGCGTTGATTTTTCTAAAGGGTTTTGGGCATCAAGGTATTCAAATGATACGGATTACTTTAACTGTATTTTAAACGAAGATGATTACGATAGATTTTACGAAGCCTTGATGAGCGCAGAAAAGGTGGAATATAAAGAGTTTGAGAAAAATTATTTCGAAGCGTGTTTGCCTATTGAAGAGATAGCCCAAAGAGGCAAACAAACATTGCTTTTTGGACCGCTGAAGCCCGTTGGGCTTGAGTATAACTCAAAAAGACCATTTGCCGTCGTTCAATTAAGAAAAGAGAATAAAGAAGGAAGTCTTTTGGGATTGGTTGGATTTCAGACAAAACTTACATACCCCGAACAGAAGCGGGTATTTAGGCTTATACCCGCCTTAAAAAATGCAGAATTTGCTAAACTTGGCAGTCTGCATAGGAATACCTTTATTAATTCGCCCAAAGTGTTGAACGGATTTTTACAGATGAAAAACAGAAAAAATATCTTTTTTGCTGGACAGATTACAGGCGTTGAAGGTTATATGGCATCTGCAGCAAGCGGCATTTATGTAGGTATGAATGTGGCGTTAATGTTAAATGGTAAGGATATGCTACCTTTGCCCAAGGAGAGTATGTTGGGCGGTTTGATTAACTATGTATCCGAAAAAGATGGCGAATTTCAGCCTATGAGCGAAAATTTCGGATTTATAAGCGTAGGAAAGATAAGAAATAAAAAGGAAAAGAGAAAAAAACAGGCTGAAATTGCCATAAATAACATAAAACAATGGAGAGAACGATATGAAAGTAGTTTTGGTTAGGCATACCTACAACGCGGATCAGTTGGCGGCAATTGCTGCTAAGGTATGCTACAGCAATCAGTCTATTGAAGATATGGATATGGATGAACAGTATCGGGAAAAGTTAATAAGACGTGTGGTAAAATCAGGACACCATTCTGTTTTGGAGCATGTTGTTTTTACTTATTCCATAGAAGGAATAAGCAGGGTTGCGACGCATCAGCTTGTAAGACATAGGATTGCAAGTTATTCCCAGCAAAGCCATAGATATACGGCAATAAAAAGGGAGAGTTTTGTTATTCCGCAATCGATAGCCGATAATGAAGAAGCGCAAAAACTTTATAACGAAATGCTCGATAAAACCGTAGAAACCTATGAAAAACTTGTCGAAATGGGTATAAAAAAGGAAGATGCTCGCTTTGTAATACCGCAGGGCGTTGCTTCAAATATTCTTGTAACCATGAACGCAAGGGAACTTATCCACTTTTTTAGGTTAAGGTGTTGTGTTAGGGCGCAGTGGGAGATAAGAGAAGCGGCTATCGAGATGCTTAAACTTGCAAAAAAGCATGCACCCGTCATCTTTGAAGATTCAGGTCCTGCGTGCGTTAAGGGAAGATGTCCGGAAGAAAATCCGTGCGATAACATACCCGAAATAAGGGCGTTCTTTAAATCGCTATGAGCGGTAAGTTATTTATTGTCGCAACGCCCATCGGTAATATGGATGATATAACGATAAGGGCTATAAATACCCTAAAATCTGTTGATATAATATTTGCAGAAAGCCCAAACCACTCAAAAAGACTGCTTTCACACTACGAAATAGATAAAAAAATCCTAAAATATAACGACCATAACTACGAAAGAATGGTAGAGCGGGCTTTGGAGCTGGTAAGCGAAGAAAAAAATATTGCGCTTATAACCGATGCCGGAACGCCAACCATTCAAGACCCTGGATATAGGCTCGTTAAAGCCTTCAGGGATAACGGTTTTGATGTTGTGCCAATTCCGGGTGCAAGTGCGTTAATTGCTGCTATTTCTGCAAGCGGAATGCCTACCGATAGATTTGTTTTTTTGGGTTTTTTGCCAAAGGGTCCTATAAAAAAAAGAAAAATGCTTGAATCGTTTGATATGGATGCAACGATAATACTCTACGAATCGCCCAACCGTATTATTAAGACGCTTGAAGCTATCTGTGATGCACTTGGAAGCGATAGGTATGTTATGGTTGCAAGAGAGATAACGAAGATTTACGAAGAGTTTATAGGTGGAAGCGCAGAAGAGATTTTAGAAAATTTTAAAAGTAGGGATTCCATAAAGGGCGAATTTGTTATTCTTGTAAGAAAGCCTTAGATTTATGTTAAAAAACGCAAAAATTATCGCTTTCTTTACGCTGATAAGCAGATTATTTGGATATATAAGGGATTTTTTTATAGCAAGCTACTTTGGAACAAGCGTATATGCAGATATGTTTTTTATTGTATTTAGAATGCCCAATTCCTTAAGGAGATTTCTTGGCGAAGGTGCGGTTAATTCGTCCGTTGTTCCCGTTATTTCCAAACTTGAAGAATCCAAAAAACCAAAAGCAATATGGAATATAATAATTATTTTTGCTTTGGTTTTGTTTGTTGTGTCTGTTTTGGGCGTTATATTTTCAAAAGGGCTTATTGCTCTTTTTGCCGCCGGATTTTTACATTCCGATAAATTAAGCGTTATGGATAATATGACGAAACTTACCTTTCCATATATATTTTTTATAGGCTTAAGCGTTTTGTTGATGGGAATTTTGAATACCTACAACCGTTTTTCAATTCCGGCTTTTGCTCCCACGCTTTTAAATATTAGCATCATAGGCAGTCTGGTTTTTTTCTATTCTAAATTTACCCAACCTGTTTATGCTTTGTGTGCAGGTGTTATTATAGGCGGTATATTGCAACTTGCTATATCGTTTTACGATTTTTTAAAGCTAAAATTGCCTTTTGAATTTCATTTTAAAATCGAAGATACAACAAAGGAAATCTTTAAACTTATGGCTGCTACGGCTTTGGGTGGCGGCATATTTCAGTTGTCTTCGATGGTTGATGCTTTTTTGGCATCTTTTATGGCTTATGGTAGTTTTTCGTATATATCTTATGCAAACAGGCTGTTTCAGTTGCCCTTTGCCGTTTTTTCCATCGCTTTAACCCAAAGTTCTTTGGTTGATTTATCCAAACTTAAAACAGAAGAGATTTTACCAAAATCTTCACATTTGATAAAGTTTGTAAGTTTAATCTCTGTATTTGTTACGCTCTATTTTATTTTTTTTGGCAAAGATGTTATAAAACTACTTTTTGAGCACGGAGAATTTAGCAGTGTATCGACAGACAATACCTATTATGCTCTTGTTTTTATGATTTTTGGTTTTTTTTTCTTTTCACAAACGAAGATACTCTCCAATATGTTTTATGCAATAAAGGATGTAAAAACGCCACTTAAAGCGTCCATTTACGCTGCTTTTTCTTCAATTGTTTTTTCTATTATTTTGGGTTTGGTTTTAGGGTTTAAAGGGCTTGCCTTATCTATGTCGATTTCCGGTTTTGTTAATATGTTGGTTTTGGTTTTTTACATAAAAAACAAAATGGGCAGTTTAAAATTGTCTTGGTTTGTGGATTTATCGGTGGTTATTGTTTTTGTGATACTTATTTTTGTTTCGCTTTTTATTAGGTTTGTCGATATAAACTATATTTTAAGGGTTGTTTTGTCGGCTTTTGCTTATATAATCGTTTTTTATCCGTTTTACAGAAAATTTAGCCATATTTAAAAGAAGTAATGGAATATCCAATCGAGCCTTCCACGTTTAATCATATATATACCGCTAAATTTCATAATTTCTTTGATTTTTGCTCTCATCTCTTTGCTGTAGCAGTGGATTTTGCAGTGTTTACATTGTGGCTTTGGGTCAAGCGGGCATTTTTCGTTTTTTTGTTTTGCGTATAAAAATAGCTCGTAACATTCTTTGCACATACCATTATTATGCTCTTTTATGCCTTTTTTTAAGTGATTTTCCTTACAGTATACCTGTATAAATTTTTTTAGTATTTTTTCGTCTTTTTTTATTCTTTTGGATTTTTCCATCATAAAAATAAAAAAGGGCAGGGTAAAAACCCTAACCCTTAATCAACTATACCGATACTTTTGTGTTTTTCGTATATTTTTTGGGCAAGTTCGTCCAACGCTTTGTAATCGTTTTCTTTGGGTTCGCCCTTTACCAATACCGGGTCGATGACATCTACCTTTAGGTTTGTAAGCAAACCCAAGATATGGTCGACGGCTTTTCCGCCCCAGCCATAAGATGCAATAATAGAAGCAAATTTTGCTTTAGGTCTCAAAGCGTTTGCAAGATAAGCCAAAGATGCTATGGATGGGTGAGCGCCGGCTAAAACAAACGGTGTTGCAAATACTACTGTAGCGTCGTTCACAAGCGCCATTGCAACTTCTCCAAGTGGAACTTCTATAATGTTGAATAATTTCACATCGATACCCTTTTCTACCAGTGCATCTCCCAAATGTTCAACCATCTTTTTTGTGCTGCCGTGCATAGATACATAAGGTATTAAAACTTCGTTATCCAGTCTATCAGAAACCCAATCCTTGTAAGCGTCTATGATGAATTTCGGGTTTTTATAAACAGAGCCGTGGCTTGGGCAAATCATATCAAAATCGAGTTCTTCTATCTTTGCTATATGTTTTTTGATATGTGTCCTAAATGGCATCATAATTTCTGCGTAGTAGTGTTTTGCTCCTTCATATATGAGCATCTCGTCTTTTGGTCCAAATATCCTGCTTGTTGCTATGTGTGAGCCGAAAAAGTCGCATGTGAAGAGCATCTTTTTTTCTTCCAAGTAACTTATCATCGTTTCAGGCCAATGAACCCACGGCGTAAAAATGAATCTTAGGTGCTTATCGCCCAAATCCAGAATGTCTCCGTCTTTTACAGTGATAAATTTATCTTCGGCAATAGGCATCAAATCCATCAAAAAGCCTTTGCATTTTTCGTTTGTTACGACCTTTGCTTCTGGGTATTTTTCTAAGATTGCAGGGATTGAGCCTGAATGGTCTTGTTCGGCATGGTGCGCTACTACGTAATCCAATTTGTCAACACCAAGCGTTTCCAAGTTCCTTATTAGTTCATAGGTTTTGTCCGGGTCTACCGTATCAAGTAGTGCCGTTTTTGTGCTACCCTTTATTAAATATGCATTGTAACTTGTGCCTTTAGGTAGCTCTACAAGTTCATCAAAGATGGGCCTATCCCAGTGGATAGCCCCGACAAAGTATACATCGTCTTTAAGTTTTTGTACTGCCATTGTTTTTTGCTCCTTTTATTATCCTTTCCATAGACCGTGAAGGTTGCAGTATTCTCTTGCTGATACATCTTTGCCTTCAGGCACTTCGAATCTTGCTTCAGGCGCATCACCAGGTTTTAGGAATTTGATATAGATTGCTCCGTCCACATTCAATTCAATCCATTCGATATAGTGTTTATCTTCCATAGGGTGTGCCGTATTTTCGCCTACCTTTACTACATAGGCGTTTCCTTCTCTTTTAATGAAAGGAACGTGCTTTTCGGTTGATGAATCGGCAGTTTTTTCTTCAAATTTTACCATAGGTTTTCCGCAACATACCAATTCTCCTGCTCCACCGTGCAATACCTCTACGATATTTCCACAAACCTCACATTTGTAAACTTCAAGTCTTTCAGCCATTTTTCAATACCTCCTTAAATAGTTTTTTCTTTTTTTATGTATATTCTTCAAATGAATCCTTGTCAACTCCACAAATAGGGCATGTCCAATCATCGGGTAAATCTTCAAAAGCTACACCCGGCTCTACGTTGTTTTCAGGGTCGCCGATTTCTGGGTCGTAGATGTAGCCGCAGACTTCACATTGATATTTTTTCATTTAGCCTCCAAAATTATTTTAAACATTTTTTACAAATCCCGTAAGATGCGATATTGTAGCTGTTAATTTGATTGCCTTCCTTGTTTATACTGTTAAAGCATTGTAGGTCTATTGGAAACTTGTATATATTATTGCATATTTCGCACTTAAAGTAAAGATAGATATTTCCGTCGTTTAAGCAGTAGTATATTTCATCTTGGTTGAATATTATCTTGTTAAGTATATTATGCTTCTCAAATATCATTAAGTTATTATAAAGTGTTGCTTTTGAGATTGTGGATGTTGTGTCGTAAAGTGTTTTGTATATTTCGTCAATCTTTAGACATTTTTTGCTTTTTATGATTTGCTCAAGTATGACTATTCTGTAGTAAGATGTATTGATATTATGTTTTTCTAAAATCTCTTTAGAGAGCTTTTGATTTTTGTTCATTTAAACACTTCCTTTGTTTCTTTGTACCAGAGAACGAAATCCAGATGGTGCATTGGTATATTAATTTCCTTTGCCCAGTTTTGCATATCCTTTTCTATTGTTTTATATGTTTTTTCGTTTATTGTTTTTGGTATTTCTTTTAATACGCCGTAGTTTTTTAGATTTTTTAATATATGTCTATCAAGTATCGCCAAATCATACCCAAAACCCGTATTTCTTAAGAAGTGGCTTGCTTCTTTGTATCCGTAGCCCTTAATATTTTTTACAAGCCAGTCTCGTGCTTCATATACATCGTTAAAGTTGTTAATCGTCTTTTTAATATCTCTATTTTTAAATTTGGCTATTGCTTCTTTTATGTATTTAGCTTTGTTGTTTTTGAATCTAACGTTGTTGATTGCGTTGGATAATTCCAAAACAGACGCTTTAAAAACATAGTCGTTTGTAAAAATATCGTCTGTAACCTTAGCGCAGGTTTTGGCTTTGGATTGTGGAGTCATTAAGCAAAACACCATTTCTTTAAGCATAGCTTTATTGTCTGCGGTTTCTTTAATATTGTTGAACTCTTTTATTCTGTTTTCTATAGTGTGTTTTATCGTTGAATAAATGCGTTTTAATTCTTCCATAACCCCAATTTCCATAAAAATTTACATAGTCAAGTTTTACATAAAATCTACATTTTGAATTATACTTTAATTATAATATTTGTCAACTAAAAAATTTTAGATAAAAAAACTAAATTTATAGTAATAAGAGCCGTTAAAGCAATTTATAAAAGCTTTTATAATTGTTATTGACAAAATTGTTTATTTTGTATAATTTGTAAACAATGAATAGAGAGCTTTTGGATAAAATAATCAAGATTAAAAAATCGATAAACATAAAAGTTCTATATGTTGAAGATAATAAAGATGCAAGAGATGAAACTCTTGGTTTACTTGAGCAATTTCTTAGTAATATAGATACTGCTTGTGACGGGATAGACGGTCTTGAGAAATTTAAAAATAATAGATATGACCTTATAATTACCGATATTAATATGCCAAAAATGAACGGCATTGATATGATAAAAGAGATTAAGAAGATAGATAAAAGAGTGCCGATAATTGTTATTACGGCGTTTAACGACTTTGAGTATTTAATGGAAAGCATTAAAATAGGCGTTTACGGCTACATATTAAAACCTATAGATATGAATCAACTGCTTGAGTCGATTTATCGCGTTGTTGATAAAATAAGGTTAAGAAAAGAGAGAGATGAAGCCTTAAGTCTGCTTGAGCAATATAAAAATATAATAGACGAAAGCGCTACGGTTACAAAAACAGACCCAACAGGCATTATAACCTATGCTAATGATGCTTTTTGCAAAAGCACCGGCTACACAAAAGAAGAGCTTATAGGCAAGCCTCACAACATAGTCAGGCATCCGGATATGCCCAAGTCTGTGTTTAAAAATCTTTGGGATACAATTAAAAGTAAAAAAATATGGTACGGTATTATTAAGAATAGAACCAAAGATGGAAAAGCAATTTATATGAAAGCCACCATAGCTCCT
>JAMOQJ010000094.1 GCA_027064065.1 Desulfurellales bacterium
TCTTTCCAACATCCTAAAATAATTCTCGCCCTTTTTCTCAAAAATCTCTTTTATGCTCATTTTTTGACGCTTTTCTATTATCTTGTCGGTATCGACAAATTTATATCCGTAGCGCTTTGAAATATACTTTGCAGTTGTGCTTTTGCCACAACCCATAAAACCTACAAGTATTATATTATTCATTTCTTAGATAGATACTCTTTGTAAGCGTTTACTCTATCAATCAACTCATCCATTGTATCAGAGCCAAATTTTTCAAGATAAGCATTAAAAATCTCAAAAGCCACAACCGATTTTGCAACTATACTCAAAGCCGGAACAGCGCATACGTCGCTTCTTTCAAATGCGGATTTTTTTGCATGTTTTGTTACTATATCAACAGAATCAAGACCCTTTACAAGCGTAGGTATAGGTTTCATGTACGCACGCGTTATTATCCTTTCACCGTTGGACATACCGCCTTCAATGCCACCTGCCCTATTTGTTTTCCTTTTATATCTACCATTATATATTATCTCATCATGAACAAAAGAACCGAATCGTTTTGAATTATCTATTCCGTCTCCTATCTCAACTGCTTTAATAGCCTGTATACTCATTAAAGAAAAAGATAATCTTGCATCCAGCTTTCTGTCCCACTGTGCATAACTACCCAAGCCTTCAACAACACCTTCAACTATAGTTTCTACGCAACCGCCCACACTATCGCCTTCTTTTTTTGCCTGCTCTATTTCGGCTATCATCAAGTTGCCAGCCTTCTCATCAGGACAAAATACGGGTGATTTTTCTATTTTATCTTCAAATTCACTATCATTATAATCAGGATTACATTCTATGCTGCCTATGGATTTTACAAAAGAGATAATCTTTACACCAAGCTTGGTTAAAGCATATTCACACAAAGAACCTACAGCAACCCTTATTGCCGTTTCTCTTGCACTTGAGCGTTCAAGGACATCTCTTATATCAACTCTGTCATATTTAAGATATCCAACCAAATCTGCATGTCCAGGTCTTGGCGATGTAACGTTTTTTTCGTTGGTATATTCAGCATTATATGCCATTATCTTAGCCCAATTCTCAAAATCTCTGTTATGTATCATCATGGTAATGGGCGAACCTATGGTTTCTAAAAATCTTACTCCGCTTAAAAATTCCACCCTATCTTTTTCTATTTTCTGTCTACCACCCCTACCATAGCCTGATTGTCTTAGCATAAGATTTTTATTTATAAAGTTTTCATCTATTTTCAACTTTGCCGGAAATCCTTCTATAATAGCAACCAAAGCCTTTCCATGTGATTCGCCTGCATCAAGAAAACGTAGCATTACTCTTCTTCCTCTCTTTTAAACATAGAATTTATCTTCATAAGTTTTTTATCCACAACATAATGGAACGTGTCTTTTTCAAATCTGTTTTTATAAACCTTTCCTGCCTTCATGCCGCTAAATATTTCTATGGCATCATCTATGGTTTCTATCGTAAAGATATGAAATTCTCTCTTTTTTATCGATTCCAAAACTTCATCCTTCAAAACCAAATTTTTGACATTTTGTTTAGGTATTACTACTCCACTACCCTTTAAATTACCTGTCAATTTGCAGATATCATAAAAACCTTCTATCTTTTCATTTACTCCACCTATGGGTTGAACTGTTCCGTCTTGACTCATTGAACCGGTTACGGCAAGGTTTTGTTTTATAGGAATTTCAGCCAAAGACGATAATAGCGCAAGGGTTTCGGCAATCGATGCGCTATCTCCTTCTATATAGGAATAGGACTGTTCAAACGAGATAAAAGCTGAAAAACTTAATGTTTTATTGAAACCGTACTTTTGGCCTATATATCCTGACATAATAAATGACGCTTTATCAAATATCTTTCCCGACAGCTTTGATTCTCTTTCTATATTTATAATACCTTCTTTACCCATAAAGGTCTTTGCCGTTATCCTATTTGGTCTGCCAAATGCAAAATCTCCCAAATCGATAACGCTTAAACCGTTAATCTGGCCTACCTTTTTGCCTTTCAAATCCAAGATGATGCTTCCATCTTCCATCATCTCGTATATCTTTTCTTTCCATAGGTTTTTCAAAAAGAACTTCTCTTCGAGCGTCTCTTTTATATCGTCATATTCTACTACATCTTTTTTGCACCTTACTTGGGATTCTCTCAATATATCTATAGCATCATCGTAGTATGCCCATATCTTTTCTCTATCTTCGCTTAACCTGCACGAATGCTTTAATAAGCCTTTAAATCCGCTTTTGTTTGGTTTTTTTAGGTTGTTTTTATCGCAATAGGATAATATTTTTGCTGCAAATTTTTCTACGTTTTTTTTATCTTTTTTAATAGTATAGTTGAAATTGGTTTTTATTTTAAATAATTTTGAAAAGTCTTCATCGTAAGTATAAAGCAAATCATATATATATTCATTGCCCACAAGAACGATATTAATATCCAAATCAACAGGCTCTGGCTTGAGAGTTTCCGACGCTATAATGCCGTATTTTTCGCTCCATTCTTCTATTATGCTTTTTTTAGATAACAGAGATTTCTTAAGCGTATCCCAAACTCCGGGATTGGTTAAAACACTCATTGCGTCAAGTATTAAATATCCACCGTTTGCTTTATGTATACTTCCTGCTATTATATGGGTAAAATCCGTAATGAAAGCACCAAAATATGCCTGTTTCTCCAGTTTACCAAACAGGTTATAATAGGTAGGATTTTCTTCATAAATAACGGGAACATCGTCCGTATTTTCATTATCCACAAAAAGATTTACCTTGTATTCAATATATTTATTTTGAGTTTGCATAAATGGAAACGCTTGATTTTTCTGCGGTAGGAAGATAGCTATATTGTTTAGAGTGTATTCTTCAACCTCATCCAAATATTCTTCAATATCTTTACAATCTTTAAACTTCTCTTTTATATCGTCTATTCTTTGGCTTACTATAAAAAGCCCCATTTCGTCGTTTATTTTTTTAATCTTCTTTTGCTTTTCTTTTTCTATCTCTCTGCTTTTTCTTAAAAATTCATCCAAATCTTCTTCTAATTTCTTCCTTTTTTCTTCTATTGTCTGTTTTAGAGAATCAGAAAGGTTTGCATATTCTCTTTCATTAACCGCTTTGCCCGATACAATAGGAACAAGCGTAATACCCATTTGCGAAAATTTAATAACAAAATCCAAATCGTTTGCCTTTTTCTGTATCTCCTTATCAAGAGATTCCTGTTTTTCGTTGTAATAGGATATGACTTCTTGTATCCTTTCTTCATACTCTTTACTTTCAAAAATACTCGGCACGCTTTTTATCAAATAAGCGACAAATTCATTCATCTCCTTTGATAAAATTTTACCCGTGCCTTTTTTTAGTTTTAAAACCTTAGGCATCTTAGGATTTTTAAAATTATTCACATAACAGTAATCGTACAATTCACTTTTATTGTCTTGAGCAAAATCAACTATATTTTTTCTTATAATTTCCTTGTCGTTTCTACTTAAATTACCCGATATGAATAGATTATAATCAAAAGAACGCATATCTATAAGTTTTTTTAGTGCAGCATCTATTCTTTCTTGAGATATAAAACTATCATCCTTCGCCAAAACAGATTCTATATCGACATCAAAATCAATCTCTAAATCCTTATATTTCAACTCTTTTTTTGCCATTTTTTACTCCTTGAAAGGAATTTTTGATAGTATATCAGATTCTATTTCTTCAAATTCTTGTCTTGATGGCTTTACGTTACTTCCATTTGGAAACACAAGCCTTGATTTCGGAGACTTATCCTTTAAAAACTCAAATATATCTTTAAAATCATCCTTTTTATCAATATCAAACGAGATAATGCAGCTTTTAGAATCAAATTCGATAAACCATTCCATATATTGAAGATTTTTTTGAAGCAGTATCTCTTTAAATCTCCAACGCTCTTTTTTTTCGATAATTACATCAATCGTATACATAAATCACCGCCCTTAGACATCGTAGTAACAGTCTTTATCATATAGAAACAGATATTAAAAATCAATCACAAGAGACCTTTGGATTTTATTGTATCCCTCATTGAATAAACACACCCACAATAATTTTGCCTATAAAAACCAAATTCTTTGGATAGTTCAACAGAACGCTTAAAGCCGTCATTCTTTTTAAAATCCGTTTCTTCAAATTTAATATTAAAAAAATCGGATAATACCAAACCTATTTTCTTTATTTTGTCATATTTTTTTAAAGGACTTACCGAAAGCGTTGTTGTAAAATAGTTACACTTTAGCCCTTTAGCAAGTTTTGCAGTTTCAAACATACGTATTCCATAGCATACAAAACAACGCCTTTTGCCTTCTTCATCGTGTTTGTAAATTCTTACCTTCTTATACCACCTTTTTGTATCGTAATCTCCAATATGTAGCTTTATATTATGATATTTACACAACCTTTTTATCTCGTTGAGCCTAATTTCATACTCCCTTTTTGGATGTATGTTGGGATTATAAAAGAACACTTCCAAATCATATTTTGTTTTCAGTCTTTCAATAACGCTTGTAGCACAAGGAGCACAACAGGCATGTAAAAGCAACTTTGGCTTTTTTGATTTTTCTTCAACTATCTTTGCAACAGGCTTAAAACTAATCCTATGAAGCTCACACACTCCGTAAATATTCAACATCTCTGCATGTAGCTTAGTTCCATAGCCTTTATGTTTTTCAAATCCATACATTGGATAGATATCGGATACAAGCTCCATATACCTATCGCGCCAAACCTTAGCCAAGATTGACGCCGCAGCAATGGATTTAACCTTTGAATCGCCTTCTATTATGGATTTATACTTAACAGGCAAATCAAATCTATCTCGTCCATCAACAAGCAAGAATGTAGGTTTTTCGGGCATATGCTCTATGGCTCTTTTAATTGCAAGCTCTGTCGCTTTGACTATGCCTAATCTATCTATCTCTTTATTCGATGCAACGCCTATGCCATAAACGGAATGCTCTTTTATAATATCATATAACTCTCTTCTTTTTTTATCGGTAAGCTTTTTGGAATCGTTTATCTTTTCTAAATCGGGTATATCTTTATCCAAAATAACACAAGCCGCAACAACAGGACCAGCCCATGGACCTCTTCCTGCTTCGTCAACACCTGCTACTTTTTTCATATCCTAAAATCTATTTTGCATAAAAATCTTTGAGAATTTTTTTAATTTTAAAAATTCTGCTACAACCCTACATTTCACTATAAAAAGAAAATATATCCTTTTATCGCTGATTTCTGATAGCGTTTCAAAATTACCCTGACCTTTAGAGATAACCAAATCAGCACTCTTCCAAATATCTTCACACTCACCATCGCAAAATTCAGGCCAAAAACCGGGTATGGCTTTAGGTGATTCAATGATATTTGCTATGCTATCCAAGCCTATATATTTAGCTTCTTCAATCGTTATGTCGTTTATGATATTTCCGCCTCTTACAAATACATATATATCAAGGGTCGGATACATTTCCTTTATCGTTTCTAACAAAATCTTATCAAAAACAGCTTCACCGGCATTATCAGCAAGCAGTATAAGACTGTTGGCTTTCTTTAAATCCGACTTAAATTTATCAATCTCATTCACATGAAATCCGCTATGTATCGTATCGTTAATAGTTTCTTCAATACTAAAGCTATCCTGTTCACCGCCAAAATCTATAATATTCCCAGCAAGCGACAGTTTTAGGGCGCATAACAGTTTATCTTCTGCATTTCTTATCCTTGCATAGGCAAAATCGCAATAATCCAACGCTATATCGTTATATTTTTTCTTTATTTCTTTATACGGATCGGCAATGCCAAGCGTCTCTTGTATGGTTTTATAGACATCTTCGCTTATAATCGGCGGTGGAAGCGAATGGTCTATATCCGTCAAAATCCTAACAACATTTCTTACAACCTTTAGGGATTCTTCTTTGTTCTTTGAGTGAATTTTCGAACTTCTAATGGCTTGTGTTATAAAACAGTTATAGCATTCAGGGTATATTTTCATATGGTTTTTTCCTTTTTAATTCGTTATTTTCTATAGCTTAAACTATCCTTTTAAGGCTATAGCATCCACGGCAACCCTTGCATCAAGCGGCATAGATTTTTGCACCACAAGCGCCCTTGCTGGCGGGTCGTTTTTGAAGAATTTTGCATACTCTTCGTTTATTTTGCCAAAAAGAGAAATATCTGTAACATAAAGCGTAACCTTTAAAACATCATCCATTGAAAAATCTGCAGCTTCGAGTATGTTTTTTAGGTTTGTAAGCGCCCTGTTTGTTTCCTTTTCTATTGTTTCGTTATCCAATTGTTTGGTTGTTGGGTCTATTCCAAGCTCCATAGAAACAAAACAAAAATCACCCTTAACAACCGCTTGAGAGTATGGACCTAAGGCTTCTGGAGCCTTTTTTGTTTTTATTATGCGTTTCATTGCATCCTCCATTAATTCGAAAATTCTATATATAACCTATCCATCAAATCGGATATATTCTTTGAGCTTGACATCAAATCACCCACGCTCAACATATCCTTATTTCTGATTGTTATTTTTAATTTTTTAGACTTGGATGTCAAAAGATTTTTAACGGGTTTATACAAACCGTAAACTGGATTTCTTTCAACCTTCTTCAACTCTTCTTCTATGAATTTATCTTTTGTCATATGAGCCTGTTTTGCCTGATATTCTAAAACCCTATCAAGCATTCCGTTATTTATAAATTCCAACTCAAACATCACAGGTTTTATCTGCATAACCTTACTCATAGCATTTGCTATGACCATAAAGCTATTTTTATTTTTTTGAAGCTGTTTAGCAACCATATCTAAACCTATTATATCAATGTTTTTTACATACATCTTATACGATATGCCAAAATTGTTAACAAAATCTATCTTATACTTTTTTATGTTGAGTGTTTTCTTTGACGGATTAGCCATCATACTCATTACAATATTGATTGGATTATTAACTTTCATAACAGTATTAAATAGTTTTATCTTTTCTTTATCCTGCTCTTTTAAAAGAAATAATCGCCTATCTATTCTTATGTTGCGTATACTACCGTCAAATTTTGTCATTATCTTACCGCTTTTTTCAATATCAAAATCCGCACAATCAGCTTTTAAGATTTTCTTATTCATTAACTCTTTAGGCGACTGTGGATTTAAATTTATCAATTTTATATCTTTTAATTTTAAAGTATAGTTTTTGTTCCAATCACCATTCAATATAACCTTGTCAAATTCCATTATGCCTACGTCTTGAGATGTAATCTTGTTTTGAAGTGCAAACTTAACCTTTTTTAGCGTTATGGAACGGGAAAAAACATTAGCTTCTACACCTTCATAATCAACCAATCCTTCAAGATGTTCTTGCTCTATTATTTTATTTACCTCTTTTAACGCTCTGTTTTCCATATACATATTTGCACCGTAATATGCACCAACACCTAATGTAACAATAATAATCAATATCAAAAAAATCTTTATAATTTTCATAATCACCCTCCCTTATTTGAATAGTTATAATATACAAAAAATAAATCTTAAAATAAAGAGACTTTACATCTAAGCCGTAAAAATATATTTATAGTGTGGAGGTGCAGATAATGAAAGAAACGCTATTTCTGGGTTTTGTCGGACATTCGGGAAGCGGAAAAACAACACTAATTGAAAAAATTATAGAGATATTTTCAAAAAAGGGTTTAGATGTGGGAGCAATAAAACACGACGCCCATTCGTTTGAAATAGATTATCCCGGCAAGGATTCATACAGATTAAAACATGCCGGAGCAAAAAGGATTGTGCTTTCTTCAAAAGATAAATTCGCTATGGTTGAAGACAGAGACAAAGAAAAACCGCTTAACGAAATAAAAGAAATATTTTCCGACTGCGACATCGTTTTTATAGAAGGTTATAAATTAGAAAACATACAAAAAATAGAAGTCAAAAGAGATGCCGTATCAAATGAATATTTGGCAGAGAACGGCATTAAAAATATAATTATGATAGCAACAGATTCAAAAACAAAACCCAATCTTAACATACCGATTTATGACATAAACGACATAGATAAGATAGTTGAGTTCATAGAAGGATTGATAAAGCAATGAATCTTTTATACAATATTTTCCGCATTACACCAAAACCCATACTGAGAGGATTTTTCATTCTTG
>JAMOQJ010000095.1 GCA_027064065.1 Desulfurellales bacterium
CGTTTTGAGAAATACAACAAAGGATATGCGCATTATGTGTATGGAGGTTTTTGCTCCGATTGTATCGATAGTAGAATACGATAATTTTGAAGAAGCCATTCAGCATGTAAACGATTCCGATTATGGTTTGCAGGCAGGCATATACACAAACGACATAAAGAAGGCAAACTATGCCATAGAGCAACTAGACGTTGGCGGCGTAATGATAAATGACACATCGATATTCAGGGTTGACCATATGCCATACGGTGGAAACAAAATGAGCGGCATAGGAAGAGAAGGCGTGCGCTTTGCTATAGACGAGATGACAAATATTAAGATGGTAATGTTTAACCTAAACTAAAGTGCTGACGATAAAGTGCGCAAAGTGCAAAGCAAAGATATTTAAATACAAAAAGGTTGGCAAAGGCAAAATAATTAGGTGCTGGAAAGATAGAATTATCGAAGATTACTCTATAAAAGAAGGTAATTTGATTAAATGCGTATGCGGCAACATAATAGGCATCGACGAAGGCGTCTATATAAAAATGAAATCAAACGCCTTCACCTTTTCCGGCACCTACTCCACAAAAAAATGAACAACGACATATACATTTATATTCACATACCCTACTGTTACAAAAAATGTCCGTATTGCGCATTTGTTTCTTTTGAAAAACAATTTTCCACTTTAGATTTATATATAAACAAACTTATAAAAGAAATTAAATCCTTCAAAACAGCAAAAACGGTTAAATCTATCTACTTCGGTGGAGGAACACCATCCACCCTAAATCCAAAACATATTGAAAGCATAATAAACGCTGTCTATTTAAATTTTAGTATAGATAAAAATCCGGAAATCACGTTTGAAGCAAACCCAATATCTTTAAAAGAGCAATATCTAAAATCCCTAAATTCGATAGGTATTAACAGATTAAGCATAGGAATCCAGTCCTTTCTCAATAAAAAGTTAAAAACTTTAGGCAGGCTTCATGATTCTTCATTGGGTGAAAATGCTATCTTAAAAGCCAAAGAGATAGGTTTTGAAAATATAAGTTTGGATTTAATATATGGTCTATATGAAAGCAAAAGCGAAATTGAATATGAATTAAAAAAGGTTTGTTTGTTGGATATACAACACGTTTCAACCTATATGCTTTCCGTTGAAAAAGGAACAGAATTTGAAAAACGTTTAAAAAACGGCTCTTTAAGAGTTTCAAATGACGACGAAATGGCGGATATGTATCTTTTTATATCTGAATATTTAACAAGCAACGGTTTTGAACATTATGAAATATCAAATTTTGCAAAATATGGATTTGAAAGTAGACATAATTGTTCATATTGGCTTGGATATGATTATAGAGGTTTTGGCGTTTCTGCAAGTTCTTTTATAGATGGCATAAGATTTTCAAATACCGATAGCTTAAAGGATTACCTATCAGGAAAAACGGTTGTATTTAAGGAAAAATTAAGCAAAGAAGACAGAATTAAGGAAGCATTTGTACTTATGCTTAGAACAAACAAGGGTGTAAACATAAAAGAGTTTGATAAAATGTTCTATACAGATATAAAAAAACTCTACGGCAACACTCTTCAAAAATTTATAGATGCAAACCTAATAATAGAAAAAAATGGTAATTTATTCTTAAACGGAGCAAAATCTATGATTATTTCAAATGCAATATTTAGTGAACTCATATAAACAAAAAGCCGAAGAAATCTTCGGCTTTTATTGACTTTTTAACTACCTATATAAATTTCTACCCTTTACTATTCTGCTTGATGAGTAGTTAATCCACTTGAATCTTCTATGAAGTTTTCTTAGGGCTATCTTTGCTCTATGGTAGGTTTTAAACGGTCCTACATAGGTTCTAAACCAGGTTCTTCCGTTTATCTTTGCCCTTCTTACACAGACGGAGGAACGTGTATGTTTTCTTACCTGTTTTAGAATATTAACAGCTCTTCTGAATGATTTAAATGAACCTATCTTTATAAAATAGCCTTTGGCGTCGGGTGTATAGCTTACTATAGTTGGATAGTAGTGGAGTTTTTTCAAAGTTAATGGACAACCGCTATTATTTGGGCTGCCTGCTGTAAACGGACATGCGTCTTTGTCGTCTGTAATGCCGTCGTTGTCAGAATCCCTTGTCATACTCTTTTTATCTATAACAATCATTCTTATGAGTTCTTCAGGACATCCGTCTCTATCATCTATGTTGTTGTAATTTTCCTTGTCCATAGGACATTTGTCTTTGACATCGGGAATACAATCGCAATCTTTATCTTTGTAGCAACCCCAGAAGTTATACTGTGGACATGCTCCATATGGTGTTTGCACCTTGCTTAATGGTTCTGTAGTGCAACAGGGATGTTGGTTTGTAGTAATAACGGTAGTGTCCGCATAAGAGAAAGATGCAAGAAGTATAAAAGTAAAAATTAAAGCGGATAGAGCTTTTTTCATTTACACCCTCCAAATAAAAAAGGGATAGGCTTTACCTATCCCTTTATCTTATCTTTTCTTCTTTTTTAGTTTAGCGGGCAACCGCTGTTTTTAGCTGAACCTGCAACAAACGGACATGCGTCTTTTTCATCTGTTATGCCGTCGTTGTCTGAATCTTTCAATATCTTTCTTATTATAGGTCTTTCTATGATTTTGTCAGGACATCCATCCATATCGTCCAAGTTGTTGTAGTTTTCCTTATCCATAGGACATTTGTCTTTAGCATCAGGAATACAGTCACAGTCTTTGTCATTTGCGCAACCCCAGAAGTTATACTGTGGACATGCTCCCCAAGGTGTTGTTACCTTGCTTAGTCTAACAGTAGAGCAACAGCTCTTTTTGGTTTTTATTATTCTTGTCTGCTGTGTGCAGCCTGTTACCGTAAATACGGCAGCTATAGCTGCAACACTCAAGAATGTGTAGATGCGTTTCATACGTTTCTCCTTCTTTATTCTTTTTAGTTTTTTCTTTTATTTTATTTGCAGGTTTCAGTAATAACTTTAACTGCAGAACTTCCACAGCAACCGCCGCAATCTGGAAGACCGCAATTTAGAACACACTGATCTGCATGCTGCAAATAGACACACGTTTTATCCAATATACACTGTGGAACACCATAATCAATAACAACGGTTTTTGTTGTAGGACAAAGACAACCGCAAGAAGAATTAATAACCACGGTATCAGCTTTTGCGCTTAATGCGCTACCAAAAGAAACAACACCAACTACAGCTAATGCAGCTACCAAAGATTTTACCTTTCTCATTTGACACCTCGCTTTCTTTAGTTTTTTATACCCTACTTTTATATTCGGATATTTGCAATTTTTATTTAATTCGCAAACAACTAATCCGAATACAAAAGAACAATAATGTCTTGCAGGGTTAAGAATTGTTTAAATAATATAAAGAAAAAAAATGGTTGTCAAGAAAAAAGTATATTTGTCATTAAAATACATAAATAAAGTTTACCTAAAAATACATTTTAATTTTTTAAATCTTATTTTTTTATAGTTGAGAGTATTTACTTTGCTTTTATTGTCAACCATTCTTCCAAATAGCACCTTGCCTTGAAAAAATAGCTCTTCTATAGAGCCTTTTAAAGCATTTTTCTCAAACATAAATTTGTTGTTATGGCACTGCTGGCAACTTTTACCATAAAGTGATATTGTATGCGGAGAATATGGAACTATAGCAGCCATATCATTGACATCATCAAATACAATTCTGCCATTTTCGTCTTTATATGTAAGTCTATATTGAAAAAGCGGCCTTCCTATTCTATACATACCGTCTTTATCTTTAACCAAAACAAAAGGCATCCACCGTCTTGCAAGCCAGCCAGAATACCATATCCCACTTTTAAGTTTATTGTCTATATAATCTGGCATTGTAGGTTTTATGCTTGGATTTTTCAAAGCTTTTCTCAAAAACTGTTCAAGATATGGGTCTTCCTGATAAATCAAGTTTTTCCACATTGCGTAATTTTTGGTCTTGTCAAGATAGAGATTTAACTGAAAGTGGTTTGACTGCCAAAGCGAATGACAAGCACTGCATGAAACATTTTTATGGTATTTATGTGCATCCAATGTTTTATTAAACTGACTAACCTTGTAATTCTTGCCGTTAACAGATTTAAAAATATACACATCGCCAACCCTTCTAACAAAACGGCTATTGGGTTTTTTGTTATATCCACCATGACAATCAGCGCAGCTTATTTTTATTGCATCAAGCTCCCTTTCATAAAGTTTGTGATCACCCATAACATCGGACTTCTTATGACAATCAACACATGTCAAACCTTTCTTAAAATGAATATCGCTGCTTAGATGATGCTGACCTATGCCGTATAGTCTCATCTTGAAATAGCCGCTTTTTTCTATAGGAGAACGAAACGATTTATCGTAATCCTGCGGAAACAGACCAACATAATCACTTCCTACAAATTCGTTGTTATGACAGCTCAAGCAGCTTGACATCTTTGGGTGCCTAAAAAATCTATGCGTCTTTGAAAAACCCTTCTTACCATAAACTATAGCATCCATCCCTTCGTATCTGCCAAATTTTGAATATTCCATATGGCAAGCTGCGCACCCTTTTGCCCTGTATGTGCCAACAGTCCCAAAAGAGTTATTCTGAATATGACACCTTAAACACTTTCTCCTTAATAAATCATCAACCAAATCAGCTGGGTTTTTTATTTTGTCTTTTGGCTGCGGTATAGCTTTTAAATGCTTTGTTTTAAAAATACCGTAGATAGGTTTATAACTGCCTTGCGCATGCCACACAAATCGAGTTATATTTATAGCCGAAGAAAGTGTTCCATGAAGCGAATTTTTTACTCTTTCTATATCCGATTTATGACATCTTGCACACTGCCTATCAACATATTCAAAAGAAGACGGATTTTTTATAACAACTTCATGCGAATAAACATTATTACGATTCTCTTTTAAAACATGGCATTCTATACAGCTTAAATTATGAATTTTATCAATCTTTTCTATCTTATGACAACTTGTGCAATTCCTTATACCTTCTGCATAAGCAGATATAGACAAAACAACAAAAGCAATAGCAATAATCACTTTGAGCATGGCGTTTTACCTTCTAAAAACAATCTTTTTGATTTTTTAAAATCCTTGTAAACTTTATCAGAATAACTACCATGACACAAAATGCAACTATATGCAGAAACTATAGAATTTATCTCTTTTTTATTAAAAGCCCTTTCGGTTTTTATAGATACACCCTGTAGCTGTTTTCCTTCAATATTTACAAACGCATCAAGTGGAAAATCTATCGGCAAACCTGAAAGCCTTGAATTGTAAACGGGACTAAAGATTATCTTGTTGTCTTTAATATGCAAAGATCCCCTGCCTAATCCAAGTGTTGTAGGATTGAAGTGACAATCTGTGCAACTTCTTGATTTTAATTGTGTTGTATGTGGATCCCATGATGCAAAAAACAGCCTATAAAACTGTTTTTCTGGCTTTATCCCATTTGAATAAACCGTAACAAACGATTGACAACCAGGTGCGAACGGCATAATTTTACCCTTCCAACCAACACCAAGCGTTGGATGAGAAAATCTGTTGAACGAACTAAATTCCCTGAATGCGCCCTTTGTTGGTTTGTGCAAAAGCCAATCAAACTGCTTTTTGTTTTTAAAGTTCGCAACATGACAACCATAACAAGACGGCATCCATTCAGAATGACAAGCCTGACAGGAAAGCTTTTTGTGTATGTCGAGTGTATGGTAGGGTTTATTTGACATTAGCTTCATCTCCATAGGCTTTCCATCAAGCTTTCTATAAAAAAGTATTTTACCATTTTTGTCTTTTTGAAGGTTATAGATAGGTCTAAAATCCTTATGCGTATAAGCTATTTCTAAACCATCCCTTAACGGTATTTTCGCATTTGTCTGTGCAAGCAACTTAGCCAGTTCGTTAGGTTTACCAAATTGCGGACTATGACAATCTTCACACTGTATTACAACCTGATCTTCAAATCTTTTATGCTCATAACCATCGCCCATTATGCCGTGTTCTGTATGGCAATCTATACATTCAAGATGAGCCTTTTGCCAGTGAATATCGGCATGAAGTTTTAAATAATACCTGCCACCGCCTTTAATTACATGAGAAAACTCACCGTGTTTGTAAGGTGTTCCATACCCTGCTGATTGAAACTGACCAAAGTAGGCAAGACCTATTCTATTAGAACGATTATGACACTTCAGGCAGTTTGAAGATGGTATGCGTGTTGTCAAAATTGTATGTGGGTTGTTTTTCTCTTTTGCTCCGTGACAATCAACACATCCACCACCCCTAACCTTTTGCTTTGAAAATATAGACTGAAGTTGATTTATGTGGCATGCTGCACACATCTTTCTAAAATAATTAACCGTGAGATTATCCGTTTTTAATTCCTTAATCTCTTCAATAGAAGGATAACTATCAATACCCAAATACTTCTTATTCAAAACGCCTATAATACCTTTATTTGTTGCCATTATAGATTTCTCTACTCTATCGATAACATCAGAATGACACTTGGCACAATACTTAGACGCATATTCAAGCCTTGCAGGGTTCTTCACCATTCCCTTATGAGCAACATTTTTATCTGTTGCATATCTGTTTCCACCATGACATGTTGCGCAACCAAAAACAGAGATTGGATGCGACTTTCCTATAGTCTTTATGTTGCTATGACATACAACGCACGAATCAACAGCTTTTATAGTGGTTTTTTTCTCTAAAGAAAACTTAAACGCTACAACAACTACAACAAACAAAGCAGATATAACAGCAATCCATCTAAACCAAGCTGATCGCAACATAAAATATAACCCATAGAACAAGTAATATGTTTATAGTTTTAGACCTTAATTTATTATAAAACATAAGAGCAACAAAAGGAAAAAAACCAAGCAGAATAGCAACATCAACATTTACATTCATCTTTAACATATTCTCAACACCTTCGAAAAACCAAGGTCCTGTCAAATGCTTTGAAGCTAAATTAAAAGGAATATCTTCTGGCATTCCAAAAAACAGCATAGAGATAACACTTACCGACAAAGCTATAGATACAAACTCAATTTTTGGTAAAACCTTTTTTGCATGATAAAAAATAAACAGAAAAAAGAGAGAAGGTAAAAATATCACATGCCACAAAAAAAATTTCCAGTAAAAAACAGAAGAATCACCCAAAAACAAAACAAAATACTTTAAAATCATGCTATCCTTCATCATGTTTTGAGCAACCAAAGCAGCAGATTGACCATTCTGGTCTGCCTTTAGAACATATCCGCTAAACATCAAAAAGATAATAACGACAAAAGCCAAACCACCAAACAGATAATCAGTCTTCGCCTTTGGTTTGTTATAAGAGAGAAAAAGCTCTACAATTACATGAAAAATAACAAAAATAAGTAGAAGCTCTGATGAAAAGTAGTGAAGTTTTCTAAAAAACAGACCAAATGGTATTATATATGTTATCTTCTGAACACTTTCAAATGCATGCTGTGGGTGATAGGCAAAAACAAGCGGTATGCCGCTTACTAAAGCAACAATAAACAGAGCCTGACATATCCATGATACTATGTAATCTATCTTCATCCTATGATTAAATTATTATTAACAAGCTTAAAAGTCAATCTGTTAAGCGGCTTTTTGGCAGGACCCTTTAATCTTTCACCTTTTAAGTTAAACACACTTCCGTGACACGGACACTCAAATAGCTTCTTTTCGTTATTGTAATTCACTATACATCCCATATGAGTACAATGGGCATCGAAAACTTCATAACCCTTACTGGTCTTTAAAATAAAAATGCCATAATCCTTAAAAAATACAATCCCCTTATCTATTTTATTTAATGGAATCTCTATTCTTTTTTTGCCATATAAAAAACTCAAAAAATAATAAAAAGGGAAGGCTAAAGCCACAATGCTTAACGCAGGCAGATAGGCTAATGCCTTCCCTAAAAAATCCCTTCTATCCAAATCCGTTTAGCAGCCTTCTATCTCTTCTCCTTCACCTTCAGCAGAAGGTGCTTCTTGTGGCATTTCAGCTTCTTCTTTCTTTGGTTCAAGCGTAATATCTGGATTACCACCAGTAATCTTTA
>JAMOQJ010000096.1 GCA_027064065.1 Desulfurellales bacterium
CGCCAAAGAATATGCAAAAAAACCCTGTTTACGAACATCTAATAGCAGAGATAAACGAAAAATTTGAACAGATATTGGGAAAGCTAAAAAATGCTGGTATAGATGAAAAAAGGGTTGTGCTTGACCCTGGTATTGGCTTTGGTAAGAATTTTGAAGGTAATTTAAAGATTCTGAATAATATTGAATCGTTTAAGATATTTGGCAGGCCTATTCTTGTTGGAACATCAAGGAAGAGTTTTATAGGTGCAATTTTGAATATTGATAATCCTAAGGATAGGCTGTTTGGCAGTATATCGGCAAACACAGTATCGTTTTTAAATGGTGCAAGAATCTTTCGCGTTCACGATATCAAGGCTACAAAAGACGCTTTAACCATAGCAAAATCAATCAAAGAAGAAACCTTTTCTTAATTATCTTTTTGTATTTTTACAGGCTCTCTAACGTGAATATCCATCTGTGGAAACGGTATGGATATGTTATTTTCATTTAGTGCTTCGTATATTACTATTAAAAATTTAGATGTAGTTTTTCTTGGGTATATAATATCGTCTCCAGCAACCCATATATCCAAATTAAAATCTACGCTGCTTGAATTCATCTCTGTCATTTTAATATCGGGTTCTTTACCGGGTTCGTTCTTTATATAATTTATGCCGCTCTTATCCAAAGCGCTAATCACAACATCAATCACTTTTTGAACATCACTACCGTATGCTACACTAAACGGAATACGAAATCTTTTAATCCTTTCTGTTAATGTCCAGTTAATAACGTTGCTTTGAAAAAGCGTTTGGTTTGGTATTATTATTTCAACATTATCGTTCGTATCCACCGTTGTAGAGCGTATTTTTATGTCTTTTACTACTCCTTTTAATTCATCTGAAATTTCTATATAATCTCCTATTCTAATGCTGTTCTCTAACATTAAAGTTATGCCAGAAATAAAATTTGCTACAATGTTTTGAAGACCAAAACCTACTCCAACAGACAAAGCTCCAAGCACAACAGCCAAAGAAGATAGATTTATACCAACAATCCTTAAGCCGCTAAAAAATGCTATAATTAATATTACATAATAACCTATATTGCTTAGAACGGTCTTTGTAGATATAGACATGTTTTTACTGATAGGTGAAACCATTATCTTCTTTTTATACAGTTTCCCTACCAACACACCCACGAAAAAGACAAATAGAGAAATTATAAGATTTAATATACTAAAATACGAATCACCTATGCTAAAGATAGGCTTTTTTACAAAATGCCATAATACCGAAACTGCATTGGAATAACCGTTTTTTATGTAATTAAGCATTAATCTTGCATGCCCTAATCTCTTTTTAGCTATAACATACAAAATGCTTTTTTCTTCATCAATTAAGGTAATTAAATCGTTATCATTTAAACGCGATTTCCATATATTGATATTGTTGTCAGGCTTCGTTATATCTTCCTTATTTTTAAGGCAAGAAAGGTAGATAATCATATAGCCATCTATAATTTTTTTAACTATTAAATTCTTTTTATGATAGGTTTCTTCAATCTTCTTCTTTATTTGAGATTTTTTATCTTCCCTATTTAAAAGCGACAGCCTATCACTTTCTATATTCAATTTTTGAATAAAATCATCCATCTTTTCATATGTTTTTAAATAGGACTCTATCTTCTTTTCGGCGTCATATTTGTTAAATTTTACAGCCACAAAAAACAGATAAACATCATTCTCCCACGCAGAAAACATTCCCTTTAAACGTTCTCTGTCTTGTTTTAAACGCTTAAGTGTAATCTTATAAAAAGCATACTGTAATTGATATAAAAGCAAGTCTTTATCGTTAATATCTGTAGCGGCTATGGTTCTTCCCAAGGAATTGAGTTTCTTATCTATCTTGTTTATCTGATTTTTCATTTGATTATATTTAATCTTATACCGTGCAAAGGATTCCAAAATCTTTAGAAAATCATACTGATTTCTTACGGTCCTTGGCTCTAATTCAAACTTCTGCTCTTTAGAAAACTTAACAATATTTATCAATGAATATAAAATTGCTTTTCGAGCACTTGATACAGAATCGTTTTTGTCTTTTAATCCGCTTAATAGCTTTTCATACTTAGCAATAAGGTGCTGTTTATCGGCTTTAAAAAGCGCTTCGTCTATGTTCGCAGAAAACGATAATATACTAAATAAGACAATATATATTACAAATATTGGAACTATAAATTTCCGTTGCATAAATCCAACGCGTAATTTTTTAATTTGTGTGCTTGGCTATTTGTAAGACTAAACATATCCTTGAGCTTTTTTTCATCTGCCCTTGCTACATCCTGCACCAATACAAACCCATTAGCAATAAGCTTTTGAGCAAGATTGGCTTTTATACCGGAAATAATCGTTACAGGATACAATCTCTTTTCTTCTATCATTTTCTCAAGTCCGCCATCTTGTGGGTATCTCCAACCTATTATTTTAAAGTTCATACATCTTGCATAATTTATTGCATCAATGGTAAATCTGGTATTGGTAACAAGCCATCCTTCATAGTTATCTACACCGTAGTTTTTTTTGATTTCATCTTCTAAGTCTCTAAACCTTGAGTGGATATAGAGTGCAACCTTAGCATCCGACGCTCGTCCGGCTGTTGAATGATATTTACACTCAACAGTTACGGCTTTATTGTCTTTAATAGCCAAAACATCAATCTCATGTTTTATACATTTACCCTTTTCTATGACATTTGTTTGGGTTTGATACCCATACTCTTTTAGCACATCGGCAAAGTATTTTTCAAAAGTATATCCTGTTGGACCCAATCGTAACATAGATTTTTTTAAAGAATATTTAAAATAGGATTTTTTATTATATTTTCTTAAAAAAGCATGAGCTAATGAGTAAATCTTTTTTGTTTCTATGCCATCCTTAGCTATTTCAACAATCTTATCGGTTATTGATTGAGCTTCTTCTTTATTCGCTCCTGACCTAATCAGCGACAAAATAAGTTTTTCAGGTTTAAAAGGTTCAAAAGAACCATCCGATTTCTTTACGAAAAATCCTTTTTGGTACATTCTAAAACCCCTTAGAAAGATTTATAAAATTATAGAATAATTATAAATTAAAGTCTATAAAAACGGATAAAAATTTCAGAAAATGATTATAAAGCCTGCATTTACAAAAAACGTTTTTATCATAGATAAAATTTGAGTAAATTTTTGATATACAAAGCAAACTGTTTTAAATTTTACCGCGTCAACATATTATTTAATCTATTGACATAATATATATAAAAAGGTAATAAATCTATATGGAGCTCAAGATAAGGGAAACATTGTACAGCACATCCATAACATCACACTACTTTAGTTCATTTATGGAATTTGCGGTATTTGCGTCCATTATATCTATTTTAGGATACGACTCAGCCATACCAATCAATATAGGTTCTCCAAA
The DNA here is from genome assembly GCA_027064065.1 of Desulfurellales bacterium. Lineage (GTDB taxonomy): Bacteria > Campylobacterota_A > Desulfurellia > Desulfurellales > Hippeaceae > JALWEJ01. Next base: position 3,443 of record JAMOQJ010000096.1, read on the forward strand.
AATTTACAAAGTAATAGAAAGAATAACAATAGCAATATTTTTAATAGAGATGCTTTTAAGATTCATAATGCTGTGTAGTGAATGTAAGAGAAAAAAACCCTACTCTCTTATCAAATATTTTACATCATACACAACACTATTGGATATTTTATCAATAATTCCATATGACGTATTTCCTTATCCATATAGAATAATAATATTAATTGCAAGATTGGTAAAAATAGCACGATTCAGTCAAAGCATAAAAGAGATGCTTGCAACAATACAGGAAAAAACATTTGAGCTAAGCACGGTATTTTTTATATTTGTATTCTTTTTGTTTAGTGCATCAATTATTATGTTTTCGCTTGAACGCAATATAAATCCAGAAATAAACACACTGTTTGACGCATTTTGGTGGAGCATCGTAACAGTTACAACCGTTGGATACGGAGACATAAAACCAGCAACAAATGCCGGAAGAATTGTAGCGTCTGTTCTTATGATATTAGGAATATCAGGTATAGCAGTTTTAACTGGTATTATAACTACAGGATTCACCGACAGGCTTCTTAAGCTTAAACTAAATATAGGAGGCGTAATGGAAAAAAAGATAGCCAAACTAACAAACCACTATATAATTTGCGGATACGGCAGGGTTGGAAAGATAGTGGCTAAGGAGTTAGACAGGTTTCATAAGCAATTCGTTATAATAGAATCCAATAAAGACAGGGTTCACGAAGCCGTAGAAAATAATTATTTGACAATAACAGGCAGTGCAACAGATGAAGAAATACTTAAAAAGGCAAATATTAAAGAAGCAGCCGGCATCGCTCTTGTTATGGATTCTGACGCCGACAATCTTTACGCTTTAATAACCGCAAAGGATGAAAATAGGGAAATATTGGCAATAGCAAGAGCAAACACCGAAGATTCAATAAAAAAATTCATAAAATTGGGAGCAAAAACCATATCGCCCTATCAATCAAGTGGTTATGATATATCAAGAATGCTCATTTCGCCAAGAACGGCTGAGTTTGTATCAATTATTATGCAATCGGATAAGACAATAGAAATGGGAGAGTTTTTTATATCCAAGGATTCGCCTTATGCAAACAAGAAAATAAAAGACACTAATATAAGAAGCGAGTATAACATTATAATAATAGCGATTACTTCACAAAATAAAGAAACCATATTTAACCCTAAAGCCGACGATACAATAAAGCCAAAATCCACGCTTATTTGTGTTGGAACAAAAGAAGATATGGAAAAATTTGAAAAGGTTGTGGTTTAATTGATAGAAATTCATAAAGAAAACAACGGCATTGTAGTTACAGGCTCTCTAACATACAAAACGCTTCCAATTTTTATAGAGACGTTAAACAATTTCAAAAAAGAAATAAGTTTTTTAGATTTTAGAAAAACAGAAAAGATAGACACATCATCATTTATATTTATACACGATTTTTCTAAACTTAACAACATCAACAAACTCATAATGACTGAAGAGCAACAAAAATTATTTGAGATAGTAAAAGAACATATAAGACAACCTCAAAATATCAAAGACTCAAAAGGAATATTTTATTCCATCGGTAAAACAACATATGAAATAATTTATGAAGTATACCTGTTTTTGGATTTCATCGGAGAAATATTTGTAAATATTGCCAAATCCATAATAAACCCAAAAAATATTAGAATAAAAGCTACAGTAAATGATATAGAAAATATGGGCATAAAAGCCATGCCATTAATCACTATAATATCTTTTTTAGTAGGAGTAGTTATATCCTATCACGGCTCTGTAAAATTAAAGCAGTTTGGAGCAAATATATTTATTGTAGACTTAGTTACTATATCGTTTATAAGAGAATTTGGTCCATTGATAGTGGCTATACTGTTAGCTGGAAGAAGCTCAAGCTCATATACAGCTCAAATAGGCATAATGAAGGTAACCGAAGAAGTAGACGTAATAAAAATAATGGGGCTAAATCCGTTTAACGTTTTGGTTATTCCTAAAATAGTATCGATGATTATATCGCTTCCCATACTAACTGTACTTGCAGATATTATGGGTATATTAGGCGGATTGATTTTAGCATATCTTTCGCTCGACATTACTCCGTACGATTTTATCTCAAGACTTCATCACGTTGCAAACATAAAAATGATTGTAGCCGGAATGATAAAAACGCCGGTCTTTGCTTTTCTCATAGCATCAATAGGTTCATATAAGGGCTTTAGAACAAAGAAAAATGTCAATAGCATAGGAGAGAACGTAACCATTAGCGTGGTTGATAGCATATTTGCAGTTATTATTGTAGATGCAGTATTCTCTATTCTCTTTAGTTGGGCTGGTATATGAAAAAAGCTGTAGAGATAAAAGATGTTACTATAAAATTCCCAAACAAAATCGTTCATGACAAAGTAAGCATAACAATATACGAAAAAGATATATATGCAATAATAGGAAAAAGCGGAACTGGTAAATCTACATTGACAAGAGCTATACTTATGCTACAAAATTTCCAAGGCTCTATAAAGGTGTTTGGTAAAGAGATATCAAATGCTGATGAAGACACAAAAAACGAAATAAAAAAGCAGTACGGTGTAATGTTTCAAGCTGCATCCCTATTCACATCTTTGACTGTGGGAGAAAATATAGCAATACCTATAATAGAAAACACCAATTTACCAAAACAGCTAATAGAAGAAATTGTTCGATTCAAGCTATCTTTAGTTGGACTGGAAGATGACGTTTACAATCTATATCCAAGCGAGCTCTCAGGCGGTATGAGAAAAAAGGCTGCACTTGCAAGGGCTTTGGTACTTGACCCAACGCTGCTATTCCTTGATGAGCCAACAAGCGGATTAGACCCTGTAAGCGCCGAAGACTTCGATAATACAATTAGAGAATTAAATAGATTGTTGGGAATAACGGTAGTTATGATTACACATGATTTGGACAGTTTTTTTAATATATGCACACGCGCTTGTGTTTTGGGCGATAAAAAAGTGTTGGCAGAAGGCAAACCTTCTGATATTATGCATTTGGATAACGATTGGATAAAAAAGGTATTTTACGGAGAAAGGGGTATTAAATTTACTAAATGGAATCAAAAGCAAACTTTGCCTTAGTTGGAATATTTGTAGTTGTATTTACGACTGTTTTTATAGCAGCAATATTGTGGATTGTTGGTATAAAAACATCAAAAGAGTATGATTGTTATAAGGTTCAAACCAAACGTTCCATATCGGGCTTACATAAAGACTCAAGCGTTAGATACAAAGGTGTTAATGTGGGAAAGGTGTTCGATATAAAAATCAATAAAAGCAACCCTGAATTTATAGATATTTACATAAAAGTTGAAAAAGATCTTCCTGTTAAAACCGATACAAAGGCAAAGATATCTTCTAACGGTTTAACCGGGATTGCTTACATAAATTTAACGAGCGGAAGTAAAAATACCCCGCTTTTAAAAAAAGAATCTAAAGAAGAATGTCCGACGATACAGACAATACCTACAACACTGGAAAGATTGTCTGTCTCTGCATCAGAGATTATGTCTAATCTAAATAAAATACTTTCAAAAATAGACTCTTCTCTCGACAATAAATCAATGCAATATCTACACAAAACAATAAAAAACTCATATGAAGCAACCAAAAACATCAAAAAAATCACAAAAAATCTACAACAAACCACTCTAAAATTTAATAAACTTTTGGAAAACGGAAATCAATTAACCAAAAAACTCATCATAGATAGTGATAATTTGAATAAATTAATAAAAAGCATAAACAGCTCAAATATAAAAAACTTTACATCAAACGGACTTGAAAATTTAAACACAACAGTAAACGAATTAAATAGAACACTCCAACAAATTAGAAATTTAACACTTGAATTAAAGCATAATCCATCCTTAATTTTAAAAGGAAAAAAAATAGAAAAAGGTCCTGGTGAATAGATGAAAAAATATATTCTTTTTATTCTGTCAGTATTCATATTATACTCTTGCAGTTTCACAAAGCCTCTCAACGTAAATACCACATATTACGAGATACATCCGCCAATACACTTAGATAAAACTAACATACGACTCAACAAAACCATAAGTGTTAAATATTCACAATGCTCACCAAGATTCGATTCCGAGCTATTTTTCTATAAAGGACAACCCTATGGATTTAAGCCTTATATAAATTCAAAATGGATAGACTCTGTATGCAATATGTTAGAATCTTCGATAATAGATGCAATAAACAAATCACACCTATTTAAACGAGCACAATCCATACAAGCACTATCCACTTCTGATTATCAATTGGAATTCTATATCAATAAGTTTGAACCTGTCTTTAAGAATAATTCAAAATTTGTTATCATAGATATATTCTTTACAACAACAGATAAAAAAACCAACAAGGTTATAGATAATTATGAATTCGAAGAGAAATTACCAATAAACAAATTAAACATGCAATGCATAGTAACAACAATGAACAAAGCAGCACAAGATTCGATAATATCACTCATAAAAAGACTAAAAAAAATAAGCCTGCGGAAGATAAATTAATCAACCGCAAGCCTTAAAAACATCATTTCTTGTAGGATA
>JAMOQJ010000097.1 GCA_027064065.1 Desulfurellales bacterium
GGATATAATGTGTATATGGTAGGCGGTATAGTTAGGGATATAATACTTGGATATAAGAATCTGGATATAGACCTTGTTGTAGAAGGTGATGGCATTCGGTTTTCGAAAGAGTTTGGAAAAATATATGAAGCAAGGGTAGCTTCACACGATAGGTTTAAAACTGCCACTATTATATTTGACGATGGCTTAAAGATTGATGTAGCAACGGCAAGAGAAGAGTATTACGATTTACCCGGCTCTCTTCCCAATGTCGAACAGAGTTCAATTAAACTGGATTTATACAGAAGGGATTTTACAATCAACACACTTGCCGTTAAGCTACACGATAATTTTGGTGACCTATTAGACTTTTTTGGAGGATTGAAAGATTTAAAAGAGAAAAAAATTCGCGTCCTGCATATGTTAAGTTTCATCGAAGACCCAACAAGAATGTTTAGAGCTATAAGATTTTCTGCGCGCTTGGGTTTTGAGATAGGCAAACAAACCGATAGACTGATTAAAATAGCCGTTGATTTGGAAATACTCAAACATGTGGAACGTATACGTATCTTTAATGAAATAAAACAAATTTTATCGTCAAACTGCGTTAAATGCAGTTTTGAAATGATGAAAAAATACAAATTGATTCTTGCATTGGATAAAAAACTAATTATAGACAATAGAATACTGTCTTTTTTAGAAAAGCAGGAAAAAATAGTGGATAGATGTATAATGAGCTGCAAAGATAAAACAATAAATGTGGCATTGGTATTTATAATATTACTTGAGTATCTATTTAGAAAATCATTAAGCTTCACCGATACAATAGGTGCTGACGAAAAAACCAAGCGTATAACCAAAGAAAATGCATATAAATTCCCATTAGTAATCAAAACCCTACATAATAGCGAAAGCAATAATTTTGATATATACTCATCTCTAAAGGGTTTATCAATAGAAGGAGTGCTCGCTCTTTACAACATAACAGACGAGCATGAAAGAATAGAATACTATTTAAATCATCAATTAAACATAAAACCCATAATAAGAGGAAAAGACCTGCTGTCTTTAGGTTTTAAACCATCAAAAATATTTACCATAATTATAGAAGATGTATTCAAACAGCAAATACTGGAAAAAATTAAAGATAAAAACGAAGCTTTGGATTATGTTATGAAAAAATATTCACAGTATATAAATTAAAAATCAACCGCTATCTACCTGTTTTATTTTGATTCTTGAAAAAATTAAAACAAATACACCTACGGTTATAAACGAATCAGCAAGATTAAATGCCGGATAGTGGTAGTTTTTTATATAAAAATCTAAAAAATCCACAACATAGCCCTTTACGATTCTTTCATAAAGATTACCCACAGCTCCACCACCCAACAAAGAAAGACCTATAATATACGCTAAATTCCTATTTTTACCAAAGAGTATAAGATAAATTATTATCAGAAAAACAATTAATGATATCCCGCACAAGAATATAATTCTATAAATTTCAGGTAAATTTGATAGAAATCCAAAGGCTACACCCCTGTTTCGTATATATACGATATCAAAAAAACCCTTAATAATTGATACTGACTCACCAAATTTAAAATTGTTGACTATATATAATTTACTTGCATAATCAAAAATAAAAAAAAGGAGTATCAAAGATACTCCTATAAAAGAACTCTTATCTTTCTTAAGCATGATTTCTATTCTACAAACTCCACAATAGACGTAGGCGCTGCATCGCCTTTTCTAAATCCAAGTTTGATAGCCCTAACATATCCGCCGTTTCTCTCTTTAAATCTTGGTGCTAAATCGTCAAATAGTTTTCTTACCGCAACTTTATTGTTATTAAGTTTTGATAAAACCCTTCTTCTTGACGAAAGGTTATCGTTTTTAGCAGCAGTTATGAGCTTGCTTATAAATCTTATTAGTTCTTTAGATTTTGCATCGGTTGTTGTAATTCTCTCATGCTCTATCAAAGATATAGCAAGATTTCTTAAAAGATGTTTTCTTCTTTCTGAATCCACACCTAATGTTCTATATCCTCTTCTACTCCTCATTTCCAGCTCCCTCTTTTTCTTCGATAGCTTTTTTTATTGCATCAATCTGCTCTTTTGTTAATTCCATACCCAAATCCAAATCAAGCTGCTTTAAAGCATCTTTAATTTCTTTTAATGATTGCTTACCGAAATTCTTTGTGCTTAACAGCTCAGCATCGGTTTTTTGAACTAAATCGTAGATATACTTAATATCATGTGTAGCAAGACAATTTGACGCCCTTACGTTTAATTCCAACTCGTCAACTGTTTTGAGTAGATTTTCATTTAATTCTTCCGTGCTGTTCAAACTTGTTGACTCCAATTCAGCACTCGCTTCTTTAAAGTTACCGGCAAATAAAGATATATAATTATTAAGAATATAGCTTGATACCTGAAGAGCCGATATGGGTTCTATTGTGCCATCTGTCTCTATTTCAAGTAATAATTTTTCAAAATCGTAATAATCCTTCATAGAGCTTTTTTCAATTTTGTATGCAACCCTTTTAATCGGTGAAAAAATAGCATCTACAGGTATATATCCAACTTCCTTATTTGTCTCTTCTGCATCAGCCTGTTTATACCCTATACCTTTTTTAAGATATATGGTAGCATTTATTGATGCATTTTCCATTAACTCAGCTATATACACATCTTTATTAACTATCTCTATGTTGCCGGGAACTTCTATATCGGCAGCAGTCAACTTGCCAGGTGTTGTCTTTTTTATACTAACTTCGGCAGTTTCAAAATTATCATTTAGGGCTTTAAATCTAACTTGTCTTAAATTCAAGATGATATTCATAACATCTTCTTTAATCCCATCTATGGAACTAAATTCATGGTCAACGCCGTCTATCTCTATGCCAACTATCGCAATGCCAGGCACCGATGATAGCAATATTCTTCTTAACGCATTGCCTATTGTAACAGCATAACCTTCATTTAAAGGCTCCAAAGAGAATCTACCGTACGTATCGGTTTGCTCTTCCATTTTTACTTCATTAGGCAGCTTAAGATACTTAAAAACGCCCTTCATACTTAGTTCCCTTTCAAATTATTTAGAATATAACTCAACAATAGCATTCTCATTAAACGGAGGTTGAATATCCTCTTTTGTCGGAACATCTACAAATATTGCTGAAGATTTATCTATATCAACGGATATCCAACTTACTACGCCTCTTTTTGCATTTTCCTCAAATCTACTTTTTATTTGGTCATTAGATTTTATTTTCTCAGACAAGCTTATAGAATCGCCCTTCTTTAAAAGATAGGACGGTATATTTACCTTCTTGTTATTAACTAATATGTGACCATGTGAAACAAGCCTTCTTGCTTCTTTTCTTGAAGATGCCATACCCGCCCTAAAGACAACATTATCTAACCTTCTTTCAAGTAGTTTAACAAGATTCTCGCCCGTTTCACCCTTTTGTCTTTTGGCTTCAGCAAAATACTTTCTAAACTGCTTCTCCAAAACACCGTAAATAGTTTTTGCTTTCTGTTTTTCCATCAAATGTTCTGCATAGTTTGTTATCTTTCTTCTTGAAGATTTATCCTTTCCAGGTCTGTACGGTCTTTTCTCGAAAGGACATTTATCTGTAAAACATTTTTCACCTTTCAAAAATAGCTTTACACCCAAAGCTCTACATCTTTTACAGGTAGGACCATTGTATACTGCCATAAATCTCTACTCCTATTATACTCTTCTTCTTTTTGGTGGCCTGCATCCGTTATGCGGAATAGGCGTTACATCTTTAATGGATTTAACCCTTAAGCCTGCCGACTGAATTGCCCTAATGGCTGTTTCCCTTCCGGCTCCTGGACCTTTAACTCTAACGTCAACTTCTTTCATTCCAAAATTAACCGCTTTCTTTGCTGCATTCTCAGCGGCAATCTGAGCTGCAAAGGGCGTACCCTTTCTTGTTCCTTTAAAACCGCTTTCTCCCGATGTTGACCAACACAGAACATTACCGTCATTATCGGTAAACGTTACAATTGTATTATTAAAAGTAGACTGAATGTGAGCAATACCACTCACGACATTTCTTTTTATCTTTTTCTTTCTTTTTCTAACAGCTTTAGCCATTTATATTTTTCTCCTTCATACTCTTTTATTTGCCTCCAACTGTTTTCTTTCTACCCTTTCTCGTTCTTGCATTGGTTCTTGTTCTTTGACCTCTTACTGGAAGACCTCTTCTATGTCTTAGGCCTCTATAGTTACCCAAATCCATAAGAGCTTTAATGTTCATTGCTACTTCTTTTCTAAGCTCACCTTCAACCTTATAGTCGGATATAATATTCCTAAGCCTTTGTATCTCTTCAGGCGTTAACTCGTTGCTTCTTTTATCGGGATCTACCTGAGCCTTTTCAACAATCTCTTTTGCACTTTTATCACCTATTCCATAGATATAGGTAAGCGCTATTACAACCTTTTTATTTCTCGGTAATTCAACACCAGCAATACGTGCCACTTAAACCTCCTGCTTAACCCTGTCTTTGTTTATGTTTTGGATTTTCGCAAACTACTCTAACTACGCCTTTTCTTCTTATAATTTTACATTTCGGACAAATCTTTTTTACAGACGGTCTAACCTTCATTGATACCTCCGTTATTTATACCTGTAAACTATTCTACCTTTTTCTATACTATAAGGTGACATCTCAAGCTTAACCTTATCGCCGGGTAGAATTTTAATAAAATGCATTCTCATTTTGCCGGCAACATGAGCCAATACAACATGACCGTTATCAAGTTTTACCCTAAACATAGCATTAGGCAGAGACTCAATCACCTCTCCATCCACCGAAATATTCTTCTCTTTCGCCATAAACTAACTTACCTCACTTAAAATAATAGGTTCATTTTCGGTTATGGCTATAGTGTGCTCAAAATGAGCAGACGGCTTTCCATCCATAGTTATCACTGTCCATCCGTCCTTAAGAGTCTTTGTTCTCCATGTACCAGCGTTAATCATAGGCTCAATCGCTATAGTCATGCCAACCTTAAGCATAGGACCTCTTGAAACCTTCGATGGGACATAGTTGGGTACCTGCGGTTCTTCATGCAACTTTCTACCAATCCCATGCCCTACATAATCCCTTACAACACCATAACCAAAACTCTCGGCATAGCTTTGAACGGCTTCTGAAATATCGTATAGATAATTCCCCGGCTTTGCCATTGCTATACCCTTGTAGAGAGCTTCTTTCGTTACCTTCATCAACTTTTTCTTCTCATCATTTATATGTCCAACAGCCACAGTAATTGCAGAATCACCATACCATCCATCGTATATCAAACCAAAATCCAGACTAATAATATCTCCTTCTTTCAATACCCTTTTTTTGGATGGTATACCGTGCACAACCTCTTCATTGATAGAGGTACACAAAGCCTTAGGAAACCCGCCGTAACCCTTAAAAGCACACTTGGCGTTTCTCTTTTTGGCTTCCTTTTCGGCAACCTCATTCAAATACTCGGTTGTTATACCAGCTTTCACCTTATTTTTCAAGATGTTGAGTACCTCGCCAACCATACGGTTGACATGATGCATTTTCTCTATCTCTTCCTTTGTTTTTATTACAATCATTTCAAAACTTCTTTTATATTGGCGAAAATATCATTTATATCGCCCATTCCGTCTATTTTTACTAATTTATTAGTCTTTTCATAATACTCAATCAAAGGCGCTGTAGAATCCTGATAAACCTTTAACCTATTTCTTACGACAGACTCTGTATCATCATCTCTCTGAATCAATTGAGTGGAGCACTTATCACAAATATTATCATTCTTAGGTGGATTGTACTTTACGTGATAAACTGCACCACAGTTTGGACAAACCCTTCTACCAGTTAATCTTTCTATAATTTCTTCTTCTGGAACATCTATTAACAAAACGCTATCAAGATTCAAACCGTTCTTTGAAAGCATCTCATCTAAAGCCTCGGCTTGAGCTGTTGTCCTTGGAAATCCGTCAAGTATAAAACCATTTTTACAATCGTCTTCTTTAATCCTTTTTTCCATCATTCCAACAATAATATCATCGGGCACTAAAGCGCCGCTATCCATATAGCTTTTAGCTTTTTTTCCAAGTTCTGTTTCTTCTTTTACCTCTTTTCTTAATATATCACCCGTAGAAATCTGAGGTATCGAAAACTCTTTACTTATTAATTGACCCTGAGTGCCTTTTCCTACGCCGGGTGCACCAAGCAGTATTAAAATCATATATCCCCCTCTACCTTGTCCTTCTATTCTTCAAGAAACCTTCATAGTTCCGCATATAAAGATGGGCTTGAATTTGCATAATGGTATCAAGAGCAACCTGAACAACAATTAGCAAAGCCGTACCACCAAAATAAAACGGCACATTAAATCTTCTAATTAAAATCCAAGGCAATACACATACAAACGAAAGATAAATAGCTCCGCCAAACGTTAACCTACTTAAAACCCAATCTAAATAATCTGCAGTATATTTTCCCGGTCTAATACCAGGAACAAATCCGTTATTCTTTTTTAAATTATCCGCTATGTCTTTTGGGTTAAAAACTATGGCTGTATAAAAATAAGCAAAGAAGAAAATCAACGCTATATAAACAATACTGTAAATCAAGCTACCTGGCATAATGTAGCCCGAAATCTGTTTCAATATATCTATATTTACAAGCTTACTTATTGTTGCAGGAAACAATAGTATAGACGATGCAAAAATTGGAGGAATAACACCCGACACGTTTATCTTTAATGGGATATAACTTGTCTGTCCGCCATAGAGTCTTTTTCCTACCGTCCTTCTGGGATATTGTACAGGTATTCTTCTTTGCGATAACTCAACGAAAACGACAAAAGCAACAACCATTACTGCAACTACAAAAATTATTAACAAAGACAAAACACTCATCTCGCCAGCGCTAATAAGTCTAAATAGATTACCCAATGCTGCAGGCAGTCTTGCCACAATTCCAGCAAAGATAATAAGCGATATTCCATTACCTATGCCCTTTTCTGTTATCTGCTCACCTATAAACATTAAAAATACGCTACCGGCTGTCAACGTCATAGATGTAAATAAAATAAATGGCAATCCGTGCCATATAACAACGCTTGCACCACCAGGCCCTTGCATTGACTGTAAACCTACTGCTATACCAATTCCTTGCAAAGCTGATATAGCAACCGTACCATATCTTGTATATTCTGTAATTTTCCTTCTTCCTGACTCACCTTCTTTTTTTAATCTAGCAAGCTCAGGACTAACCGCTGTAAATAGTTCCATAATAATTGCAGCAGATATGTAGGGCATAATACCTAAAGAAATAATACTAAAGTTCTTTATTGCTCCACCTGAAAACAGGTTAAATAATCCCAAAGCAGTGCCCTTTGCCTGCTCAAATATAGCAGCCAACACATGAGGGTTAACACCCGGTGTTGGCACATGAGCTGCTATCCTAAAGACAACAAACATCATGAATGTAAACAGTAATCTTTTATTCAACTCGGGAACGTTAAATATGTTACTGTAGTCTTCTTTCACTGTAGCACCTCTATGCTACCACCTGCTTTTTCTATTTTTTCTTTTGCGGATTTAGAAAGAGCATGAACCTTTACAGTAATATTCTTATTTAACTCTCCGTCTCCCAAAACCTTAACTGGCTTGCCTCTTTTTACTACACCCTTTTCAATTAGATATACAACATCAACAACATCTCCATCATTGCATATCTCGTTTAGTCTTCCAACGTTTACAACTTCATATTCTACTCTAAATATGTTTGTGAATCCTCTCTTTGGCAATCTTCTAATAATAGGTGTTTGTCCACCTTCAAAATACTGAGCCTTAGCTCCACCTGAACGAGATTTTTCGCCTTTATTTCCTCTTCCTGCTGTCGTTCCCCAGCCGCTTGCATCACCTCTACCTATCCTTTTTCTTTTTCTAACTATCTTTGGCAATTCATACAATTCCATTTTAAGCACCCCTTATTATAGTTCTTCAACCTTTACCATAAAAGACAACTTTTTAATCATCCCTCTTATATAGGGTGTATCCTTCCTTATGATATACTTGTTTGGTCTTTTAAGACCCAAAGCTACGGCAGTCTTTTTAATCTTTGGTTTCTGCCCTATCAAACTTCTCGTCATGGTTATCTTTAAATCACCCATTCTATTCTCCTTACATCAATCCTCTTGCTTTTAGAATCTCTTCCCTGCTTCTCAAAGATTTCAAAGCCTTGATTAGAGCATGCGAAAGATTGTGTATATTGTTGGAACCTATCGATTTTGTAACTATGTTACTTATACCACACACCTCAAGAATAGACCTTGCGGTGTTGCCTGCTATAATACCTGTACCTGGCTTTGCAGGTTTCAACAAAACCCTACCTGAACCTTCTTTAACCTCTATAGGATGAGGAATAGTTCCATCTTCTGTAATAGGAACTGTAATAAGATTCTTCTTGGCTTTTTGGATAGCCTTTTTTATTGCTTCGGGCACTTCGTGCGACTTACCCAATCCTATACCAACTCTTCCGTTTTTATCACCTACGGCAACTAAAGCCGAAAATCTAAATCTCCTACCACCCTTTACAACCTTAGTAACCCTACTTATATTTATAACCTGTTCTTCAAACTCTTTCTCAACACCTATCATACCAACTCCTAAAACTTAAGTCCTGCTTCCCTTGCACTATCTGCAAGAGCTTTTACTTTGCCGTGATAGATATAACCGTTTCTATCAAACACTACGGTTTTTATACCCTTTTCCAACGCTTTTTTAGCTATTGCTTGCCCAACAACCTTAGCGCTACTAACATTTGAACCATTAACCTGATCTCTCAAATCTAAATCAAGCGTTGATGCAGATACGAGAGTCTTTCCAGTTTCGTCGTCTATCAATTGAGCATATATATGTTTTAAACTCTTATAAACGCAGAGTCTCGGCCTTTCTTGCGTTCCTCTTATTTTATACTTTATTCTTAATTTTCTTTTTAATCTATCGGATTTTCTATCTCTTACCTGTGACATAATTCCCCCTATTTGGTAGCTGCTTTACCCATTTTTCTTCTAACATATTCATCTTTATATCTTATACCCTTGCCCTTATAAGGCTCCGGTGGCTTAAAGGCTCTAATCTGACTTGCAACAAGCCCTACCAACTGCTTATCTATTCCAGACACCACAATCTCAACACCTTTTTTATCAACCTCAACCGTTACACCTTCGGGAACATTGTATGTAATATCGTGAGAAAAACCTACAGTAAGCGTAAGTTTCTTCCCAGACAAAGCGGCTTTATATCCTACACCTTCAATCTGTAAAACCTTTGAAAATCCTTTGCTAACACCCTCTACAGCATTAAATATTAAACTTCTATAAAGACCGTGCATAGCCTTTGCTGCTTTACCTTCTCTTTTTGTTTTAACATATATATTATTGTCATCTTTTTCTACAGTAACATAATTACTATCGAAGTACTGCTCCAAAGCTCCTTTTGGGCCTTTTACCTTTACCCTATCTTCAAGTATCTGTACATCTACCCCTTGAGCAATAGGAATAGGAGTCCTACCTATTCTGGACATTACTACCTCCTAAATTAAAATACCTCACAGATGTATTCTCCGCCAATATTTAATTCCCTAGCCTTCTGAGTAGTCATAACACCCTTAGATGTGGATATTATGCCTATACCTAAATCATTCATTACGGGTTTTAGCTCATCTGCACGCACATAAACCCTTCTTGAAGGCTTACTAATTAATTTTAATGTTCTAATAACAGGTTGTTTTTTACTCTCATCCATATATTTTAAAACAACCCTTATCATATTCTTATTACCAGACTCTTCAAGCTTTTTTACATCTTTTACATAGCCTTCATTCTTTAGTATCTCACACACACTATAAACCAACGAATTACTCTCAAGGTCTACATAGTCGTGCTTAGACATTAAAGCATTTTTAATCTTAGATATTCCGTCAACTAACCTTTTTCCCATAACACACCTACCAACTTGCCTTTATTACGCCTGGTATCTCACCCTTAGACGCCAGTGTCCTGAAACATATTCTACAAATGCCGAATTTCCTTATATACCCCTTAGGCCTGCCGCAAATCTGACATCTGTTATGGGCTCTAACCTTAAACTTAGGTGTTCTTTTTGCTTTTTCTATCATCGACTTCCTTGCCATACTCTCTCCTTATTTAAGCTTGACTACTTTTTCTAAAAGGCATACCAAATGCGGAAAGCAAAGCCTTTGCTTCTTCATCGGTATCTGCCGAAGTTACAATAGTAACACTCAAACCGTGAACCTTGGATATTTTATCATAGTTAATCTCAGGAAATATAAGCTGCTCAGTGATACCAAGCGTATAATTTCCTCTTCCGTCAAATCCCCTTATTGGAACGCCTCTAAAATCCCTAATTCTCGGTATGGAGAATGATATAAACCTATCCAAAAATTCATAAGCTCTGTCGCCTCTTAAGGTAACTTTGCAACCTATAGGCATACCTTGTCTCAACTTGAAGTTAGCTATGGATTTCTTTGCTCTTGTTATTACACCTTTTTGACCTGTAATAATCGCAAACTCTTCCAATACCGATTCAAGAAGTTTTATATCGTGCATACCCTCAGCAAGACCCGCATTGACAACAATTTTTTCAAGTTTAGGAACCTGCATAACGTTTTTATAAGAAAATTCCTTCATCATAAAAGGAATTATTTCACTCTTATAGAGGGTCTTGAGTCTCGGAATGTAGTCTGACATCTAACTGATCCTCCTTAAATTGTCTCTGTGCATTTTTTACAATACCTTACCTTTTCCCCGCTCTCCAAAAATTTATAGCCTATTCTGGTTGCTTCATTGCAATGCGGGCAAACAAGCTGAACATTAGATATATGAATAGAAGCCTCTTTTTCTATTATTCCACCTTTTGACATTTGTGTAGGTTTTTGGTGTCTTTTTATTATATTCACACCTTCAACTATAACCCTATTCTTTTTTGGAATAAAAGATATGATTGTGCCTTCTTTGCCTTTATCTTTTCCAGCTATAACTTTAACTTTATCACCTTTTTTTAGCTTGGTAGCCATCTCGGAATAAATTCTTGCCATCATAGCACCTCTGGAGCCAATGAAATTATTTTTGTAAATTCTTTTGCCCTTAATTCCCTAACAACCGGACCAAAAATTCTAGTACCTACAGGCTCTTTGTTGTTATTTATTATAACTGCTGCATTCTCGTCAAACTTTACATATGTACCATCCGGTCTTCTAAACTCCTTTTTAGTTCTAACAACAACAGCTTTTACAACATCGCCTTTTTTAACCTTACCGTTTGGATCTGATTCCTTAACAGAAGCAACTATAATATCGCCTACACGGGCATACCTTCTTCTTGAACCGCCCAATACCTTTATGCACATCAAGCGTTTAGCGCCTGAGTTATCTGCTGATTTCAATATACTATAGGGTTGTATCATTGCTCATCTCCCAAACCTATGTATTTCTTGGTGATTTCAAGTAATCTAAAGTGTTTATCTTTAGAAATTGGCCTACATGAAACAAATTTAACTGTATCACCAATTCTTGCTTCGTTTTTTTCGTCGTGAACCTTAAATTTCTTTCTTTTTTTCATATACTTATGAAACTTAGGATGCTTTATAAGTGTTTCTACTTCCACAACTACAGTCTTATCCATCTTGTCGCTGACAACAATGCCTTCTTTTATTAGTTCGCTCATACCTTTTCTCCGGCCCTAATTTTTTCGTTTTTGACTGTTAGAATCCTTGCTAAATCCTTTCTTAAACTTCTAATTCTCTTAGGATTCTCAAGCTGCTCTAAGCCTCTTCTCATATTTAACTTAAACAGCTCTTCCCTTATCTGGGCTTCTTGTTTACTCAACTCTTCCATACTCTTTTCTCTCAATTCATTTGCCTTCATCATACCCATTCACTCCGCTTGGCGAATTTCATTTCTATGTTAAATTTTTGAGCAGCCAACTCAAAAGCTTTTTTTGCAAGCTCTTCATTTACACCGCTTACCTCATAAAGAATTCTACCGGGCTTGACTACAGCAACCCACTTTTCTATAGAACCCTTACCTTTACCCATTCTTGTCTCAGCAGGCTTTTTTGTCAAAGGGAAATCTGGAAAAATCCTTATCCAAATCTTACCCTGATGTTTCAAAACCCTATTAATTGCAACCCTTGCTGCTTCTATCTGCTTATTTGTAACTTCGCCTCTGCCTACGGCTTTCATGCCATAATCACCGAAAGCAAGTTTGCTTCCTCTATAGGCAGTGCCTCTCAAACCGTTTCTATTTCTCTGATACTTTCTGTATTTTGTCCTTTTAGGCATTAACATATCTCAAACACCACCTTTCCTTTTTCAAGAAGATACCATTCCCTTAAATACCCAAACCTTAATGCCAATTACACCGGCTTGAGTTAAACTCTCGGCAAATCCATAGTCAATATCGGCTCTTAATGTACTAAGTGGTATACGTCCTTCTTTCACCCACTCAGTACGCGCCATTTCAGCGCCGCCCAATTTTCCAGAAAGTTGAATCTTGATACCTTCTGCTCCTTTTTTCAATGCAGTATAAACAGCCCTTTTCATAACCCTTCTGTAAGGCATTCTCTTCTCAAGCTGCAAAGCTATGTTTTCAGCTATGAGTTGAGAATCAATCTCAGGCTTGGATACATCTCTAACATTTACGGTAACTTCTGAATCGCTAAGAGAACTAATAAATTTCTTTAACTTTTCAACTTCACTACCTTTTCTACCTATAATTATGCCAGGCATAGCTGCATATATATTAACGCTCATCTTATTTCTTTTTCTCTCTATCTCAATCTTAGAGATGCCAGCATAGTATATCTTTGACTTTACAGCCTTCTTAATCCTCTGATCTTCAAGCAATTTATCCTTAAAATCCTTCTCGGCATACCACTGAGATGTCCATCTCTTTGTTATTCCAAGCCTAAGACCTATAGGGTTAACCTTTTGACCCAAAACTCACCTCCTCTTAATCGCCTATAGTAACAGTTATATTACTGGTTCTTTTTATTATCCTGCCCGCTCTACCCATTGCTCTTGGCTGATATCTTTTCATTTTCAATCCATCGTCAGCTGTAATATTTTTTACATTAAAAGAATCAACATCATAACCCTTCTCTAAAGCGTTAGCAACGGCTGATTCCAAAAGCTTCTTCAAAATATAAGAAGCTTTCCTATTTGAATTCTTTAAAAGAACCAAAGCTTCATTAACGTTCTTGCCCTTTGCTACTCCTATCACTTCTCTAACTTTAATAGGAGATATCTTAGCACTTTTCAATTTTGCTACTACTTCCATAAGCCACCAACCTACTTACCTATTTTCTTTTGCACAACGCCTTTATGGCCTTTAAATGTTCTGGTAGGAACGAATTCGCCCAACTTGTATCCAACCATATTCTCCGTAACATACACTGGAACAAATTTCCTTCCGTTATGAACGGCAAACGTAACACCTACAAATTCAGGTATTATAGTGCTTCTTCTTGACCATGTCTTAATCATTGTCTTCTTTTTGCTTTCCCTCTGTTTTTCAACTTTCTTAAGCAGCTTTTCGTCTACAAAGGGGCCTTTTTTCAAGCTTCTCGGCATCTACTATAGCCTCCTTATTTTTTCTTTCTTCTTGAGACGATAAATTTATCAGTTTTCTTGTTGTTTCTCGTCTTGTATCCTTTAGTAGGTATACCCCACGGAGTAACCGGCGTTCCGCCTGTACCTGTTTTTCCTTCACCACCACCATGAGGGTGATCTACAGGGTTCATTGCCACACCTCTAACCTTAGGCCTAAAGCCTTTATGCCTCATTCTACCTGCCTTACCCCAGTTTATATTGGAGTGGTCGGTATTGCCAACCTGCCCTATTGTTGCATAGCATTCAACATTAATCAGCCTCATCTCTCCACTTGGCATTCTGATATGCGCATACTTGCCTTCCTTTGCCATAACCTGCGCCATAGCACCAGCACTTCTTACAAGCTGACCGCCCGCTTTAGGTTTTAATTCTATGTTATGAACAACACTACCTACTGGTATTTTCCTTATAGGAAGAGCGTTTCCAACCTTAGGCTCAACCTGCTCTCCTGCTTCTACGACATCACCAACCTTTAAACCTACTGGCGCTAAAATATATCTCTTTTCTCCATCTTTATAAGCCAAAAGGGCTATATGAGCGCTTCTGTTTGGGTCATACTCAATAGCTTTAACAACTGCAGGTATATCTCTTTTATCCCTTTTAAAATCTATGATTCTGTAAAATCTCTTTACTCGTCCGCCTCTACCTCTTACGGTTACATTTCCTTGATTGTTTCTACCGGCATGATTTTTAAGAATTTTAATTAAGGATTTTTCTGGTTTTTTATTGGTAAGCTCAGAAAAATCTAAAACGCTTGCAAATCTTCTGCCGTTAGTTATCGGTTTGTAAGTCTTTATTCCCATAAATCAACCTCTTTTATAATTCCTTTAAAGATTCGCCTTCTTTTAGTGTAACAATAGCCTTCTTCAAAGAAGGTCTTTTGCCTTTATATCCTCTGAAAATTTTGGTTTTACCCTTAGTGTTAATTATATTTACAGATTCAACTTCCACTCCAAATATAGACTCTACAGCTTTTTTGACTTCTGGCTTATTTGCCCTTTTATCAACAACAAAGACATATTTTCCATCTTCTTGCCCCATGAAGGCTTTTTCTGAAATAACCCTTCTTTTTAAAATACTCCACTTATCCATTGACGATTCTCCCGTTAATTTTTTCAATAACACTCTTCGGTGCAAGAATCTTTTTAGCTTTTAGTATATCATAGGTATTAAGCGTGGCTATATTTTTAACTTCTACACCTTTTATGTTTCTAAAAGAAAGATATGCATTATCCATACCCTTCTCAAGAACCACCAAAGCCCTATCAACATTTAAATTTTTTAACAGCTCATAAGCTTCTTTAGTCTTCGGAGCATCAAAATTCAACTCTTCCAAAACTATTATATTATCCTCTTTGGCTCTTTGAGCTAATGCTTCCTTAAAAGCCAATTTTTTCTCTTTTTTATTAAGTTTTAAATCATAATCCTTAGGCTTAGGTCCAAAAATTACACCACCACCAACAAATAAAGGTGAGCGGATAGAACCGGCTCTTGCTCTACCTGTACCTTTCTGTCTCCAAGGTTTTTTGCCACCGCCTGATACTTCACCTCTGCTTTTTGTGCTAACAGTACCCTGTCTTTTGTTCATAAGAATGGTTCTTACAGCTCTATTGAACAGCACACCACTATTTGCAGCCGCATTATCTTGTACGGCTAACTCAATATCTCCAACAACCTGAGATTCTTTATTAAAAACTTTAAGTTTCATCATTTAGTTCCCCTTTTTATAATGTTGACATATTCGCCTTTTGAACCAGGAACAGCTCCTTTAATCGCAATAATGTTTTTTTCTGAATCTACCTTAACTACCATTAGATTCTTAACGGTAACCTTAACATTGCCGTATTGACCTGGCATCTTTCTGCCCTTTACAACCCTTCCGGGAAACTCACAGTTACCAATAGAACCCACTCTTCTATTAAACATTGAACCATGTCCGTCAGGACCGCCGGCAAAATTATGTCTTTTCATTACGCCGGAAAATCCTTTACCCTTCGTCTTGCCAATAACGTCAACAACATCGCCTTCTTCAAACATATCAACCTTAATTTCATCTTTGATGTTGTAGTCAGCAGTGTTCTCAATCCTAAATTCCTTCAAAACCCTTTTAGGTGATACGTCTACCTTCTTGAGCTTCTCCAATAAAGGCTTGGTTAGCCTTTTCTCCTTAGTGTCAATAAAACCTACCTGTATAGCATTATAGCCGTCCTTCTCCTTTGTCTTGATTTGCGTTATAACTCCCGGCTCTGCTTCAAGAATAGTAACAGGTATGGCTTTACCGTCCACATAAATCTGAGACATACCCAACTTCTTAGCAATCAAACCTAACATTGCATATACTCCCATACGTCTAATTTATTAAAAGAAGCAGAGGAACTCTTTCTTTATGCAAAAAAAGAGTTCTTGCTTCTATTTTAAATGCTCTAAAGCTTTACTTCTATATCCACACCCGCAGGTAAATCAATCTTCATTAAAGCATCAACAGTCTGCTGAGATGCATCAACAATATCCATCAACCTTTTATGGGTCCTTATTTCAAATTGCTCTCTCGATTTTTTATTGATATGCGGAGACCTTAAAACCGTATATCTCGAAATATGAGTAGGTAAAGGTATAGGACCTTTAACCTTCGCACCTGTTTTTGTTATAGTTTCTATAATATCCTTAACAGAGCTATCCAAAAGGTTTGCTTCGAAGGACTTAAGTTTCAGTCTGATTTTCTGACCCATCTTTTCAAACCCCTCTTACTCTATTATCTCTGTGATAACACCAGCACCAACAGTTCTTCCGCCTTCTCTGATAGCAAAGCGTGTCTCTTTCTCTAATGCTACAGGTGCTATGAGTTCAACTGTCATTTCAACATTATCTCCCGGCATAACCATCTCTACGCCTTCTGGGAGCTTTACCGTTCCTGTTACGTCTGTAGTTCTAACGTAGAATTGAGGTCTGTAGCCATCAAAGAAAGGTGTGTGTCTTCCGCCTTCGTCCTTTGTTAGAACGTAAACCTGAGCTTTGAATTTTGTGTGAGGAGTAATAGAGCCTGGTTTTGCTAAAACCATTCCTCTTTCTACTTCTTCCTTCTTTATCCCTCTTAAAAGAACTCCTACGTTGTCTCCAGCCATTGCATCATCAAGTATCTTTCTGAACATCTCTAAGGATGTAGCAACTGTTTTTCTCGTTTCTCTGAAGCCTACTATTTCTACTTCGTCGCCTGCTTTGATTACGCCTCTTTCAACTCTACCTGTTACAACTGTTCCTCTTCCTGAGATTGTGAAGATATCTTCGATTGGCATTAGGAATGGTTTGTCTGCATCACGGTCAGGTGTAGGTATGTATTCATCAACAGCATCCATAAGCTCTTCTATTGCTTTTGTCCATTCGTTTTCCTGTCCATCAGGAGTCTCAAGTGCTTTTAGAGCACTTCCTCTTATTACTGGGATATCATCACCTGGGAATTCATATTTGGATAGAAGTTCTCTAACTTCCATCTCTACAAGGTCAACCAACTCTTCGTCGTCAACCATATCTACCTTATTTAGGAATACTACTATGTATGGAACGCCAACCTGTCTTGCAAGAAGGATGTGTTCTCTTGTTTGTGGCATTGGACCGTCTGCTGCTGATACAACAAGTATAGCACCGTCCATCTGAGCTGCACCTGTAATCATGTTTTTGATGTAGTCGGCATGCCCAGGGCAGTCAACGTGTGCATAGTGGCGTTTATCTGTTTCATACTCAACGTGAGCGGTATTTATTGTAACGCCTCTTTCTTTTTCTTCAGGTGCGTTATCTATATCGTTGTAATCCTTAAACTCTGCAGAGCCCTTAGATGCCAATACCTTTGTTATAGCTGCTGTTAGGGTTGTTTTACCATGGTCAACGTGACCTATTGTACCGATATTAACGTGTGGTTTGGTTCTGACATATTTTTCCTTTCCCATAAAAGGCCTCCTTAAATCTCTTTCTTAATAATTTTTTCAGCTATGGATTTTGGAACTTCATCATAGTGAGAAAATTGCATTGTGTATGTTCCTCTACCTTGAGTAACTGACCTCAAGGATGTGGCATATCCAAACATTTCACCTAACGGTATATCTGCCTTGATTATTTTTAACTGTCCCTTTTCTTCCATACTTTTTATCTTTCCACGTCTTGAGTTGATATCACCCATAACATCACCCAAGTATTGCTCGGGAGCGCTAACTTCAACATCCATTATAGGCTCAAGCAAATACGGTTTAGCTTTCTTTGCGCCTTCTTTAAATGCCATAGAACCTGCTATCTTAAATGCCATATCAGATGAATCAACTTCGTGATAAGAACCATCAAAAAGCGTTACCCTAACATCAACAACAGGATAACCGGCCAATATTCCGCTTTCCATTGCTTCTTTAACACCAGCTTCAACCGATGGTATAAATTCCTTAGGTATTACGCCGCCGACAATCTTATCAACAAACTCAAAACCTTTATTATTTTCAAGCGGCTCAATCTCCAACCATACATGACCATACTGACCATGTCCACCCGTTTGTCTAACAAACTTAGCCTCTTGCTTAACAGGAACTTTAACGCTTTCTTTGTATGCAACTTGAGGCTGCCCAACATTAACGCCAACCTTAAACTCTCTTTTTAATCTGTCGACAATTATATCAAGGTGAAGCTCACCCATTCCCGATATTATTGTTTGATTTGTTTCTTCATCGTATCTAATCTTGAATGTCGGATCTTCTTCGGCAAGTTTTTGTAAAGCAACCGACAATTTATCTCTATCTGCTTTTGTTTTTGGCTCTATTGCTATAGAAATAACAGGCTCAGGAAATTCCATAGATTCAAGTAAAATCGGTGCATCTTCAGCACAAAGCGTATCACCTGTACCAGTATATTTCAAACCAATTGCAGCAGCAATATCGCCAGCATGAACAATATCAACATCTTCTCTTTTATTTGCATGCATTCTTAAGAGTCTTCCTATACGCTCAGTTTTACCCTTTGTTGAATTGTAAGCATATGAACCCGACTTAAGCGTTCCGGAATACACTCTAAAGTATGTTAATTTACCCACGTAAGGGTCGCTCGTTATTTTAAATGCCAATAGACTTAAAGGCTCTTTATCATCAGCTTTTCTTTCTATTTCTTCACCTGTTTTAGGGTCAATACCCTTAACAGGCGGTATATCTACAGGAGATGGTAAATATTCTACAACAGCATCAAGCAATGGTTGTACACCCTTATTTTTAAATGCCGTTCCGCATAAAACAGGTGTAACACTATTACTAATTGTTGCTTTTCTGATTGCTTTTTTTATTTCTTCAACACCTATCTCTTCACCGTCTAAATATTTCTCCATTAAAGTATCGTCAAAATCCGCTATAGTTTCTATAAGCTTATTCCTATATTCTTCGGCTTTATCCATTAGCTCTTCTGGTATTTCCTTTTCTGAAAATGTAGCGCCAAGAACGTCTGAGTCCCAAATAATCGCTTTCATTTTAATAAGGTCTATAACACCAGCAAATGAGGCTTCAGCACCTATCGGTAACTCTATAACTAAGGGCGTAGCACCTAACTTTTCTTCAATTTCTGACACAACGCTATAAAAATCAGCGCCAACCCTATCCATTTTATTGATAAAGGCTATTCTTGGTACGCCATATTTATCACCCTGTCTCCACACAGTTTCACTTTGAGGCTCAACACCACCAACAGCACAAAAAACACCGACAGCACCATCAAGCACTCTTAATGACCTTTCTACTTCAACGGTAAAATCCACATGCCCGGGTGTATCTATAATGTTTATCATATGATTATTCCAAAAACAGGTTGTAGATGCCGATGTAATTGTAATACCTCTTTCCTTTTCCTGCTCCATCCAATCCATTGTAGCGGTCCCTTCATGGACCTCGCCTATCTTATGGGAAACACCGGTATAGTATAGTATTCTCTCTGTAGTTGTAGTTTTTCCTGCGTCGATATGCGCTATGATTCCTATATTTCTAACTTTCTCAAGTGGATATTTGCGCGCCACGTTTCACTCCTCTACCATCTGTAGTGTGCAAAAGCTCTATTAGCTTCAGCCATCTTATGCGTATCTTCTCTTTTCTTAACAGCCCCACCCCTATTGTTGGCAGCATCTATAATCTCACCAGCCAACCTTTCAGCCATAGTCCTTTCATTTCTTAGCCTTGCATAGTTTACAAGCCACCTTATAGACAAGCTCTGCTGTCTTTCAGGCCTAACTTCAACAGGCACTTGATATGTAGCACCACCAACTCTTCTCGGTCTAACTTCAATCTTAGGTATTATGTTTTCCATTGCTTGGTTTAGCACTTCCATAGATTCCTGACCCGTCTTTTCTTTCACTATATCCATTGCAGTATAAAATATATTACTTGCTATGGATTTTTTACCATCCCACATAACTTTATTTATGATTTTTGTTACAAGTTCGCTGCCATATACAAGATCTTTTGCAACTTCACGCTTTTCAGCCTTTCTTCTCCTCATCTATCTCTCCTTACTCTTTTTTAGGCTTTTTTGTTCCGTACTTGGATCTTCCTCTTCTTCTGTCTTCTACGCCGCTTGCATCCAGAGCACCTCTTATTATGTGATATCTAACACCTGGCAAGTCCTTAACCCTTCCGCCCCTAACAAGAACAATCGAGTGTTCCTGAAGGTTATGTCCTTCACCTGGTATATATGCCGTTACTTCATATCCGCTTGTAAGCTTGACCCTTGCAACCTTTCTCAAAGCAGAGTTAGGTTTTTTAGGTGTGGTTGTATATACCCTTGTACAAACCCCTCTCCTTTGAGGGCAACTCTGTAATGCTAATGTTTTCTTTTTTTCTACAACTTTTTTTCTACCTTTTCTCACCAGTTGGTTAATCGTAGGCACTTTTTAAACCTCCTTCAATTTTGAACTTGGGTAAACTAACAATAAAAGCTTCATTTGTCAAGAGAATTTGGAGTTATTGCAATGTCATCAAATTTTTTCTGACCTGTACCGACAGGTATTATTCTACCTACTATAACATTCTCCTTTAAGCCTCTTAACAAATCTATCTGACCGCTTATGGAAGCCTCGGTTAATACTCTTGTAGTTTCTTGGAATGAGGCTGCCGATATAAAGCTGTCTGTATTTAATGATGCTTTTGTTATTCCTAATAATATTATTCTACCGATGGCTGGTTTTTTTCCTCTTTTTACAAGGTATTCGTTCTTTTTCGTAAATATGAATCTGTTGACAACTTCGCCATCTATAAAATCACTATCACCAGCGTCTTCAATAACAACCTTTGATAGCATCTGTCTTACTATTATCTCTATATGCTTGTCGTTTATGCTAACGCCTTGCAATTTGTATACCTGTTGTATTTCGCTAACAAGAGTTTTTTGCAACTCTCTTTCTCCTAATATAGCAAGAATATCATGTGGATTGATAGAACCGTCGGTCAAGGGTTCTCCCATTTCTACCCTATCGCCTGGATATACTAATATTCTTTTGTTTCTCGGTATTAGATATTCTTTTTTTATCTCTCCGCTTCCAGCCGTTGATGTTATTATAATCTTCCTTTTGCCTTTTGACTCCTTGCCGTATGAAACTATTCCACTTATCTCACTAACTATTGCAAGATTCTTCGGTTTCTTTGCTTCAAACAGCTCGCTAACCCTAGGAAGACCGCCTGTAATATCACTAATCTTCTCAAGTTCTTTAGGAATCTTACCTATAATATCTCCAGCTTTAACCTCAGCTTTATCTTCTTTTTGCAAAACAACACCCGGCGGTAGATAATATAAAACATTTTCTTCTATATCATCAAACTGCTTTATTCTACCATTCTCATCCACAATCTCTATAATCGGCTTTAGAGATATATTTTTGCTCTCCATAACAACAAGACTCTTCATTGATGTAATCTTATCTATCTCTTCCTTAACTGTTACATTAGGAACTATATCCTTATATTTAACATAGCCATCAACACCAGCAAGCAAGAAATCATTATAAGCATCCCATTCAGCCAGCGTGGTTGTGCTTATATATGCAGTAGGATCGCTCTCAAATACTCTCCTTTTGAGTTCATCATCATATCCAGCAAGTATATCACCGGCATTTACTTTAGTATTTTCTTTAATATAAAGTTTTGAGCCCTTCGGAACATAATATCTTGCTTTTACTTCTCCATCTCTTTCTATTATAATGTGAGTTCCATGCCTATCAATAACGCCGTCCTTTGGGTATTTAACTTCTACAAATTTATCACCATCTAAGGCTATAAATTTAACGGAACCGCTTTCTTCTGACTTTACAAATCTTTTTATGGTTTGCCTGTCTTCCACGTAAATTTTTGAAGCATACGGTATCTTCTTAGGCACATCAAATACTTCCAAAACTCTCTCTACCAATAAGCCGTATTGAGGCACTTTTTCTCCATCAGATACAGAAATAATATACTTACCTATGGCGTTTGCACCACCTGTCATAATATCATTATCGCTTACTACATTAACCTTTTTAATTACATATATCTCATCTTCGGACAATTTTATATAATAGTTAAGCTTATCTTCTTCTACGGATACAACAGCTTCCTTTTTTGCAACTATTTGAGGCTCTGTTATAAGCAACGCCGCATCTCTTCTTGAGATTACAACCTTCTCTCCGTCTGAATTTAAAGCTGTTGAAAGATTGAAATATTTAACAATACCTGCTCTTTTAGTTTCTGCAGAAACCTTATCACTGGATTTTGAAGCCGTACCACCAACGTGGAATGTTCTCAATGTCAACTGAGTTCCAGGCTCTCCAATTGATTGGGCGGCGACTATTCCTATAGCCTCTCCGACTTCAACTCTGCCACCTCTTCCCAAATTCCTTCCGTAACACTTAGAACACACACCATGCTCGGCTTTGCATGTTAAAACAGAATATATTTTTACTTTTTTGATACCGGCTTCCGTTATTAACTCAACCTTTTCTTCATCTATTTCTTCACCGTCTTTTACAATCACTTCTTTAGTAAACGGATTAATTATATCTTCTGCAGCAGTTCTACCTAAAATCCTATCTTCTAAAGACTCTATCTCTTCGCCGTTTACCATAATAGCCGTAACATCAATACCTTCTGTTGTTCCACAATCTTCCATAGTAACGGTTACATCTTGAGCAACATCTATCAGTTTTCTTGTCAAATAACCGGCGTTAGCCGTCTTTAGGGCAGTATCGGCAAGACCTTTTCTTGCTCCGTGAGTAGATGTAAAATATTCAAGAACTGTCAAACCTTCCTTAAAATTTGATTTAATAGGCGTTTCTATAATATCTCCAGACGGTTTTGCCATTAAACCTCTCATTCCTGCAAGCTGTCTCATCTGTTGGTCTGAACCTCTCGCTCCGGAATGTGCCATAATAAAAATAGAGTTAAAGCTTTCGTCATACTCTCCGCCAAGCTGTTTCATCATTGCAGTTGCAATACGCTCCGTTGTTGCACTCCATATATCAACAGACCTGTTGTGCCTTTCGGAATCAGTCAACAATCCTTGCCTATACTGGTCATGAATCTTTCTAATTTCTTCTTCAGCCTTTGCTATAATTTCCTTTTTCTCTTTAGGCACAATCATATCTTCTATCGATATAGAAGCGCCCGACCTATTTGCCATAGTAAAGCCTAATTCCTTTACGTCATCTAAAAACCTAACAACGGTTGGTAAATCGTAATTTCTATAAAGATAAGAGATAAACTTGTTTAATTCTTTCTTTACAAACAGCTTATTTATCCTGCTAAAAGGAACACCTTCAGGAATGATTTCATAAAACAACACCCTGCCGACTGTAGTATCAATGAGTTCATTTTTATATCTTAATCTTATTTTTGCATTAAGGGCGCATACTTTATTTTCATATGCAATTCTAACTTCATCCATATTTGCAAAAATCATTCCCTCGCCTTTTTGACCATCTCTCTTTTTTGTCATATAGTATATACCCAAAACCATATCCTGACTCGGCATAGCTATTGGGTTTCCGTGAGCAGGAGATATAATATTTTCAGTAGCAAGCATTATGGTTTCAGCTTCAAGACGGGCTTCTATACTCAAAGGCAAGTGAACAGCCATCTGGTCTCCGTCAAAATCCGCATTGAAAGCAGGACAGACCAATGGATGAAGCCTAATTGCTTTTTCATCTGTCAAAACAGGATGAAAAGCCTGTATCGACAATCTATGCAATGTTGGCGCTCTGTTTAGCAAAATAGGATGCTCTTGCACTACTTCTTCAAGTATATTCCAAACTTCAGGTTCTTTTCTTTCAACCATTTTCTTTGCTGATTTCGGCGTGCTAGCATACCCTTCATCTATTAAACGATTAAATATAAAAGGTTTAAACAATTCCAAAGCCATAATCTTAGGCAAACCGCATTGGTCCATTCTAAGCTCAGGACCTGCAACAATAACGGAACGTCCAGAATAATCCACCCTTTTTCCAAGCAAATTCCTTCTAAATCTTCCTTCTTTTCCTTTTATGGATTCGCTTAGAGATTTCAAAGGTCTATTGTTTGATGCTCTAACAACCTGCTTTCTTCTTCCATTATCTATCAAAGCATCGACTGCTTCTTGCAACATTCTTTTTTCATTTCTTATTATGATAGAAGGCGCTCCAAGCTCTATAAGTCTTTTTAATCTGTTATTTCTGTTAATAACCCTTCTATACAAATCGTTTAAATCGCTTGATGCAAATCTTCCGCCTTCTAAAGAAACAAGCGGTCTTAAATCGGGTGGCAATACCGGCAAAACTTCCAATATCATCCACTCTGGCTTGTTTCCGCTTCTTTTAAATTGCTCAGCAAGCCTCATTCTCTTGGTTATCTTTTTTCTTCTTGCTTCGGATTTGGTTGACAGCAATTCCTCTTTCAATTCATATATCAATCCGTCCAAATCCATCTTCTTTAAAAGCTTTTGTATAGCTGAAGCACCCATCTCAGCCATAAATCTTATGCCATACTCTTCATAATATTTCTTATATGCAATTTCATTTAAAACCGTTTTAGGGGGAAGCTCTTCAACCTCACTCTCCACCACTATATAAGATTCGTAGTATATAACCCTTTCCAAATCTTTTAATTTAATGTCAAGCAAAGAAGCCATAATACTCGGAACAGAGCGTAAATACCATATATGGCTTACAGGAGTTGCAAGCTCTATGTGCCCCATTCTTTCTCTTCTAACTTTTGATTCTGTTACTTCAACGCCGCATTTTTCGCATACTATACCCTTATACTTAATTCGTTTATACTTGCCGCATAAGCATTCATAGTCCTTAATAGGACCAAATATTTTTGCACAAAAAAGCCCATCCCTTTCAGGTTTAAATGTTCTATAATTTATCGTTTCGGCTTTTTTAACTTCTCCATAACTCCACTGCCTTATCCTGTCGGGTGAAGCCAATTTTATTCTTATAGCATCAAAGTCTTTGGATGATTTAGGTTTACTCTTCAATACGGTAAACATTCAAATTCCCCCTATTTCCTTCTTATATCCTTCAGCAGTTCAACATCCAAGCATAATGCCTGCATCTCTTTTACCAATACGTTAAACGATTCGGGAACTCCTCCTAAGGGGATAGGTCTTCCTTTTGTTATAGACTGATACGCTTTATTTCTTCCGCTGACATCATCGGATTTTATAGTTAGCATCTCTTGCAATGCATAACTTGCTCCATACCCTTCTAATGCCCAAACTTCCATCTCTCCAAAACGCTGACCACCAAATTGAGCTTTACCGCCAAGTGGTTGTTGGGTAACAAGCGAATATGGACCAATGCTTCTGGCATGAACCTTATCGTCTACTAAATGGTGTAATTTCAAGACATACATCACACCTACAGCAACACGCTCCAAAAATTTCTCTCCCGTTATACCGTCACGCAAATCGCTCTTTAATATTTTTATATCGGATAGCTGTTGCAGATACTTTATATCGTCTTCTTTAGCTCCTTCAAAAACTGGGTTTGCAAAATGCACACCATTTACCCACTCTTTAGAGTATTTATCAAGCTCTTCATCGCTTAAAGAATCTATTAATTTTTCGGCTTCTTTGGAATTAAACACACGCCTTAACAAATCTCGCAACGCATCTTTTTTATTTGCTCTTATAAGCTCATCAATCTTTTTACCCAAACCCTTAGATAGCCATCCAAGATGTGTTTCCATAATCTGACCTATATTCATTCTTGATGGAACACCTAATGGATTTAAAACAATATCAACCGGTGTTCCATCTTCCAAAAACGGTAAATCTTGAGCTGGTAATATTTTTGATACAACACCCTTATTTCCGTGTCTACCGCTCATCTTATCGCCAACCGACAATTTTCTTTTTGTCGCTATATAAACGTTTACAGCAGACATAACGCCGGGTGGCAGCTCGCTTTCTTTTTCCAAATTTTTTATTTTATCGTTATGATAATCCTTGATGGATTTTTCCATAACCTTGTAGTGCGTATTGAGTTCATCAAGGTCAAAATCTTTAGGTAACAGCCTTATTAATTCCTTATCATCCAATTTCAAAAGCTCTTCTGTTTTTACTGACTGCCCTGCCTTATATGTTTTTGAACCTATCTTAACATCTTTTTGTAATTTCTTTTTTGCTATGGTTTCCGCCATTTGCTGCTTTTTAAGTTTTTTCAGTAATTCAAGCTTATCGTTAAGCTCTCTTTTCATCTTCTGAGTTTCATATTCTATTATTTCTTTTTCTCTTGGATTCTTAGGCGTACCTCTTCTTCTCAATATTTGAACATCGAGCACTATGCCACTGGCATCAGGCGGCACTCTCAAAGAAGAGTCCGACACATTGGTGGCTTTTTCTCCAAATATAGCTCTTAGGAGTTTTTCTTCGGGAGAATAGTGTGTTTCAGCTTTTGGCGTAACCTTACCAACCAAAATATCACCGGGCTTTACATATGCACCAATTCTCACTATTCCGTTTTTATCAAGATTCTTCAATGTTTCACTGGACGCATTTGGAACATCCGATGTAACTTCTTCTGGTCCAAATTTTGTATCTCTAACATATACGCTAAATTCTTTAATATGGATAGAGGTATACATATCCTCTTCAACAACTTTTCTGGATATCGTTATTCCATCTTCATAATTGTATCCTCTCCATGGAATAAATGCCACAATAAGGTTTTTACCCAAAGCAAGCTCACCCTTATCCATAGAAGGACCATCTGCTATTACCTGACCTTCTTCAACCCAATCACCAACATCAACTATTGGCACTTGAGAAAAGCATGTATCTTGATTAGACCTTAAAAATTTCTTTAATTCATACTCATCTATCTCATATCCATTATCCGTTTTCACGGAAATGTATATATTCTTATCAACCCTTATAACTCTACCGGCTCTTTTTGCCATTATGGCATACCTTGAGTATTTTGCGGCTTCATATTCCATACCGGTTCCAACGAGCGGAGCTTCGGGTTTCATTAAAGGCACAGCCTGACGTTGCATATTAGAACCCATTAGAGCTCTATTAGCATCGTCATGCTCCAAAAAAGGAATCAAACCGGCAGCAACCGACGTAACCTGATTTGGTGCAACATCCATCAAATCCACTTCGTCTTTTTTAACAACGATAAACTCTCCACTTTTTCTTGCAGAAACATAGTCGTTAATGAAAGCACCGTTTTTATCTATTGGAGCAGATGCCTGAGCTATGACATGACCCTTTTCTTTTGATGCTGTAAGGTAAACAATTTCATTACTAACAACACCATTTTTCACTATCCTATACGGCGTTTCTATAAATCCAAACTCATTTATCCTTGCATAAACAGCTAAGGATGAAATAAGACCGATATTAGGACCCTCAGGCGTTTCTATCGGACAAATTCTACCGTAATGTGTTGGATGAACGTCTCTTACTTCAAACCCTGCTCTTTCCCTTGTTAGACCACCACTACCTAATGCCGACAGTCTTCTTTTATGAGATATTTCCGATAAAATATTTGTTTGGTCTAAAAATTGAGATAATTGTCCGGTAGCAAAAAAATCTTTAATTGCCACAGAGACAGGTTTGGTGTTTATTATATCGTAAGGCGTTAAATTCTCAAGGTCTCTCATAATCATTCTATCTTTTATGAGTCTTTGCATCCTTAAAAGACCGCTTCTTACTTCTTTATATAGCTGTTCGCCAACAAGATTAACTTTTCTATTTGATAAACTGTCTATGTCATCAGGACTCACCTGACCATTCTCAAGCAAAACAATTTGATTTATAATACCTATAAAATCATCCTTTGTTAGTGTTCTTACTTCGTGAGGAACGTCTATACCAAAAGTCTCATTTAACCTTATTCTTCCTTCCAAGGATATATCAAACCTTTCGGGAGAAAAGAACAAACTGTCAAAAAACTTCTCGGCATCTTCAATAGACGTATGCTCACCCGGCCTAATAAGGGTGTGTATATACACCTTTGAAAGCTCTTCCAGCGTAAACTCTTCTGTAGAATATAGCTTCTTTTTACGCAAAACATCTTTTCCGGCTTTAAGAGTATTTAAAATCAAGTAATCGTTAAACTTTGAATATATTACATCAAACTCTATATCATACTGTTTCAATGCAGCAAGCAGTTCGTTATCCAGTTTACTGCCTATATCTAATAGTAAAGATGCATCCTCATCACTATTATCACCATCATCAATCTGTACGGTTGACGATGAATACTTATCTTGCAGTTCTGTTTCCTTGATAGCCACATATTCAACATTATTTTCTTCCAAAGCTTTTAAAATCCTGGTGGTTATCTTTTTGCCAGCTGAAACCTTGACATCTCCAATCTCCAAGTCTTCATCGACTCTAAAACCGCTAATGCTTTTGTTTACTTTTACGTAAAACTTTCCATCTTCAAGCTTTATGTGTAGTTTATCGTAAAAAATATCCAGTATTTCTTCTTCTAAAAAACCTAAAGCCTGCAACAATATGGTAGCTGGAAATTTTTTCTTTCTGTCTATTCTCGTATATAGAATGTCTTTTGTGTCAGTCTCAAATTCAACCCAACTACCGCGCTCAGGAATAATTTGGCCATAAAACTGACCCTTCCCTGCAAACTCAGACACCTTTTTAAATATAACACCTGGAGAGCGATGAAGTTGGCCCACTATGACCCTTTCTACACCATTTATAATAAAACTACCAGAGTCAGTTATTAAAGGAATCTCTCCAACATATATATCCTGTTCTTTAACATCGCTTACTTGTAATTTTTCACCCGTTGCTTCATCTAAATCCCAAGATGTCAATCTAACCCTAATCGTTAAATTACCTGTATAGGATAAACCCTTTATTTTGCATTCATCAGGTGTAAATTTAGGCTCTCTTACTTCCCAATCAATAAGCTCGAGTCTTAAGCGTCCGTGTATATCATCTATAGGAAAAATGGATTTGAGTACACTATCCAGATTTTTTTCTCTTTTTGAGTGTTTATTTAAAAATTCTCTAAAGGAATCTACATTCAATCTTAGCAAATCAGGAATATCCAAAATCTTATCTACCTTGCTAAAATCAACACGCAATCTATAATCTAACTTTAGAGGCTTAGCCATTATTCACCTCGTTTTTTCTTTATTATGTTTTTTAGAAAAAAAAGGGAAAGAGACACTAATAGCCTCTTTCCCTTATACCTACTATAAATTGCAATTATTTAATCTCAACTTCAGCGCCTGCTTCTTCAAGTTTAGCCTTAAGCTGCTCTGCCTCCTCTTTGCTTACCTTCTCTTTTACAGCTTTCGGAGCTCCATCAACCAAAGCTTTAGCTTCTTTCAAGCCTAATCCTGTAATCTCTCTAACAACCTTAATTACCTGAATCTTCTTATCACCTGCTTTATTCAAAACAACATCAAATTCAGTCTGCTCAGCAGCTGCTGCGCCTGCGTCTGCGCCTGCTGCCGGTGCTGCTGCAACAGCTGCTACAGGAGCAGCGGCGCTTACACCAAATTTATCTTCCAATTCTTTAACAAACTCAGACAATTCAACAACTGTCATATTTTCAATAAAAGCAATAACATCCTCTTTTGTAATATCTGCCATCTTACAAAACCCCCTTATTATTCATTTCCTTTTTTTTCTTCAATAGCCTTAAGTACATACATAAGCTGCCTAATGTTTCCTGCCAATACATTGACAAATCCCGTAACAGGAGCCTTCATAGTGCCAAGCAACTGAGCAAGCAAAACCTCTTTTGGTGGTAGCTTGCTTAGGGCTTCAATCTGTTGTGCATCAACAATGCTGCCATCCAAAGAACCGACCTTCACTTTAAGCTTATTATACTCTTTAGCTTTAGCAACCAAAACCTTTGCTAATGCCGCAGGGTCATCAAAGCTCAAAGCATAGGCATTCGTACCCTTCAGGTGCTCCTTGAGAGACTCCCATTGACTACCATCAATCGCTTTTGCAACTACACTGTTTTTAATAACATTGAATGTTGCGCCGATTTCCTTAACGCTGTTTCTAATATCTTCCATCTCTTTAACCGTCAAGCCTGTATAGTCTGTAACTATAATTGCGACGGCATCTTGTAGCTGCTCAGCAAGTTTTTCTGATAGTTCTAACTTTCTCTCTCTTCTCAATACATCCCTCCTTTCTTAGGCGGGCCAAAAACTATTCAAGCCTCGTGCAGGCATAATTTAAAACCAAAAGGCTACCCGCAGTCTTTGACCTCTAAATTTTTATATATTAACGCTGTATTGATTGCGCATCAATCTTAACACTTGGTGAATGGCTTGTTGCTATATAAAACGATTTTATATATCTTCCCTTGCTTGCAGCAGGCTTAGCTTTAATAATAGCATCGTATAGAGCAAGTATATTTTCTTTTAGTTTCTCATCTTCAAAAGATTTCTTGCCGACACCCGCATGAATGTTTGCTGTTTTATCAACCCTAAATTCAATCTCACCAGCTTTTGCTCTTTTTACCGCATCTGCCACATCGAATGTTACTGTTCCGACTTTTGGGTTTGGCATTAGACCTCTTGGTCCTAAAACCTTACCCAACTTACCAACTATACCCATCATATCGGGTGTTGCAATCACCTTATCAAAATCAAGCCATCCTTCTTTTGTAATCTTCTCTGCTAAGTCTTCTCCGCCTACATAATCAGCGCCCGCATTCTCTGCTTCTGAGAGCTTTTCACCCTTTGCAAAAACCAATACCTTTACAGATTTTCCAGTTCCGTTTGGTAATGAAACAGAACCTCTAACAACCTGATCGGAATGCTTCGGGTCCACTCCAAGTCTCATGTGAACTTCTACGGTTTCGTCATACTTGGCAAAGGCAATCTCTTTCAAAATAGAAATAGCTTTGTCCAAGTCATACTCTTTCAAATAATCATACTTCTTCAGCGCTTCTAAATATTTCTTTCCTCTTTTTGCCATCGCTAAATCTCCTTTTAGCTCCCACTAACCTTTAACGGTGTGGTAAATATATTTTTAAAACTCTTCTACCTCAACGCCCATATTCACAGCCGTTCCAGCTATGATTTTCATAGCCTGATGTACATCGTTTGTATTCAAGTCAGGCATTTTAATCTTTGCTATATCTTCCAATTTCTCTTTCGATAGCTTTCCTACCTTCTGTCTTGCTGCATCGCTTGAGCCCTTTTCAATACCCAAAGCCTTCTTAATCAAAGAGCTTGCAGGCGGTGTTTTTGTTATAAAATCAAAAGATCTGTCTTTGTAAACGGTTATAATTACAGGTATTATGTCGTTTTTATCCTTTGTTGCATCATTAAACTTCTTAACGAAATCCATTATATTAACCCCATGCTGACCCAATGCAGGACCAACAGGCGGTGCAGGAGATGCTTTCCCTGCTTCTATTTGAAGTTTAATCTGCGCCATAAACTCTTTAGCCATTTAAAAACTCCTTCTATTCTTCAACTTTTTCTACTTGGTTATAGTTTAACTCAACAGGAGTAGACCTACCGAATATGCTTATCAATATCCTTAACCTTCCTTTGTCTACATCCACTTCCTCTATCGTACCGGTAAAATTGGCAAAAGGACCATCCAAAACCCTAACACTTTCTCCAGCTTCAAACGATACAGATAGCCTTGGAGATTCTTTAGATGTTTCGATTTTTTTGAATATATCGTCTACTTCTTTATCATCCAATGGAACGGGCTGATTCTTGTAGCCCACAAAGCCAGACACAAAAGACATTCTTTTAACTATGTTGTATAATTTATCACTCATCTTGGCTTTTATAAAAACATAACTTGGATACAAACACTTTCTAACCATTTCTTTCTTGTTGTTTTTCTTTATCTCTATAACTTCTTCGAATGGAACAAAAATATCTTCTATATCATCTTCAAGCCCTTCATTCTCTATTTTGTTTTTTAACATAGATTTAACCTTTTCTTCATATCCAACCTGCGTATGAAGGGCATACCACTTAAATTCGCTCATTATATCTCTCTTTTTGAAGTATAAATTTATTTAAACAAAGATTGAAGGCCTATCGAAAGAAAGTAATCAAGCACACTCAAAATGACAGCTACTATAATACTAAAAGCTAAAACCGATATAGTCGCTGAAGTAACTTCTTTCTTACCGGCCCAAACAACCTTTTTAAATTCTATCTTGACTTCTTCTAAAAAACTTAAAAACTTTTTCATAATAATTTAATGGCAGGCCAGGGAGGACTCGAACCCCCAACATGCGGTTTTGGAGACCGCCGCTCTACCAATTGGAGCTACTGGCCTATCCTATTTCACCTCTTTATGTAAAGTATGTTTCTTACAATAAGGACAATATTTTCTTAATTCAAGTTTTTCCTTGTTCTGTTTTTTATCCCTTGTGCTGGTATAGTTCTTTCTTTTACATTCGCTGCAAGCCAACGTTACCATTTCACGCATTACTAAACCCCTCTTACTCTATTATCTCTGTGATAACACCAGCACCAACAGTTCTTCCGCCTTCTCTGATAGCAAAGCGTGTCTCTTTCTCTAATGCTACAGGTGCTATGAGTTCAACTGTCATTTCAACATTATCTCCCGGCATAACCATCTCTACGCCTTCTGGGAGCTTTACCGTTCCTGTTACGTCTGTAGTTCTAACGTAGAATTGAGGTCTGTAGCCATCAAAGAAAGGTGTGTGTCTTCCGCCTTCGTCCTTTGTTAGAACGTAAACCTGAGCTTTGAATTTTGTGTGAGGAGTAATAGAGCCTGGTTTTGCTAAAACCATTCCTCTTTCTACTTCTTCCTTCTTTATCCCTCTTAAAAGAACTCCTACGTTGTCTCCAGCCATTGCATCATCAAGTATCTTTCTGAACATCTCTAAGGATGTAGCAACTGTTTTTCTCGTTTCTCTGAAGCCTACTATTTCTACTTCGTCGCCTGCTTTGATTACGCCTCTTTCAACTCTACCTGTTACAACTGTTCCTCTTCCTGAGATTGTGAAGATATCTTCGATTGGCATTAGGAATGGTTTGTCTGCATCACGGTCAGGTGTAGGTATGTATTCATCAACAGCATCCATAAGCTCTTCTATTGCTTTTGTCCATTCGTTTTCCTGTCCATCAGGAGTCTCAAGTGCTTTTAGAGCACTTCCTCTTATTACTGGGATATCATCACCTGGGAATTCATATTTGGATAGAAGTTCTCTAACTTCCATCTCTACAAGGTCAACCAACTCTTCGTCGTCAACCATATCTACCTTATTTAGGAATACTACTATGTATGGAACGCCAACCTGTCTTGCAAGAAGGATGTGTTCTCTTGTTTGTGGCATTGGACCGTCTGCTGCTGATACAACAAGTATAGCACCGTCCATCTGAGCTGCACCTGTAATCATGTTTTTGATGTAGTCGGCATGCCCAGGGCAGTCAACGTGTGCATAGTGGCGTTTATCTGTTTCATACTCAACGTGAGCGGTATTTATTGTAACGCCTCTTTCTTTTTCTTCAGGTGCGTTATCTATATCGTTGTAATCCTTAAACTCTGCAGAGCCCTTAGATGCCAATACCTTTGTTATAGCTGCTGTTAGGGTTGTTTTACCATGGTCAACGTGACCTATTGTACCGATATTAACGTGTGGTTTGGTTCTGACATATTTTTCCTTTCCCATAAAAGGCCTCCTTATTGTTTTATGGAGCCCACGAGCGGGCTCGAACCGCCGACCTCTTCCTTACCAAGGAAGTGCTCTACCGGCTGAGCTACATGGGCAACCCTAAAAATAAAAATGGAGCGGGAAACGGGACTCGAACCCGCGACCCTCAGCTTGGAAGGCTGACGCTCTAGCCAACTGAGCTATTCCCGCTCTCGCAAAGATTTAATGGTGGAGAGGGGAGGACTCGAACCTCCGAAGGCGAAAGCCGGCAGATTTACAGTCTGCTCCCTTTGACCGCTCGGGAACCTCTCCATAAATGGAGCTGGCGAAGGGACTTGAACCCCCAACCTGCTGATTACAAGTCAGCTGCTCTACCGATTGAGCTACGCCAGCGTCAAGCGAAAACGGATTATATATGAAAAATATAATATGTCAATAAAAAAATACACATCAAATCAAAAGAAATGTGCAACAAAAATTTATAAAAAATCAATAGCGGAATTTAATAAAGAAAACAATAGAGCTTTTCAATAAATAATTCAATCTGAAGCTTTTTTATTGTTTATACAAAATTGAAGGCAACATTAAAAAATATGCTAATGAGCTACTGCAGTCTACAAATTTTTTCTTGACAAAAATATGATTTTAATAGAATATCGTAGTATGTGGAAACGTGCTTTTTATATAATTTTTCTTTTAGTTTTTATTGCCACTTCTGCCTATAGTAAACCTAAAATCTTTATTCTATCATCTTATGATAAAATGGATGTGTGTGGCGGACAGCAATACAAAGGCGTGGTTGATGTTTTGCGCCTAAATCTATTGAATAACTTTACCCTAAAAAGCTTCTGGATTGACAGCAGACACTTGGACAAAAAACAGCTTAACTTAAGAATTAAAAAGGCGGTCTCTTCAATAAAGGCTTTCTCTTGCGATGTATTGATAACCATTGACGATGTGGCATTTAAGGTAGCACTGGATTATTTTCTTGGAAAAGCAAAGCCCATTATCGTATTTAGTGGAGTAAATAAACCACTCAATCTATACAATCAAAAGTATCACTTCTTAAAAGATAACATACCTACAAAGAATGTAACAGGCGTCTATGAATACATATTTGCAAAAGAAGGTATCCAATTTCTCGACAGCTGGATTGAAGATGAAAATTACAAGATTGCTGCGATTTACT
>JAMOQJ010000098.1 GCA_027064065.1 Desulfurellales bacterium
AAGACGGCAAATTTTATAAGTTTTGCGGTGTATTTGACGCAGAATGTAGAATGTCTAAAAAAAGAAGCGCTCTTGGTTATGTATATGTTGAAGGGTTGGGCAGATTAAAAGGCATAAATGGCATAGGTCATGAATTTCACTATTCATACCTAACAAACGTAAAAGAGCCTTACATTTTCAAAATAAAAAAATTAACAACAAACGAAGAACGCTTTGATGGGTTTTTAAAAAACAGTGCATTAGCCAGCTATACCCACTTTTGTTTTTCAAAGAAGAACGAATGGATTTTAGATTTTTTGGGAGGTGCTTTATGAAACGTTTTTTGGGTATTTTGTTAAGTGTGCTTATATTGGTTGGGTTTTCCAATCCGGCATTTTCTCACTCAACGCATAAGGATAAGGTTGCAATAGTGCTTGCCGATTTCGGCACAACCTACCCTTCGGCTTTTGTTGATATCGAAAATGTAAAAAACAGGGTACAAAAGGCTTTTAGCCAAGAAAAGGTTGTTTTTGCTTTTACGTCCAATATTATAAGGCATATTTGGCACAAAAGACAGCATGATAAAAAGTTCTTATCAAAATACAAGGATGCTAAAGAATTTTTATATGTAAAAGGACCGCTTGCAACAATAGCCGATTTGCAAGACGAAGGATACAAAACAATAATAGTTCAGCCTACGCATGTTTACGACGGTGAGGAATTTCACGACGTTTTATCATACGTAAACGGATTGAATGCCATCAAAACAATGAAGAAAAAATATATGCCGTTTAAAAAACTTGTAGTAGGAAGACCGGCTTTAGGAAGAAACGTTTGGAAATATGATTATCACGAAGATATCAAAATAGCCGCAAAAGCCCTTAAGAGTGATATAGAGTATGCAAAAAAACACAATGCCGCTTTGGTTTATATGGGACACGGCAACGAACATTTTTCAACGGGTGCCTATGCCGAACTGCAAAAAGAGCTAAGGAGTATGTATAAAACTGACAAGATATTTGTCGGAACGGTTGAAGGTTATCCGTCATTGGACGATACGCTCAAGGCTGTTAAGCAGGCAAATGTTAAAAAGGTTGTTCTAAAGCCTTTAATGGTAGTTGCTGGAGACCACGCAAACAACGATATGTGCGGAAGCGAAAAGGATTCATGGGTAGAAACCTTTAAAAAAGCTGGTATAAAGGTTCTCTGTTATATACATGGACTTGGAGAGAATAACGCTTGGGTTGATATATATATAAACCACATAAAACAGGTAGCAAAGGATAACGGCATAACGCTTAAATGATTGTTAAAAAACCGTCATTTGCAATTTTTATAGCAGCGCTTATTGTAGCTTGTGTTTTGGTTTTTATATTAAGTATATTCGTAGGCTCTGTTTATATAAATATTTTCGATATAACAAAAGTAGAGCGGGGTATTATATTGGATTACAGATTGCCCCGCTCGCTTGAAGCTCTATTTGTTGGCGCTTCGTTGGGTTTGAGCGGCTCTATTTTGCAGCTAATATTGAGAAATCCCTTAGCTGACGGATTTACAACTGGTGTTGCATCAAGCGCAGCGCTGGGTGCGGTATTGGCTATATCTATCGGATTGTCTTCGGTGTTTATTCCTGTTTCGGCTATTATTTTTGGGCTGATAGGTATTTTTACAACGATAAGTATGACAAAAAACTCTCAGGACTATTCAACATTGATACTTGCAGGTATTGTATTGAATATTGTTGCGACATCTATCATAGGCTTTCTTAAATATTTTTTTGAAGAAAGCGTTGGCGGCATTGTGTTTTGGTTAATGGGCGGTTTTTTTAATGTAAGCTATCAAAAAGTTTTTATTGTCTGTGTTGTATTTTTCTTGGCTTTATACTTTTTTTTAAGATTTTCTGTTCAACTAAACATATTTTCTTTCGATAATATCACATCTTCAGCTATGGGTATAAACGTGGTATTTATAAAAAACTTTTCTTATTTGGTGTCGGCTATTCTTGTGGCTTTATCGGTAAGTGTTTCAGGCATTATTCCGTTTGTAGGATTAATTGTGCCGCATATATCAAGAGCTATTGTTGGATACGAAATAAAACGTGTTGCGGTAACGGCATCGATTTTGGGTGGTATGATTGTGCTTTTATCTGATATTCTATCGAGAATCATTATTCCTTCTTCGGAAGAGTTGCCTATTGGCATATTGACATCGGTTATAGGCGGAGCTTTTTTCTTTTATCTTTTGTTAAAAAAAAGAAATGCTATGTGGTATGGCTGAAATAGAAATAAAAAATTTAACAATAGAACAGGGTGATTTTAAATTGCGCTGCGACAAGCTCTCTATAAATAAAGAAGAAAAGGTTGCCATCTTAGGAGAAAACGGAAGCGGCAAAACCACGCTTCTTTTGGCTATAAGCGGCAATATGCCAATTCAAAATGGCAGTGTATATCTATGTTCCAAGCCTGTTTCTTATTACAAAGGTAAAGAAAAGGCTAAAATGATATCGTTTTTGCCTCAATTTAGCGATGTGTTGTTCAGTATGGATGTTTTTAATGCTGTTTTGTATGGAAGATACGCACAAACCGAGTCGATTTTTACAATGGATGACTACAAACAAACCGAGCATATTATATCCACGTTCGATTTGGAACACCTAAAAACAAAAGGCTACCACGAACTTTCAGGCGGAGAAAAAAGAAGGGTTATGATAGCAAAAACCATAAACCAAAATGCCAAGATAGATATTTTGGACGAACCGTTTGCAAATATGGATATAAAACACTCTCTGCATATCTTGAAATATTTAAAAGAAAATAAAAAAACAATTATAGCATCGGTGCACGATATAAACTTGGC
The DNA here is from genome assembly GCA_027064065.1 of Desulfurellales bacterium. GTDB lineage: Bacteria > Campylobacterota_A > Desulfurellia > Desulfurellales > Hippeaceae > JALWEJ01. Next base: position 2,836 of record JAMOQJ010000098.1, read on the forward strand.
TATAGCTTTTTTTGATAGGATTGTAATTTTAAAAAAAGGAAAAATTATATTTAACGATAAAACAGATAGAATAGATAAGGAGATTGTAGATGAGGCTTATGAAGTTGACTCTAATGTCTGTAATGCTCGTTTTTTATTTGTGTAACGTTTCTTTGGCTTTTGATAGAATTGTTATACTTGCGCCTGATGCTGCGGATATATTTCATAAACTGAATTTGGACTATAAGGTTGTGGGTATTACAAAACACATAAAACTCTTTAAAAAGGCAAAAAGGGTGGGAACACACCTAAGGCCAAACATAGAAATTATAAAGTCTCTAAATCCTGATTTGATTGTTGTAAAAAGAAAAAACAACATCAATGCGTCTATGTTTCAACATGCCAAGATATACGCATACAACCCGCAAACACTTGAAGGCATAGAAAAAAATATAAGAGCAATAGGAAAGATGTTTAACAAAGAAAAAGAAGCGATAAACTTGATAACATCCTTAAATAATATGCTGCAACAAGTAAAAAACATAGAAAAAAAACCGAAGGTGGTCTTTGAAGTTATGGAAACGCCATACATTGTAGCCGGAAAGAAATCCATAATAAACGACATAATAGAAAAAGCAGGCGGCTCAAACGCAATCACATCAAATAGATACTTTGTTAGAATTTCGCCTGAGAAAATAGTTTTTATAAATCCGGATATTTATCTATATGAAGTTGGTCCTATGAATAAAAACCCAACCGATCCAAAAAAAAGGGCTTTGTTTAAAAAGTTAAAAATGTTAGATGTACAGGTTGACCAAGATATGTTTTTAAGAAGCAATACCGTATCATTTAAGAGTGTGCTGTTTTTAAATAAATTGTTTTTAAAGTGGAGTCAAAATGCCCGCTAAGCTATTTATAATATCGGCTCCGCCTAAATATGAACTGATAAGCATAAAAGGTATGGAAGCGCTTAAAGAGTGTGATGTTGTATTATACGATAGGCTTATCGATAAAAAACTTTTAACCCTTACAAATGCAAAAAAAATTTATGTTGGGAAAACGCCATATTCCAAGCACACAAACCAGCAACAGATAAACGAACTTATAGAAAGGTATTTAAAAGAAGGGCTAAAGGTGGCAAGGCTGAAGGGCGGTGATGTTGCTTTTTTCTCAAGAGTCAAAGAAGAAGTGGATATTGCAAAGTCTTTATCGGCTCAAGTTGAATGGATTTCAGGTGTAACATCTGCATCGATTATGTGTGAGAAGCTTAAAATGCCATTAACATCGCGCAACGTATCAAATGGAGTTATATTCATAACAGGACACGATAAAGAGTATAATATAAAAAATTGTTACGATTGGGAATCGATAGTAAAGCTAAATATGACAGTGGTTATTTATATGGGTATAAAAAATCTTTCTACAATATCAAAACTTTTGATAAAATATGGAATGGATAAAGAAACGCCTGTTGCGATAGGTATGTCTTTGGGCTTTGATGATGAGCGATTTGTTTTTTTCAAATTGGATGAAGTGGATAGATATAGCGATACACTGAGTTCACCAGCTATTGTTGTAATAGGAGATATAGTAAACTATTCTTATCTGAAAGAGGAATTGTATGGAAAATAGGGTTTATGTAATAGGTCTTGGCGTGGGAGATAGCGGGCTTTTGACGCTTAATGCTTTAAATGCTATAAAAAATAGTGATATAGTGATAACTCCGCAATCCAAAAAATCAAAAAGAAGTGTAGCCTTGAATATAATAAAAGACTTTGTAGGTGAAGATAAAATAAAAATGTTTTATTTTCCTACAACAAACAACGAACAAGAACTTAAAAAGGTTTATGATGAAGAAGCCGAATTTATAGAAAAAGCTTTTTTAAACAAAAAACAGGTATCTTATGTAACGATAGGTGATGTATCGATATACAGCACGTTTAATTATCTATCCGAACGATTAAAAAATAAAAACATACCATTTGAAATAATACCCGGCATTGCGTCGTTTATAAGTCTTGCAAACAGGATAGCCCAGCCTTTGGTTTTAAAGGGAGAAAGTTTTGCGGTCATGGAGATGTCAAAAGGCGTTGATAAGATAGTTTCTGCTTTTGATATAGTTGATTCTGTGGCCATATTAAAAGTGGGAAATAGGATTGAAAATCTTATGGAAATTGTAAGGCGTATTAAACCAAGCTACGCTTATTTGGGTATTAAGCTGTATATGGAAGATGAAAGGATAGTCAATCTTTTGGAAGATGATGTGCAGAATATTAAAGATGCATATCTCTCGCTTGCGGTAATAAAAAAATGAAGGGCTTAAATATAGAAAAGAAGAGCTTCGAGATAATAGAAAAAAATGTTGATTTAAGCAAATTTAATGAGTCTCAAAAGCAAATTGCAAAAAGGGTTATACATGCGTCGGGGGATTTTGAATTTGCAAAATTAATTAGATTTTCCAATGACGCTGTGGATGTAGGTGTAAATGCAATTAAAGAACATTGGAATGTGGTTTGTGATGTAAATATGGTAAGGGCTGGTATAACCGAAGAGTTTGCTAAAAAATGCAACTTGAATCTTTATTGTTTTATAAGGGACAAATTTGTTTCTGATTTTGCGACTAAATACAATAAAACAAAAGCAGAAAGCTCTATTATTTATGCAAATAAGCATTTTGATAAAATAATTTTTGTTATAGGCAATGCGCCTACGGCGCTTTTGGAGATTATAAATTTAAACAAAAGCGGATTGTTGAAGCCGTCCTTTATTGTGGCTTTTCCTGTTGGATTTGTTGATGCAGCATACTCAAAAGAACTTTTGCTTAAATCCAACTTAAACTACATTACCAACATTGGAACAAAAGGCGGAAGCGCAGTGGCTGCAAGCGCTTTTAGAGCTTTAATGAAACTTGCCTGCAAAGAGTTATGATTCTAATTTTGGGTGGAACATCCGATACGCATAAGGTCGTCAAAACCATAGATAAGGAATATATAATAAGTGTTGCCACCCATTACGGATATGTAACATTTTCAAAACTCTATCGCGATAGAGTAGTTAAGATAAGATTCGATAAGGATAGTCTAAAGAAATTTATAGTAAAGCACAACATCACAAAGATAATTGATACTACGCACCCTTATGCAAAAACAATAACAACAATAGCAAAATCCGTTTCAAAATCGCTTAATATAACATACATAGACAAAAAGCGTTCAATTATGAATAGAAAAGACGTAAATTACGAAAAAGCTGTTTTTTTTGATAATACTAAAGACGTTACCGATTTTTTAAAAACAAACTGTTCAAGAATCCTCTTCAGTATTGGCTCGAAAAACATAGAGCTGTTTAAAGAATTTAAGGATATTGGATATTTCAGGGTTTTGCCTTTTGAAGAATCCATCAAAAAATGCAGAAACATAGGGATAGACTACAATCGTATAATTGCTGTGCAAGGACCGTTTTCTGTTAATTTTAATAAAACTATAATTGAAGAATTTTGTATAGATTGCATTGTAACAAAAAATAGCGGTCAAAGTGGCGGATTAATAGAAAAGATAGAAGCCTGCCAAGAAAAAGATATATATATTATCATTTTAGATACATAATAAAATAATATTATATCCAATTATTTTTGTCAAATGATGGAATAATAAACCTTTACAATTAATGTGTGTTAATATTGTTAATAAACAAGGTAAACAATAAAGAAATAGTTAAATAAATTTATTGACACTTTAAATTGTTTTTTGTATATTTACTATGAAATTATAAGTTAATTACTATATAGGAGGGCGAACATGCGCGACAAGTTAGAGAAGCTCAAAGAGTTGGAAGCACAGGCTGAGCTTGGTGGTGGAGAAAAAAGAATAGAAAAACAGCATGCTCAGGGCAAATTAACTGCAAGAGAAAGAATTAAACTACTGCTTGATGAAGGCAGCTTTGTTGAATTTGACAAATTTGTTACACACAGATGTCAAGATTTCGGAATGGATAAACAAAAAATACTCGGTGACGGCGTTGTAACGGGATACGGAACGATTGATGGAAGATTGGTTTATATCTTTAGTCAGGACTTTACCGTATTTGGTGGTTCTCTATCTGGTGCTTTTGCAAAAAAGATTTGCAAAATAATGGATTTGGCTATGAAAACAGGTGCTCCCGTTATTGGTCTTAATGACTCAGGTGGTGCAAGAATTCAGGAAGGTGTTGAATCACTTGCAGGTTATGCCGATATTTTCCTAAGAAACGTTATGGCTTCAGGGGTTGTGCCTCAAATTTCAGTTATTATGGGACCAACAGCGGGTGGTGCTGTTTATTCTCCTGCCGTTACAGACTTTACCATAATGGTTAAAAATACAAGCTTTATGTTTATTACGGGTCCTGATGTTATCAAAGCCGTTACCGGCGAAGAGATAACAAAAGAGGAGCTTGGTGGAGCTGATGCCCACACAACGAAAACTCAGGTCGCACACTTTGCTGCTGAAAATGACGAAGATGCATTAATGATAGTAAAAGAGTTGTTGCAGTTCATTCCTCAAAACAATATGGAAGATCCGCCATACCAGCCTACAGACGACCCAGCCAACAGAAGAGAAGAGTCTATTTATGATTTAATTCCTTCCGATCCTAACAAACCTTACAACATGAAAGACTTGATTAAATTGGTTGTAGACGATGGTTATTTCTTTGAAATTCAAGAAAATTACGCAAAGAATATGATTGTTGGTTTTGCGAGATTAAACGGAAGATCTGTAGGTATAGTGGCTAATCAGCCTCAATTCTTTGCTGGAGCTTTGGATTACAAAGCCGCAATAAAGGCTTCGAGATTTATAAGGTTCTGCGATGCGTTTAATATTCCTATTGTTACACTTGAAG
>JAMOQJ010000099.1 GCA_027064065.1 Desulfurellales bacterium
AAGCCTGCAACAGATGCAGCGTTTTGAATTGCTGTTCTTTCAACCTTTGTTGGGTCTACGATACCCTTTTCAAACATATTTACAAATTCGCCATTTCTTGCATCGTAACCATAACTTGCATCACTATTATCTCTTACTTTATTCACTATTATAGAACCTTCAGCTCCAGCATTGCTTGCTATTACTCTTGCAGGCTCTTCCAAAACCTTTCTTATTATCTTTACTCCAATATCCTGATCCTCATTTTCGCCTTTCAAATCATCCAAAGCCGTCTGACATCTCAAAAGTGCCGTTCCACCGCCTGGCACTATTCCTTCTTCAACCGCAGCCTTTGTAGCGTTTAATGCATCTTCAACCCTAGCTTTTTTCTCTTTCATCTCTGTTTCTGTAGCTGCTCCAACCTTAATAATTGCAACGCCGCCTGCCAATTTTGCTTTTCTTTCTCTTAATTTCTCTTTGTCGTATTCGCTTGTGGACTGCTCAATCTGAGCATCGATTTGAGCTATTCTTGCTTCTATATCTTCTTTTGAGCCAAGACCGTCAACGATTGTAGTATTCTCTTTGTCTACTATTACCTTCTTTGCTCTACCCAAAACAGACAAATCTGCAGCATCAAGCTTCATTCCTGTTTCTTCACTAATTACCTGACCGCCTGTTAGAATAGCGATATCTCTCAACATCTCTTTTCTTCTGTCGCCGAATCCAGGTGCTTTAACCGCAACACAGGAGATTGTTCCTCTTATCTTGTTTACAACAAGAGTTGCCAAAGCTTCGCCTTCTACTTCTTCTGCTATAACTATGAATGGTTTGCCCGTTTTTACTATTTTTTCTACAAGCGGTAAGAATTCCTGCATAGAGCTGACTTTTTTGTCTGTTATAACGATGAAGGGCTCATCAAGCTCAGCAACCATCTTATCCGTATTTGTTACAAAGTATGGAGATAGGTATCCTCTATCAAATCTCATACCTTCAACAACTTCAAGAGTTGTTTCCATTGATTTTGCTTCTTCTACGGTGATAACGCCGTTTTTGCCAACCTTATCCATTGCTTCGGCAATGATGTTTCCGATTTCTGATTCATTGTTTGCAGATATTGTTCCAACTTCCGCAATCTGCTTTTTATCTGTAACATCTTTGGAGATTTTTTTGAGTTCTTCAACAACCTTAATAACGGCTTTGTCAATTCCTCTTTTAATTTCTATAGGATTTGCACCAGCTGTTACATTTCTTAAACCTTCTCTGTAAATTGCTCTTGCCAATACGGTTGCTGTTGTTGTTCCGTCACCAGCTATATCGGATGTTTTTGATGCTACTTCTTTAACAAGCTGAGCACCCATATTTTCATAAGGATCTGAAAGCTCTACCTCTCTTGCAACCGTAACGCCGTCTTTTGTGATTGTTGGGCTTCCAAATTTCCTGTCGATTACTACGTTTCTACCTCTTGGACCCATTGTTACAGCAACAGCGTCAGCTAATTTATTAACACCCTTTAGGATATATTCTCTTGCACTATCTCCAAATTCTAATACCTTTGCAGTCATACCCATTTACCTCCTATACAAATTTACCGAGTATTTCATCTTCTTTGAGAATTACATAATTTTTGTCGTCAATCTTAATCTCGTTTCCAGCATACTTTTCAAATACTACTAAATCGCCCTTTGATACAAGCTCAACATCGTCTCCAACTTCAACTACCTTTGCCTGCTGAGGTTTCTCTTTTGCTGTATCTGGGATAATCAAACCGGATTCTGTTTTCTGCTCCTCTTCTACCAACTCTGCTAAAACCCTATCCATTAAAGGTTTAAATGCCATCTCCAACCCTCCTTCAAATTTTTTGTTAGCACTCACTGCTTTCGAGTGCTAACAATATACCATTTTGGTAAAAATTCAAGTTAAAATATAGGATAATAGCATAGTATAAATCGATTTATGGTAAAATAATATCAATTACAGCCTAAAAACTAAATATAATTTTTTATTTACTTTATCTGTGGAAAAAAATAGATGCGTGTGTTAAACTTTATTAGGTGGTGTTATGAGCAGTTTTATTCCATACGGAAAACAGTGGATAGAAAAAGACGATATAGAGCGTGTTATAGAGATTCTAAACGACGATTTCATTACAACAGGACCCAAAATCGAAGAATTTGAAAAGCGGATTTGCAAAGAGTGCGGATGCAAGTTTGCTGTTGCCACTTCAAGCGGAACAGCCGCTTTGCATATATCTTCCTTGTCTATTTTAAATAAAGGAGATAGGGTTTTAACTACACCAAACAGTTTTTTAGCAACATCCAACGCTATCTTATACGCTCAAGCAACACCGATTTTTGTTGATATAAATAAAGACGGCAATATAAATTTGGATGAATGTATAAAAATACTTGAAAAAGAACAAAGCATAAAAGCGATATATGTTGTCCATTTTTCAGGAAACCCAGTTGAACAAAAAAAGCTCGAATATATAAAAGAAAATTTCAACGTAAAAATACTTGAAGACTGCTCCCACTCACTTGGAGCTTATGAAGATAGGGTAAAAGCCGGCAGTTGTAAAAACTCTGATATGTCTACACTGTCTTTTCATCCAGTCAAACATATAACAACAGGAGAAGGCGGAGCCGTTACAACAAACGATGAACGTATATATAAAAAGCTGCTTTCCTTAAGAAATCACGGCGTCGTTAAAGATAATTTTGAGAATATTAAGTTGGCGTTTGATGAAAAAGGCAATAAAAATCCGTGGTATTATGAGATGCAGCAATTGGGTTTCAACTATCGTATTACAGATTTCCAATGCGCCTTAGGCATCTCTCAATTTGACAAACTAAACGGTTTTCTAAAAAAAAGAAGATATTTGGCTGATAGATACGACAAAGCCTTGAAAGATAACGACATAATTAAGCCTTTATACACATACAGAAAAAACTCGTCATATCATCTGTATGTAGTAATGATTGATTTTTCACTTTTATCAATAACAAAAGCTGAGCTGTTTTATATGGCAAAAGACAATAATATAGGCTTTCAGGTTCATTACATACCAATATATAAACAGCCCTACTACGTAAAATTAGGTTACGGTGGGTTAAATTTAGAAAATACCGAAACATACTACAAACAAGCCGTATCAATACCTATGTATCCAAAACTAACTGAAAAAGAACAGGATTTTGTAATAAACTTTCTTTTAGATACGATAGAAAGGCATAAAATATGATTCATATGGAGATGTGGTCTATAGTTTTCTTAGGGCTGTTTGTTGCTGAGATGTTTTATCCTGTCTTTTCTTTGCTGCATTGAGAGTAGCATCTTTATTTTTAAATATTCAATTTCAGCTTGTTATTTTTTTCTGTTGTAAGTATGAAATGGTAAACTTACCAGACAAAAACATAAATAAGCGCCCGTTAGAAGGGCGCTTTAGTTTTAGTCGTTATCCAAAGCTTTTAAAAATTCTTCGGCTTCCTTTGCCCAGATAAAATTTTCAACCTTAACGTTGGCTTTTTTTACGCCTTCAACCGATAAAATTGCCTTTTTGATGGCTATGGACAACTGCAATCCCACAGGGCAATTTTCTACCGTTGGTTTAAATGTTATTCCCACAACACCGTTTTCTTCATCTACATTCAAATCATAAACCAATTTTAACGTTACAACATCCTGCTTCAATTCAGGGTCGTAAACGCTTTTTAATTTCTCCAACACCTGCTCTTTTATGCTCATAGGCTCTCCATGGCTTTATTAAATATTTCGTCTATCGGTTTTTTAATAGAATCACAGGCAACATAGGGTATTTCTTCATTGACGATTGCTTTTGATACCGACTTGTCGAAAGGTATAACTCCCAAAAAAACACTACCGTTTTCTTCGCTAAATGACTTTATTTTGTTGGACACTTCTTCATTTAAATCATACTTATTGACAACTACACCTGTCTTTACCTTAAACGAATCGCACAATTTTTTTACTCTTTCCAAATCGTGCAATCCTGATTGAGTGGGTTCGGTTATTATCACGACAAAATCCGCACCCGATATAGTAGATATGACAGGACACCCAATGCCGGGTGAACCATCAACCAATATATACGGTATATTCTTCTCTTCGCTTAAGATATGAGCCCTGTGTTTTACCATGGTAACCAGGTTGCCTGAGTTTTCCGCACCGGGATACAGTTTTGCGTGAACCATAATGCCGTATTTCGTTTCAGACTCATACCATTCGCCGCTTATGGTTTCGACCATCTCTATGGCATCTGCCGGACAGGCTATTCTACACAAATCACAAGCGTCGCACTTTATCTCATTTACAACATAATTTCCTTCGTCGTTAATACTTATGGCATCAAATCTACACAACTGCTTACATATATCGCATTTTGTGCATTTTTCTGTATCTATCCTTGCCGGCATATTGCCTTTAAATAATTCTTTTTTCTTAACATCAGGCTTCATCAAAATATACATATCAGCGGCATCGGCGTCGGCATCTACAATAATCTTATCCTTCATTAAATATGCAAAACTCGATGTTAGGGTTGTTTTGCCCGTTCCACCTTTTCCGCTTATTATTACAAGTTCCTTACTCATATCCTATCCTCTATGGTTTTGAGTATGTTTTTAAAATCGTTTTTATACTCTTCAAATGGCAAAATCCCTTTTGAATAGTTTTTTGCAAACTCTTCGGAAAATGGCAAGCGATATAATATCTCGATATTCTCTTTCTTGGCGTATTGCTCTATTAAATCCACATTGTCATCATGTTTATTGACAACAATGCCAAACGGAATATTCATATTGCGCACAAGCTCAACAGCCAACTTTAAATCACTCAATCCAAACGGTGTAGGCTCGGTAACCAAAACGACAAAATCGCTATCTTCAAGAGTTGCTACGACGGTGCAGCTTGTCCCAGGCGGTGAATCCAATATAACCGTTTTCGTATTATCGACATAATTTTTTAGATTAACTATGAGTTGTGTAGCGCTTGCTTCTTTTATATTCAACAATCCTTCAACAAATGCAATATGGTTTGCTTTTCCTATCCTGATTTTGCCTATCTCTTTGTCGACTTCAACCAAGGCATTCTCAACTGGACAAACATAACTACACGTTCCGCATGAGTGGCACAACTCGTCAAAAAACATAACCTTTTTTATCTGTGGAACGATAACCAAAGCCTTATAAACGCACGCATTGGAACATTTTTCGCAAAACGTGCATATATCAGTATTTATTTCGGGAACAGGCAGGGTGAAGGGTATAACTTTTTCTATCTCAGGCTTTAAAAAAATATGACCGTTTGGCTCTTCGGCGTCGCAGTCTATATATTGGGAATTATCGGCGGCATAAGCCAACATTGTAGATATAGTAGTTTTACCTGTTCCGCCTTTTCCGCTTGCTACGGCTATTTTCATCTTGACTCCTTTTTAGTTGAACTGTTTTAGGTTTCCTTCCTTGAAATCTTTTATAACATCTTCAACCGTTCCGCCTTTGGCGCTATAGAGTTTGATACCAGAACCCTTTAAAACATCTTGGGCGTTAGGCCCAAAACTGCCTGAAATCAAAGCATCAACACCCTTTTCTAAGGTAAATTTGGCTACCGATATGCCGACTCCACCCTGGTCGTTTAAAAAAGGGTTCTTTATCGCTTCATAAGAGCCGCTTTCTGTATCGTAAATTATAAAATATTCGCTTCTTCCATATCTTTCGTCCATTTGGGAGTTTAAACTATCCCCTCTTGATGTTATCATTACCTTCATACACATACTCCTTAACTTAAAATTGATTAAAAAAATACCCCCGAAGCGGTTCGGGGGTATCGGTTATTCTTTGATGTCGTTTAAACGTTTTTTGAGTGCTTCCACGGTGCTGGTTAGTCTATCGATTTCTGCTTCTAAGATGTTTTTTTCATCTTCCTTCGTTGCTGAATAGGTTGGTGCGGCATATCCATAGCCCAATCTTGCTCCAAAGCCAAGACCTCTTCCTCTGCCAAATCCGGCACCTCTACCGTATCCAAATCCACCTCTGCCGAATCCAGCATTGAGATATCCAGGCGTTGCATATCCGCTACATAAACCTAAACCTCTACCTGTTCTTGGACCTTGTCCTATAGGTCCCATTCTGTCACCCCAAGGCATATATATCACCTCCAAAAACTTTTTTTACAAATTCAAATGCTCTCAAGGAGCATACAAAGTAATATCCTTATTTTTTAAATAGTCAAGATATAATTTAATCACTTATGAAAAATTTTTTATTTGTTGTGGGTAATTCCTAATAAAGAAAAAATACAAAAACAGACTTACGCAGAAATATAGTCTAAAACAAAAGAAGCCAAAGCATCTATGATTAAGATGCTTTGGAGTGGGCTTTCTTGTAGAGTCGAGATATAAGTCTTGAGGCTTTATTTTTGTGGATTACGCCCTTTGTTTCTATTTTTCTAATAAGCCTTTCTGCCTGTTTTAGATGCTCATCTATAGCTTCTTTGTTTTCTTCCTGCTCTATAACAAGTCTGGCTTTTTTTAGAATATTTTTCAATCTTGTTCTATATGCCTTGTTTCTGGCATATCTTTTTTCGTTCTGCCTTGCTCTTTTGAGTGCAGATTTATGATTGGCCACAGCAATTCCTCCTTGCAATCTAAAATTAACGCATCAACTACTACCATAAAACATTTTTTAAGTCAACAAGAAACTGTGTCAATGCAATTTAAAAATGTTCCATCCTTTCGATATTACGCTTATGAATAAGTGGCTTGTTTCTTTTTTGCTTTTCCTTTTGCTTGTAGTGAATAGATGTTGCTTCCATTTAAAGTGGATATTGTCATTTTATGGCGGCAGGCTTTTGTTGGATATCGGTTTTGCAAAAAAGGTTTAGCTTTACTTGTGGCTAACCGCATTCTTTAAAATATTTATTCTTCTTCTGTAATCCTAAAATCAAAATGTTTATTGTTAATCTTTGAAATCACACCAAAACCATTATCTTGAATCTTTAGCAGTAGCGCTTCTTCTTTTGAGTAAAACCTAACGCCTACACCTTTTTTGGTTAAATCATACGCCAAATCGAAAAACAACTCCAAATTGTCTTCTTTTTTAACAACAAAGAGAGCCTTTTTTTGTTTTTCATAGAGTTTCATTTGATGGACGTCCCTGTTTATATCTAAGAGATACGGTTTTTTAATCAATAATTCTACTGCATTTTTAAGATTAAACTCAAGATTTAAATCATTGAGATTATCATATATGGTATTCATAAACTTTAAATCGGCAAGCGTATCAATCGATATTCTATGCTTTATCTTATAAAACAGCTCATCATCTTCAACACACCCTACCTTAAATTTATCCTTTTCGATACCTATTATTGGAAATTGATGTTCCCTTAAGGCAGGGCTTTTTGATAGTTTATCAGCAAGAACCCATGCCTTTTTTCTATACACACTCATACCTTCATGGATTGGATGTTTATCATTTTTTAGGCAAAAGTTTATACAATCCAAGCTTTTATCTTTCAATATATTTTCTATAAGTCTATCCAACGATTCAGACCAAATTAAAGGACAATCTCCACTTATTAAAATAGGTATGTCGGCTTCGT
>JAMOQJ010000100.1 GCA_027064065.1 Desulfurellales bacterium
CTACCCTGTCGGATTTTATAAAACAAAAGCGAAAAATCTTAAAAAAATAACAAGAATTATAATAGAAAAACATAACGGAAAAGTGCCAAACAGTATGGAAGAGCTTTTGAAATTGCCTAATGTTGGAAGAAAAACGGCAAATTTGGTATTGGCTAAAGGTTATAACATACCTGCAATTTGTGTGGATATCCACGTTCATAGAATATCTAACAGGTTTGGCTTGATTAAAACCAAAGACCCGTTGGAAACGGAGATGGAATTAAGAAGAATTTTACCAAAAAAGTATTGGATTGAATATAACGATTTGCTCGTTCCTTACGGCCAAAATATCTGCAAACCTATATCACCGTTTTGTTCAACGTGTCCGCTTTTTGATTTTTGCGATAGGGTAGGCGTAAATAAGCATAGATAATTATTGTAGGATATTGTTGTTTTCATCTTTGAATTCAACACGCTCTATTTTTTCAAACTCATTTGATATCTTTGTTGTTGTGATGCTTATCTCTTTTGCTGTTTTATTTACCTTTTCTATGTCTTTTATAAATTTCTCCCATCTTTCTTTGTATAAAGAAAAGTTTTTGGAGAGTTTAATTAGCTCTTCCTGAATCTTTTTTGCCTGTTTTTGTGTTTTTATATCCCTTACAATGGCTTGAATCGTCGTTAGAAGCGCCATTAGGGTGGTGGGTGATGCAATCCATACGTTATTTGCGTATGCGTAGTTTATTATGTCTTGGTGATATGCGTTCAATTCGGCAAATATCGCTTCGGCAGGCAAAAACAGAATAGCCATATCGGCTGTCTGTCCTTTTATGATATATTTGTTTGCTATGTCGTTTATGTGTTTTTTGATGTTTTGTTTAAAGGCGGCTTTGTGCTGATTTTTTAACTCAATCGGCGCTTCAGTCATTCTTGTATAGTTTTCCAAAGGAAATTTTGAGTCTATGGCTATTATGCCTATTTGAGGTGCTTTGATTACGGCGTCTGCTATTACCTTTGATGAATCTTTCTTTAGTTCGTATTGCAAATCGTAAAGTTCCCTTGTTTCTCCAAATACCGATTTTAATATGTTTTCAAGCTGCATTTCTCCGAATATGCCTCTTGTTTTTTTGTCGCTTAAAACCTGTTGAAGCGATACAACTTCACCGGATAGTTCTTCTATCTTTTTTTGGGCTTCCGATATTCTTGCTATGCCGCTTACAATGTCTTTAAATGTTTTATCTACATTTTCAAAACCTTCTTTTAATCTGTCATCTACCTTTGACGATATCTTTTCAAGTCGCTCTTCGACCTTTGATATGAACTCATCAAAATCTTTTTTGGATTGCTCTTTTTGCTTATCCAAGGAGTTTGAGATTTTCTCTATTGAACCTTCCAATCGTTTATCGATTTTGGATGATGTAGAGTCCAGTCTGTCGTTTAAGGATTTGGTTAACGTATCAAAGCGCGTCAGGATATATTCGTTTAATTTTGCGTTAAAATCCGATAGACTTGAATGGACACTTTCTTTTAGCATATTTTGAGAAACTTGCAGTTTGTTAAATAGCTCAGCGTTTTTTTCTATCTGTTTTTGATTTTCTATAGCTGTTTCTATGAGTTTATTGTTAATCTTTTCAATATTTGAGTTTAATATTTCATTTTGGTTGTTTAGGGCTTTCTCTACGGAATCTTCAAGTTGCTTGATGTTGCTTATTTTTATTGCGACAAACGTTATAACAATAAGGGCTAATGCCGACAGAACTACCAACAGATAAATAAGGTTCATACTCTTCCTTAATCCAATTTTTTATCAGATTAGTATATAATTTATGAAAAATCAATAATTAATGGATGCGTCGATGAATTTAAATTTGATTAGAATTCAGTTTTTCTTTAATAGCTTCGGCCATTTTTAACGTTATGCCCTTAATTGTTGCTATCTCTTCAACCGATGCCTTTTGTATGTTTTCTATGGTTTTAAATTTGTCAAACAGTGCCTTTTTTCTTTTTGGGCCTATAAATTCTACTCTATCCAATATGCTTGATATAGTATGTTTTTCCCTTTTTGACCTGTGGTAGGAAATTGCAAATCTATGCGCTTCATCTCTTAATCTTTGAAAAAAATTCAATATCTTCCTGTCTACATCCTTTTTTTCTTCGTTGAAATATATCGTATCGTCTACATCGCCTAAGCTTCTGTTTGCTGTTTTGTCGGTTTTTTCTTTTGCTATGCCTATGACGGTTTGATTTGAGAATATTCTTTTTGCTATTTTTGTTTGAATAATGCCGCCATCGACAAGCACAATATCGGGCAGTTTTTTATAACCTTTAAGTAAGAGTTGCTTGTGTCTAATTAGGGTCTCTTCCATAGCGTCGGGTTCATATTTTGAGTTTTTAAGCGCATATTTTCTATACATGGATTTATCAAATCCGTTTATCGAATATCGAATAACGCATCCCACTATATTTTCAAATCCCGTATGAGAAATATCTACGACATCTATCGTATACGGTGTTTTCTTTGTGTTGAAGATTGCCTTAATGCTTGAAAATATCTCTAAATTTGAATGCAAGTTTTTCGTATGCGTCTCCAAAGCCAATTGAGCGTTCTTTTTTGCCATTTCTATTAGGGAGCGCTTTTGACCCTTTCTTGGTATAGTTACGGAAATTGTTTTGCCTAAATTGCTTAGGGCGTTTTCTATTGTTTCTTTATTATCTAACTCGTCTACGAGAATGATATCGGGTATAACCTGACCGGATGTGTAGTATTGCATAATAAAACTTTCCTTTGTTTCGCTGTTTAGTTCGTTGTCGTAGAAGAAATAGCTCCTGTTTCCTACAATATTTGAAAATCTTATATTGATAATATATGCGCATATCACGATATCTTTACGCTCAAAAACTATAACATCCAAAAATCCGCCGTGTATTTCGCTTACGGTCTGTTTATTTTCTAATATCTCTATAGCTTTGAGCCTATCCCTTATTTCTATCGCTTCTTCAAATTTTTCTTGTTCAATCAAGATTTGCAGTTTTTTATTGAGCTGCTCTTTAAGGGGTTTTGGGTTTGACAGTATACTTTTAATTTCGTTTATCATCTCCATATACTTTTCTTTGGAGATATACCCTACGCAAGGAGCAGAACATTTGCCCATTTGATAGTAAATGCAGGGCGATTTTGCGCCTTGACAGCTTTTATCATTTTTTTGTGCTATTTTGTATGACGATTTGAGCAGTTTTATAAGTTTTTTTAGACTATCGGCAGGTGTTACAGGTCCAAAATAAAAATCTTTCTTGTTTTTTATCCTTCTTGCTATAAACAATCGCGGATATTTTTCGCTCAAACTGATTCTTAAATAGGGATAGCTTTTATCGTCCCTTAAAACGACATTATACGGCGGTCTATGCTCTTTTATAAGATTAGATTCTAAAAGCAAAGCCTCAAGTTCCGTTTTTACGACGATTATCTCTACGAAATATGCTTCCTGAATCATGGATGATTTGAAGATATCTAAATTCTCATATCGTAGGTATGTTTTTAGTCTGTTTTTTAAATTTTTTGCTTTTCCTATGTATAAAATTTCTTCTTCTTGGGATTTTATTATATATACGCCCGGCTCTTTCGGGATTTGATTTATGAGTGTTTTATCTTTGAATAACTCTAAACGTATACTCATTTAAAAAACACGCACAGCCATATTGTCGGTTTTGATGTGTATTTGACCCTATGTTTTTCGTGTGGCTTTATAATAACGTAGTTGTTTTCGTTTAAGGTTATATCCCTGTTTTCAAATTCCAGTATAGCTTTTCCTTTAATGACCAAAACAAACTCGTATTCATCTTGGTCATACCAAAATCCTTCAGGCGATACCTGTCCGTTTGATACAATGCGTTCTATCTTTACCGATTGGTTTTTGAATATCTCGTCGAAGATTTCTTGGTTTGATATAATTAGATTATCCAAAAGATTTTTTGTTTTTTTCATAGTTTAATTTTATATGAATGGTTAAGTAAAATCAATATGGAGATTTGAAAATGCAGCGTTGACACATTGACAAATATGTATTCGTAGCATATATTTTTAAATAGTTGGTTTCTTTTTGTTTCCTTGTGTGATATTAGTGCTAATAAATTTTGTTTTAGGTTAAGGGTGGAATGGAATTTTGGAATATTGAAACAGAAAAACAATTTTTTAAAGAAGCATTAAAAAATTTTGCTTCGCCCGAACAATTGTTTTATAATCTGACAGATGGTTATTATGCTTATGTTCCCAAAGGGAAGAGCGCCGAAGGGCAAACATTGCAAAGCAGAAATACTTTAATCGGGCAATATACGGAGAAGTGGAGTAAAGACTTTTTTCAACCCATTGCTAAAAAGTTAGGGTTATATGCTGTAAATAGTGTTGTCTGCTCTGAGCTTGGATTATCAACACGTAGTGATGCAGATTTAGCATTCTGCACCACAAATGAAACACAGCAGAGAGCAAAAAATATTAAATTGCTTTTTGAAATAAAAATGAGTATCGTAAATAACTATCGATATAATTCAGGTCAAGTAAATTATATCGGTGATTACAAGACACACAAAGGCAATCCTTCAATTCTTCGTTCCGATTCAGTGTTAAAAGCCATTGGTAAATCTGTAAATATCAGGGTTTCAGGAAAAGAGTCAACTAAAATACCAATATTAATTCTTGGAAACAGTCCAATAACAAAAAGCTATAAAAAGAAAGTGGATTTCTTAAAACAAGCAGGAATAATACAAGGTTTTATTTCTTTATATCCAAACCCGACTGATGAGTTTATCAAAAAAACAAAAAAAAGCGGATTTCAAACCTTTGATGATTATGATGAATTGTCAAAATTTATTACCGATTTGATAAAATCAGATATGAACTTTTTTTCATCAATGTTATCCAAGAAAAAGTTAGGACAAATAATAACAATCTCGGCTAAAGAAAGAGATGATATTGCAAAAGCCGAAAGATTTTTAACTTTGATAAACGAATAAATGGAATGAGAAAAGTGAAAACAGTAGGAACACAAACAAGTTCATTCGGAACAAGCGGAAGAATTAATCACGATTCGAGCAAATTTTATGATTCCAAGCTATATAAAGAGTTAAATAACAAAAAGACAGTAAGCAAAGAAACTAATGAATTTCCAAGTGAATTATTAAATACAACTATTTTTGGTTCGGCAGAAAATATGTCTATGATACCCGACAATTCGCTACATTTAATGATAACTTCGCCGCCATATAATGTTTCAAAGGAATACGACGAAGACCTTTCGTTAAAAGAGTATTTGGAAATGTTAAAAAAAGTATTTACTGAAACATATCGGGTTTTGGTAAATGGCGGTAGAGCTTGTATAAATGTTGCTAATCTTGGAAGAAAACCGTATATTCCGCTATCTGATTATATTTCGCAAATGATGATAGAGATAGGCTTTAATATGCGTGGAGAGATTATTTGGAATAAAGCGGCAAGTGCAAGCCATTCAACTGCTTGGGGTAGTTGGATGAGCGCGTCAAACCCGATTTTAAGAGATGTTCACGAATATATACTTATTTTTTCAAAAGGCGATTACAAGAGAGAACGAACAAAAAAGGAAAAAGAAACAAAGCAAAACACTATATCCAAAGAAGATTTTATGGAATGGACAAAGTCGATTTGGACATTTAATTCAGAATCTGCTCACAAAGTGGGACATCCTGCGCCATTCCCAATTGATTTGCCATATAGATTGATTCAGTTGTATTCTTTTACAACAGATATTGTATTAGATCCTTTTATGGGAAGTGGAACAACAGCAATTGCCGCATTAAAAAGCAATAGAAATTATGTAGGATTTGAGATAAATAAAGAATATATCGATTTGATAAACAAAAGAGTAAAACCATATAAGAATATGCTAATAAAATTTGATTAAAATATACAGCATTCACGTTTTCAATTTATATTTTCTTTTTTGAACTAAGTTTGATATATTTATAAAGTATGAAGAGAGTGGGGGCTCATGTAAGCATTGCAAAGGGTGTAGAAAACGCACCGTTAAGAGCGTATGAGATTGGTGCAAAAGCATTTGCAATGTTTGTGAGAAATCAAAGGCAATGGCACTCAAAACCATTCAACAAAAGCAATATTGAGTTATTTGATAAATATTGCGAAAAATACGGTTTTGATAAGAAGTATATTCTTCCGCATGCCAGCTATCTCATAAATTTGGGCTCTTTTGATAGGGAAAAATTAAACAAGTCAAAAGATGCTTTTGTTGAAGAGATAAATAGATGTGCTCAACTTGGATTGAGATATATAAACGTTCATCCGGGAGCTCATCTTAATCTTGCAGGTGAGTCTGAATGTTTAAGCAAAATAGCCGACAGTATAAACGAAATTTTGGATAGAACTCAAAAGATTATCGTGGTTTTAGAGAATACGGCAGGAGAAGGAACAAATGTTGGTTATAGATTTGAGCATTTAAGGGATATTATGGATAAGGTTAAAGACAAAAGCCGTATAGGTGTATGTTTGGATACCTGTCATCTTTTTGCAAGCGGTTACGATATAAGAACTAAAGAGACATATGATAGAACATTTGAAGAGTTTAACGATATAGTAGGTTTTCAATGGCTAATAGGTATGCACCTAAACGATGCAAAGTCCACTTTGGGTAGCAGGGTAGATAGACATCACAGTATAGGAAAAGGAAACATCGGGCTTAATGCTTTTAGGTTTATAATGAATGATGAAAGGATTGACGAGATTCCAATGATTTTAGAGACGATAGATTCAACAATTTGGGCTAAAGAAATAGAATTGCTCTACGAACTGATAAATAATTAAATTATGTTTAATTTACTTATTAAAACCTTGAATTTAGTCTTGATTGTAATTATATACTGGCCATGAGACATAAAGAATTTTCTCTTTTTGCTTTACTATCCATAGTTTTATTTATTGTAAGTTTTGTCATAGTTGTTGCTTTAAACAGTCATTGGATTCATTCTTTGCATAAAGCCTTTGTAAAAAACTCCAATATAATAAAACAGGATTATATAAAAAGTAGAAAGGTTTACATTAAAGATTCGGTGAATAAAACTATAAAAGGTATAGAATCAAGAAGGCTTGTTGCTCTATACAATATAAAAAACATAGTTTA
>JAMOQJ010000101.1 GCA_027064065.1 Desulfurellales bacterium
CTGTAGAAGATACTATTGCGGCCGGTATGAAGGTTAAGGGTAAGAAGGTTGTTGTAAATGGTGATGTTGGACCAAAAGCCGTTATAGAAGCTGAAGAGGTAGACATAAAAGGCAGTGTCCATCAAGACGCCAAAGTAATAGCAAAGAAAGTTAAAATAGCTATATGTAGGGGAACAGTGGAAGCCGAAGAGGTGGACATAGACTTAGCCGAGCACGCTAAAATAATATCAAAAAAGAGTGCAACAATAAAAAAGGCTATAGCTTCAAAGCTGTTTTGCCCAAAGATAGAGATAACCGATACAATGATGTCTTCTAACATTACCACATCATCGGAATCTGTCGTGATAAACAATGTGGAAGGAGACGATAACCTAATAGCTATACAACCCTTAAATTTACCGTGGATTAAAGAAAAGTATAACGAGCTTGGCGTAAAGAGAGAGTATGCAAAGGTTTTGGTTAATACATATAAAAAAAAGTATCAAGAAGCCCTTTCATCTTTTGAGAAGGAAAAGAGAAAATATGATGATGTTGCCGGTGCGATTCAGGATTTAAAGAAAAGCGGCAAAGATGTGCCCAAGCCTCTTTTGATTGTTATAAAAAAATACAAAGAGAGTATGGAAAAACTAAGGGTTGCAGAAGAAGAGTATGAAAGTGCAAAAAAAGAACTGGAACTTATAGAAAAAGAGATGAGCGAAATAGAAAATGCCTACAAAAAAGGACATGTTATTATAAAAGGCAGGATAAACAGTAATAATAGAATACTGTTTGATGGTAATCTTAAAAGAGTGTTATCTAATACGCAGGAAAACGTAAAGATATATGTAAGGGAGATTCAAGGCAAAGAAAGTATTGTTATAGAGCCAAACAATGCAGACTGACCTTTATAATTATCTTTCAACATTAGAGAGATTGAAAAATGACAACGTGTCATCTTCAGCTTCGATAGCAAATGAGATGATTAACTGCTCTTTGGCGTTGTTTAAGGATGACAGATTAAAAAATAAAATTTTGGATATAATAGAAGCTCAGTCTTCAATGGCCATGGTCATAAACGTAGGTTTTAGAATTTTAGAAGCTGTCGATTCAAATTCCTTTGAAACGCTCAAATCTTTAAAAGAAGAGATATTGGAATTTTCCAATAAAGCAATAAAGGATGCAGCAAATTTTTTAAAGGGTGTAAAAAATATAGCTACAATTTCATATTCCAAAACCGTTTACGATACGCTTTTATTGATTAAGCCCGAGCGTGTTTATTTATCCGTAGCCCACCCGGCAAAAGAAGGAGAAATGTTGGCTAATAGACTGTGTAAAGATAATATTGATGCCGTTCTGTTTGAAGATAGTTCATACTCACTTGTAATGAAAGATGTAGATTGTGTTTTGGTTGGAGCCGATGCTATCTTTGATAACACTTTTGTAAATAAAACCGGGACGTTTTCTTTGGCTTTGTTAGCAAGAGAATTTCAAGTGCCTTTTTATGTTGTAAGCTGTGCTTGTAAGTATTTAGATAGCAAAAAAAGAGCACTGTTTAAAATAAAAGATGCGCCAAAGACAGAAGTATCCGATAGCTCTTGTTTTGTTATAAATAGATATTTTGAAGAAGTGCCTATTAAATTTGTGAATAAAATGTTTTTAGGGAGATAGATATGTCTATGGGATTTATTTTTGGCCCTGTTCCGTCAAGGAGATTGGGTTTGAGTTTGGGTATAAATATCATACCCTTTAAAACATGCAGTTTTAACTGTATCTATTGCGAAGTTGGAAAGACGACTAATCTCACAATTGAAAGAAAGAGTTTTTTTGATGTTGAAGAGATTAAGCGTGAATTTTTGGAGACTGTCGAAAAGGTCGGTAAAATTGATTTTGTTACCTTTTCAGGGAGTGGAGAGCCTACGCTAAACAAAGATTTGGGTGAGTTGATAAGATTCGTTAAATCTTTTAAAAAATACAAGGTCGCCATTTTAACAAACTCAAGTCTGTTTTTTAGAAAAGACGTTCGTGAAGAACTTGCCGAGTGCGATGTTGTCGTTCCAAGTCTCGATGCCGTTTTAGAAGAATCCTTCAAAAAGATAAATATGCCGCATAAAAATTTAAGCATAGATGCTATAGTCGATGGGTTGATAGAGTTTTCTTCATCTTTTAGTGGTGAGATTTGGCTTGAAGTGCTATTTGTTAAGGATATAAATGATTCTAAAGACGACTTGGATGCTTTATGCAACGCCATAAATCAGATAAATCCTACAAGGGTTCAAATTGGAACAGTTGATAGACCGCCTGCTTACACAAGCGCAAAAAAATTAAGCCCAAAAGAAATGATGGATATATATACCTATATGAGTGCTAAAGTTGGAAAGATAGACATTATCGGTTCTTTTAATAAAGAAAACGATGCGTTTTACGAAGATATCGAACGCTCTATTGTGAAAATGATAAACATCAGGCCTTGTTCAAAGGAAGAGTTAAAAGAAACCTTCAATGCCGACGATGAAAAGATTGATGGTATATTGAATAAACTTTTTGAAGAATCTAAAGCCTTTGTGCAAGACTTTGAAGGTAAAAAATTTATAGTCGGCAACAGGTCTTCGGCAAATATATAAAAAAATAGAAAACGTCCGTTATATTTGTTATAAATTGTGTGAAATTATATAAAAAAGGGGTGGTTTGTGGTGATTATTATAGGTTCAGACCACGGCGGATATCAGATGAAAGAAGCCGTAAAACTGTTTTTAAAAGAAGAAGGTATAGAGTTTGATGATGTGGGAACATATTCCGACGAATCCTGCGACTATCCGGACATAGCAAAGAATGTGGCACTAAAGGTTGCAAAAAGCGGACAAAAAGGGATTCTTATTTGTGGAAGCGGCATAGGAATGAGTATTTCTGCTAATAAGGTTAATGGTGTAAGGTGTGCTTTATGTCATGATGCCTATACTGCCGAATATGCAAGAAGGCATAACGATGCAAATATTATAGCATTCGGCGGAAGAACAACAGGACTTGAGATAGCAAAACAGATGGTTAAGATTTTTTTATCTACCGACTTTGACGGCGGAAGACATAAAAGAAGAATTGATAAAATAGCGAGTATGGAGGGGTTATGAGCGTATTGAAGGATGTGGATTTTGAAGTATACCAAGCGATAGAAAACGAAAAGAAGAGAGAAAATTACGGAATAGAGCTTATCGCAAGTGAAAATATGGTATCCGAAGCGGTGCTTGAAGCTCAAGGTTCCGTTATGACAAATAAATACGCAGAAGGTTATCCGCACAAGAGATATTACGGTGGTTGCGAATATGTCGATGTTGTGGAAGATTTAGCCATAGAAAGGGCAAAGCAGCTATTTAGCGCAGAGCATGTTAACGTTCAGCCGCACTCGGGCTCTCAAGCTAATATGGCTGTCTATTTAGCTACTCTTCAGCCGCAGGATAGGATTTTGGGTATGAGTTTAACAAACGGCGGACATCTAACCCACGGTTCGGGCGTTAATTTTTCTGGTAAATTGTATATAAGTTTCGGATACGGTGTAAATCCAGAAACCGGTATGATAGATTACGATGAAGTTGCCGAGATTGCCCAAGAGTTTAAACCAAGGCTTATTGTGTGCGGAGCGAGTGCATATCCAAGGGAGATAGATTTTAAGAAGTTTAGAGAGATAGCAGACAGCGTTGATGCTTATTTGATGGCTGATATTGCCCATATTGCAGGTCTTGTTGCGGCAGGCATTCATCAAAGCCCGATTCCGTATTGCGAGTTTGTTACGACGACGACACATAAGACATTAAGAGGCCCAAGAGGCGGTATGGTGATGACAAAGGAATTTTTTGCAAAACCGATAGACAAGATGGTGTTTCCGGGTATGCAGGGCGGTCCTTTAATGCACGTAATTGCCGCAAAAGCCGTTGCATTTAAGGAAGCTTTAAGCGATGATTTTAAAGAATATCAAAAGCAAATCGTAAAAAACGCCAAAACCCTTGCCAAGGTTTTGATGGATAACGGCTTTAAATTGGTAAGCGGCGGAACAGATAACCATCTAATGCTTGTTGATTTGAGAGATAAAGAGTTTACAGGAAAAGATGCCGAAGAAGCTTTAGGAAGGGTCGGTATAACCGTTAATAAAAATACCGTTCCTGGCGAAACAAGAAGCCCGTTTGTTACAAGCGGCATAAGAATTGGAACGCCCGCTGTTACAACAAGAGGTATGAAAGAAAAAGAGATGGAAAAAATAGGTGAGTTTATTGTTGAAACTTTGAATAATATAGGCAATGAGAGCAAATATAAGCAAATAAAGGAAGAGGTGGAAAAACTCTGCGCAGACTTTATTTTTTATCGCTAATATTAATATTTATAGTTTCTAACTCATACGGCGTTGAGCTGTCCTTTTATAAAAAGGGTGGCTCTTCATATTTTATTTTGAAGAATATACCTAAAGATGCCAATATATACTCAAACGGTAGATATTTTATAGCTGTATTTAAGTCTCAAAAAGCAAAGAAAGAGATTTTTAAAAGCGATTTGGATGATATGTATTTTGATGGCTTTTTGGTTGAGAATTTGAGGCACGGTTCAAGGGTGGTTATAGAAGCTAAAAGCGGATACAATACCTTTTTTAGAAAAGAAGCAAAAAATATAGTTGTGAACGTTAAAAAGGTTAAAAAAACTAAACGGCAAAAAATTATTCAGGCTACAGTTCCTAAAGATATGATAGCCACTCCATTTTATATATCCGAAAGCGTATTTATAAAAAAGAGAAATCAAACAACACAATCCTATGACGAAACGCTGTTTTTTACGGGCGTTAAGATGCTTGCAAACAGAAATTACGGTATGGCTATGGAGTTTTTTAAGGAGATTATAAAAAAGCATCCAAACAGCAAATTTTATCTTAGCAGCTATTTCTTGCTTGGCGATTGCTATAAAAATAAAAAAGAGTATAACAAAGCCATAGAAACCTATAAAAAAGCAATAAGATTATCGCCAAAAAACGATGCTGTAGCTCAAACGCTGATTAGCATAGCCGATATATGGATATCAAAACAGTATTACTCGAAAGCAAGAGATATTTACAAATCAATCATAAAGGATTATGCAACTACCAAATGGGGTAAAATTGCAAAATTTTTAATTGCGAAGACCTATTATGACCAGAAATTGTATAAAAAAGCAGTAGCTCGATTTGTTGAAGTTGATAAAAACAGTGAATACTATCCGTTAGCTTTGTTGCTTGCAGGCGAATGTTTTATAAAACAAAAAGACGATGCAAGGGCGGTATTGGCATATTATTCTATGTCTAAATATTTAAATAGGATAGATATTCTGGCTTATCATAAAGAGCTTTTGGATGTTGCCGAAGCTTTGTGCAAGTTTAACGATTATAATGCGGCAAGAACCGTTTTTAGGTATGTTGAAAGCTCAAAGAATCAGGATATAATAGAGCAGTCATTTATAGGTCGAATGAAATGTGATTTGTTGAGCGGCGATTATGATGATTTAAGTACCAAAGCCGATTTCATAATTAATGGTTCTAAAGATAAAGATAGAATTAAAGAAGCTAAAAAACTGTTGGATAAGGCAAAACTAAAAAGCGGAAAAGTAGACAAGAAGACCATTGATGAGATTCTAAATAGATATTCCAAACAGCCTGATATTGTTTCTTTAGCTTTATATGTATATGCCAAAAAGAGTTATAGGAATAAGAGATATAAAGAGGCTTTGGACTATCTTTTAAAATTAAAAAAATTATATCCTGCAAGTAAATACAATAAAGAAGCAGAGCCGATAGCAAGTGATAGTATAAATAAGCTTGTAGATGATTTGTATAAGGACCCGAATAAGCAAAAACTTGAGTTTATATACGATTCAGTAACGGCGTTGAATGCCTACAAAGCCGATATGTGCAGAATTGCTGTAGCGCTTATAGCGTTTAAGGAGATAGACCGATTGTCTAAAATTTTACCGTATGCCAAAGACCAAAACTGTAAAAAGGTCTTATATGCAAAGTATTATATAGAAAAAGGGTATGATAAGAACGCTTTAGAAGCCTTGGATGATGTTGATAAGGTTAAGCCCTATATCAACTATGTAAATATGGTTATGGGAGACATAAATTATTTTAAGGGTTCTTATGAAGCCGCTTTTGAGTTTTATAAAAAGGCGCTGGATATAAACGAAGAGATGCTTAAAGACTATGTAAGGATAAAGGTTGCCCAATCTTTGATGCAAGCTAAAAAATATAAATTGTCTTTGAAATATTTAAATATAGAGTCAAGATTATATCCAGATAAAATTTTATACATAAAAGCACTTGATTATTACAATCTTGGAGAGTATAAAAAGGATATAGTTTTGTTTAAACAGCTTTTGGGTAATTTGGAGTATAAGGAAGAATCGTTATTTTATATTACTATTTCTTACTTAAAGCTAAAAGACAAGAAGATGGCATCTGAATATTTGGATAAATTGAAAAAGCAGTATCCAAAGAGTAGATATTTAAAAACTTTAAAGGTGTTATTTTAATGAAAAATACCGAACAACTTGAAGCCATATTTCAAGCTGTATTAAAAACAAGCAAGGATTTGGAAAAATCGTACAACGAACTCAAAGAAAAATTCAACCTTCTTGAAATAAAGCTTGAGAATAACAGGCGCTATCTTGAAAATATACTAAAAAGCATCAATACGGGTGTATGCTCTGTAGACCTTGACTGTATGATAACAACATTTAATCGAGAGGCATGCTCTGTTTTTGAAGTTGAAGAAGAAGATGTAAAGTCTAAAAAACTTAATGAACTGTTCAAAATAGATACAGACAATGTTTATGAATTGATAGAAAAATTCAGCAATCAGACGAAGATGAGCATAGAGATAAACGGCAAGGAAAAAAAGATTAGTATGTCTGCATCACCCATTACCGACAATGAAGATATAGTAGGAGCTGTTATAATATTTTCCGATATCACAAGATTAGAAGAGCTTGAAGAAGAAAATAGAAGAAAAGAAAAATTAGCGGTAATAGGGCAAATGGCGGCATCTATTGCTCACGATATAAAAAATCCGCTTGCAAGTATAGAGCTTCTTGTATCCTTGCTAGGTGATGACTCAAAGAAGGATATAGCCGACAATATTATGATAAGCATAAAAAGGATTAACAATATAATAAATAATACCCTGCTATTTACAAAGACGGTAATATATAGGCCCGAGCATTTTAATACCGGTGCGTTTATGGATGATGTTGAACTTGAAGTTTACGCTCATTTAAAATCCAGAATTGTAAAATTTGAAAAAAGGGTTAAAAGGTTCGATATAGTTACGGATAAGAATTTATTAAAAAGTGCTGTGGTTAATTTGATAGTAAATGCTTTGGATGCCGCAAGAAGCAGGGTTGTTGTTAGTGTTTACAAAAAAAACGATAAAGCCGTGTTTGAAATTGCTGATGATGGATTTGGTATAGATAGCCAAACGGCAAAACATATCTTTGAACCGTTTTATACAAAGAAAAAAAACGGCACGGGATTAGGGCTTTCAATAGTTAGCAAAGCTGTTAAAATAATAAACGGAAAGGTTGAGTTTGAGACATCAAAAGACGGAACTGTATTTAGGATATGGGTGTGAAAAGCGTTTTTTTATGGTTAGTTATAGTTTATAAAACAATTATATTTGGGTTAAAATTTTTAAAAAGTGATGATTGGGAAATGCTCAGAAGATGGGCTAAAGAAATACTCTATATATGCAGGGTCGACGTTGAATGTAATGGTCAATTTCCCGATAAACCGTTTATGATAATGGCAAATCACGAAAGCTACTTTGATATATTTGCTATGTTTTATTGCTGCGACTTCCGTCTTGTTTGGTTTGCTAAGAAAGAGTTGTTTAGAATACCTATATTTGGTGAAGCATTAAAAAAGAGTAACGCTATATCTGTCGATAGGAATAACCCAAAGGCAGCTTCTTTTGCTATACTTAAAGCCTTGAAAGAAAGAAGTATGGATGAAGTTATAGTTATATTCCCTCAAGGGACAAGAAAGAATCCTTCAGAATTTAAAAAGGGCGGATTATTGATAGCAAAAAAGAAAAACATACCAATTGTTCCTGTTAAAATAAAGGGGTCTAAGGATGTCTTACCAAGTGATTCATGGAAGATAACATCGGGCAAGATAGTGGTGAATATATTTGACAAGATAAATGTTGAACAATATGCTATAGAAGATTTGGAAAGAATGATTAGGGAGAAAGTGTATGATTAAAAGGGCTGCGATTTTGGCTTTCTTGGGTGTTGTATTTTTAAGTTCTTGTTCTATTCAAAAAAGCGGTAATCTTGTTGAACGAATAAGGGCAGGGTATTATCCTTATAAGGTTATGAAGCATGTAAGACCTGGTTATACAGAGTTTGGTTCTGCTTCTTGGTATGGTAAGGATTTTCATGGGAGACTTGCAGCAAGTGGAGAGGTTTACAATATGTATGCAAAGACAGCAGCCCACAAAACTCTTCCTTTTGGTACATACGTTAAGGTTATTAATCTCAACAACCATAGAGAAACCGTAGTCAGAATAAACGATAGAGGCCCTTTTGTAAAAAACAGAATTATAGATTTATCATATGCTGCGGCTAAGGATTTGGGAATGATAGGTACAGGGACGGCTCCTGTAGAAATAGTTGTGTTAGATAGAAAAAAGATTCAAAAAACTAAACCGCTTAACATTATAAATCAATCCGAGAATATACACGTTTTAAGCAATAACGAGACCGATAAAAACAGTTTAAGCAGCACTATAGATGAAGTAAAGCACTATTCTATGCCTATATACGCCGTTCAGCTTGCATCGTTTAGGTCTTTGGCTAATGCTCTGAAATTTAGGAGAGAAGCAAGCAAAAAGGTTAAAGGTGTGTATATCAAAAAAGTTATGTTCTCTGGTATTGTGTTTTATAGGGTTATGGTAGGTTCATTTTCTTCAAAGGAAGAAGCAAATAGATTTGCATATAAAGCAATTGCTCCGATATTTAGCAGTTTCTGTATAAGTTTAAGGTGATACAAAGCGGTATTTTTGCTTATAATCTACTCAAAAAGCCTACATCAAAGATAATTTTGTTAAAGGATAATCTCGAAATAGATGAGCTGTATTATTCCTTAGAATTTTTTAAAGATTTTTTGGGTATTGACTGCTCAATAGAGCGATTTTATTCATATGAAATACCGCCTGTTTCTTCCATCCCGCCGTCTTCTTGTATTGTTGCCGACAGAATCAAAGCCATACGTTCCTTAATAGATGATAAACTTTCTATTTTTTTGACCAATATTAATGCTGTTTTGCAGCCTGTTATATCCGAAGAAGAGTTTTTTGACAAATTTGAGACAATAAATGTCGGTGGCAGTTTTGATGTAATGAAATTTGCCGAAAGACTTGTAGAGCTAAGGTATGAAAGAAAAGATTTTGTGGAAGATGTGGGCGATTTTGCAAAAAGAGGTTCGATTTTTGACGTATTTTCTCCGTTTTACGATAAGCCTTTGAGAATAGAATTTTTTGATGATGAAATAGAGAGCATAAAATTGTTCTATCTTGCAAACAATAAAACATACAAGACATTAAATTCCTGTGAAATATTGCCGGCCAAAGAATACGATTACGAAGAGGATAACTATGGATATGCCAATCTAAAAAATGGCAAACATTATTCTTTTTTGGTCGATTACGATAATGTCAAAAAGCTCTCTGTTTATAGGGATTTTAAAGATGATTTTGTAGATAGTATATTTGAAGGCCTGGATTTTTATAAAAAAACATACTCTCTTGAGCTTTTTTTATCAAGGGATAGATTTGATAAATTTTTATCACGTTCAAAGATATATGACGATGAACTGTTGTTGTCTTGTGATGTGTTGTTTGCGGATAATGCTTCTATAGATGAAAAGATTGCGAAAATGGAAGAAATATCAAAAAGCAATAAGGTTGTAATTGCGTGTGCTTCAAAGATAAGGCTTGAAAGGGTTGGAAGATATTTAGGTGAAAAGGGCGTTAAGTTTCTGTATGATTGCAGCAAAGTAAAGAAAGGCATATGTTTATCGGATAAATTTTTAAAAAAAGGTTTTTTTGATAAAGATAATCATATTGCCTTTGTAAGTTTTGAAGATTTATTTGGGAAATCCGTTCAAAGAAATCGCAAGATAGGTAGGGCAAAGCAAAAAACATTTATACAAAACAGCAAGGTTGTACATAAAAAATACGGTATAGGCATATATAAAGGCATAAAAAAGATGGATATAGACGGCGAACTAAATGATTTTATAGAAATAGAATATACCAACAACGATAGATTGTATGTGCCGGTCTACGGCGTTGATAATGTATTTGAATATCACGGCGATGGAGAATTAAGCAGTCTAAATTCATCCAAATGGAAAACTACTCAAGATAATATAAAAAAATCGATAAAAAAGATATTAACAGAGCTTGTCAATACCTACGCAAAACGACAGCTTGCAAAAAGGGAGCCTTTCGTTGTAGATAGCTTAGAGTATAAGGAATTTGAAGCTACTTTTGAATACGAAGAAACAAGAGACCAAGCCCAAGCTATAGAAGATATAAAAAAAGATATGCAAAGCAACAGGCCTATGGATAGGCTTGTGTGTGGCGATGTCTCGTTTGGAAAAACAGAAGTAGCAATGAGGGCGTGCGCTATTTCGGTGTTTAATGCAAAACAGGCGGTATTTATGGCGCCCACCACTGTTTTATCCATTCAGCATTACAATACTTTAGTCGAAAGATTTAAGGAATTTCCCGTAAATATAGCCTTGTTAAACAGATTTAGCACAAATAAAGAGCGAGAGGATATCATCAAGGGCTTAAAGAATTCTACTATTGATATACTTGTATCCACGCATTCGGTATATTCGGATAAGATAGAGTTTGCAAACTTGGGTTTGGTTGTTATAGATGAAGAACAGCGCTTTGGTGTTAAGGTTAAAGAGCATTTAAAAGAAAGATATCCTTCTGTAGATATGTTGTATTTGAGCGCTACACCCATACCAAGAACGCTCAATATGGCTTTAAACGGTATTTTTGATATTAGCGTTATTAAAACACCGCCACTTGAAAGAAAGCCTATAGAAACGTTTGTGTTGAAAAGAAAACACTCTGTCATCAGGGATGCCATATTAAAGGAGTTGTCGAGAAACGGTAGCGTATATTTTGTGCATAACAATATAGAAACCATAGAAAATATTAAAAATGAACTGGATTCATTGTTGCCTTTTGCAAAGAAGGCTATAGTGCATGCAAAGATGAAAAAGAAACAGATAAAGGAAACGTTGGATAATTTCAATAAAGGTATGTTTGATATACTGATAGCAACATCAATAATAGAATCGGGTCTTGATATAAAAAACGTCAATACGATTATAATAGATAATGCCGAAAGATTCGGTTTAGCCGATTTATATCAGTTGCGCGGAAGGGTAGGAAGAGGCGACAGGGTTGCCTATGCCTATCTTTTAAGAGGGAATAATATTACTGACGATGCTAAAAAAAGGTTATATTTTATGAAAGAGTTTGTTGAAAGAGGTGTAGGATTTAATTTGGCGCTTAAGGATATGGAGATAAGAGGCGGAGGAAATATTTTAGGAAAAGACCAAGCCGGAAAAATAAAATCCATAGGTTTTGAAACATATTCTTCTTTAATAGAAGAAGCTATAAGTGAAATAAAAAATGAACCTGTAGAAAGAGATGTTGAGATTAAATGTTCCTTTAGTGCATATATAGATGATGAGTTTGCTAATCAGGACGATAAGTTTGCTATATATAAAATGATATATTCAGCAAGAACAAATGAAGAGTTGGAAATGGTTGAATCTGATATAGAAAGTGCATTCGGCACGCTACCGAAAGAAGCAAAGAACCTTCTTTTTATTGCCTACCTTAAGATAGCGGCAAAAAAGGCTTTTGTTAAGTCATTATCAATATCGCAAAAAGGTGTAATGATGGAATTTTATGTCGATGCAAAAATAGATACAGATAAATTGATAAAGGTTATAGAAGAAAATGGAGGACGATTTGTTTCTGAATTTAGCGTGTTTTTTGATAAGTTGGGAAATGATTTTAAAGATATATACAATAAACTTAAAAATATCTTGCACCGTATAGTATAATTTTAGTATAGTGTTTAAAGACTTTGTTAGGGGGTCTTGTAATGAAGAAACTTTTTTTGTTTATCATTTTTTTTAGTGTTTTTGCGATACAGCAAGTTTTTGCACAACAGGTAGTAGACAGGATAGTGGCAACAGTTGAGGATGTTCCTATAACGGCTTACGAGCTTACGAATATAGCAGGTTTTTATAATGCCAAAACGCCTCAAGAATTATTAAGCTTAGTGGTTGATGATTACGTTATTGTGCACTATGCAAAAAGCTTGGGTATAAATGTGAGCGATGAAGATGTAGATAAGACTATAGAAGGATTTGCAGAAAAAAACAATATGCCAAAGGATAAGTTTTTGAGCAAGGTTAAAGAAAGTGGCGTTGATATGGATTACTACTTCAAAGGAGTGAAATTGCAGATTTACAAACAGAAATTTGCAACGAAAATGTTTGCATCAAGTATAAAAATTTCCGATGAAGATATAGATAGGTATTACGTTTTGCATAAAAATGAGCTAAATCCCGGTGTTGTGCTGATATTGAGCATTATATCTACAAAAGACAAAAAAACTGCAAAGATAGTTTATAAGGGATTGTCCAACGGAGCTGATTTTGATAAATTAAAGCAGCAATTTTCTTTGGATAAAGAAAAAGAAAGAGCTATACCTATATCTGCTTTCAATAAAGACATAAAAGATAAACTGCTTCAACTGAAAAAAGGAGAGTATAGCAATATTATAGAAACAAACGGAAAATTTTATATAATAAAATTAATAGATAAAAAAGATGCTGCAAGTGATATGGAATTGATACGTAAACATATAAGAAATATTTTATTTGCCAAAAAGATGGAATCTAAATTGGACAGTTGGTTAAGAATGGTTAAGGCAAGAACAGATATAGAGATTTTTGAATGAGATTAGACCAGTATTTAAAGGAATCAAGAATAATAAAAAGAAGAACACAAGCAAAACAGATGTGTGATGATGGGTTTGTTTATATTGGTAAAAAGAAAGCTAAAGCTTCATATGATGTAAAGGTCGGAGATGAGTTGGAGATATTTTTTAAGCAAAAAAAGGTTAAATACAGGGTTGTTGATATACCAAAAAAAGGAACCCCTAAAAATATAGCGAATGAGTTTTATGAGGTGTTAGATGAATCCTATTACGAGCAATAAGCCGATAATAGGCGTAAGTATGGGTGATCCGTCGGGTGTAGGTCCTGAGATTATAATAAAGCATATGGTTTACGAAAGCACGACAAAAGACAGAATAGTTATATTTGGATGTAGAGACGTATTTGAATATTATTTGGATATGTTTAATATAGCTATACCTATAAATAATATAAGCAGTGAAGACAAGATACGCGAAGAATTTCATGAAGGTGAAATGAATATAATAGAAGTCGGTAAATTTAACGTAAAAGATATTGAGCTTGGCAAGGTTAATAAGCATTCAGGAAAAATTGCCTTTGAATCGGCTCTACAGACAATAAATGCGGCAATAAACGGCAAGATAGATGCTGTTGTTACTGCACCGTTCAATAAAGAAGCCATAAACTTGGCTGGTTATAATTATATAGGGCATACGGAGCTTTTGGCTGAAAAAACAAATACAAAAGATTATGTTATGATGCTTGCTGCTAAGCGCTTTAGGGTCGCTTTGGTTACTACGCATATTTCTTTAAAAGAAGTTCCTGATATGATAACAAAGGATAGAGTTCTAAAGACTATAAAGATTGTAGATAACGATTTAAGGAAGTGGTTTGGTATAGAAAAACCAAAGATTGCAGTCAGTGCTTTGAATCCGCATAATTCCGAAGGTGGTCTTATGGGTGATGAAGAACAGCGTGAAATCATACCTGCAATAAAAGAGGCAAAAAGGCTTGGTATAGATGTGCATGGAAGCTTTTCGGCGGATACGTTATTTATAAAGGAAAAAAGAGGTAAATACGATTGCTATATAGCTATGTATCACGACCAGGGTCTTGTGCCTTTGAAGGCTTTATATTTTGATAGCAGTGTTAATATAACCTTAGGAATTCCTATAATAAGAACATCTCCTGACCACGGTACTGCTTTTGATATAGTGGGTCAATTCAAGGCTGACCATAGAAGTCTAACCGAAGCTATAAGGCAGGCTCACAGAATGGCTAGATGGAAGCAAAAAAATCATTAGGGCAACATTTTCTTGTAGATGATGGTGTCCTTAATAGAATAAAAAAAGAGCTTGAAGGTTCTGAATTTATAGTAGAAATAGGGGGTGGAAAAGGAGCGTTAACGAGAAAAATTTTAGAGCTTAATGTTCCGCTCTTGGTTGTAGAGTTAGATAGCAAATTGTGCATGTTTTTAGAGGATACGTTTGGTGGGCGCGATAATTTTTCTATAGTTAATCAAGATGCTTCTTTTTTTAAATTAGAAAGGCGCTCTACTATTGTAGGGAATTTGCCATATAACGTGTCCAAAAAGATAATAAAAAATATGGCTTTTCAAAAAGATAAAATAGAAAAAATGGTTTTTATGGTTCAAAAAGAGGTAGCAAACAGTATTATCGCGGATGTGAATACTAAGGAGTATTCTAAATTTAGTGTTTTGGTTCAATTGTTTTTTAAGGTTAGAAAGCTTTTTAACGTAGGAAAAGGTGCATTTAGTCCGCCACCAAAAGTGGAATCCAGCGTTGTAGAGTTTGTGCCGTATGAAAAAAATATTCTAAATATAGACAAAATAGATAAAACATTTTTCAGTTTTTTAAATGAATTATTTCAATTTCCGAGAAAAACCGTTAAGAACAACATAAAACACTTAATAAAAAATAATTTAAATAGAACTGAACATTTCTTTTCAAGAAGGCCAAGAGAACTTTCCATAGAAGAAATGTATCAACTATATAGGGAAGTGTATCATGAATGAATATGTAAGGATAGTAGCTTTGGGAGGATTAGGAGAGGTCGGCATCAACTCTACCGTCTTTGAAACGGAAAACGATATTGTTTTGCTTGATGCAGGCTTAATGTTTCCCGAAGAGGATATGCTCGGAGTAGATATAGTTATTCCAGATTTTAGCTATATCTACGATAACGAGGAAAAATTTAGAGCGCTTGTTTTGACTCACGCTCATGAAGACCACGTTGGTGCGATTCCATATCTTTTGCAAAACGTCAACGTTCCTATCTATGGAACAAAACTTACTTTAGGGCTTGTAAAGGAAAAGTTGAGGGAATTCAAGCTTGATAATATTGAGATGCACGAAATACATCCGCGTGAAAAGTTCTCAATAGGGGATTTTGAGTTTGAACCGATAAGGACGACACACTCTATAGTAGACGGTGTCGGTTTTGCCATAAGTAGCAGTGTGGGAACTATTATACATACCGGAGATTTTAAGATAGATCAAACGCCTGTAGACGGCAATCCGTTTGATTTGCTTAAGTTTTCCGAATATGGCTCTAAAGGTGTTCGGCTTTTGATGAGTGATAGCACAAATGCAAATGTTGACGGTTTTACAGGTTCTGAGAAAAATATAAAAGAGGCATTATCATCTATATTTACATCTGCAAAAGGAAGGATTTTGCTTGTTACCTTTGCATCAAATATCCATAGAATACAGCAGGTAATAAATACGGCTATAGAATCCAAAAGGAAGGTTTGCATAACGGGAAAAAGTATGATTCAAAACGCTACAATATCAAGGCAGTTGGGTTTTTTAAATGTAGATGACAGCATATTAATAAACGAAAGTGAGATAGGTAATTATCCTGATAATGAAATTGTTATTGTAACAACAGGCTCTCAAGGTGAGCCTATGAGCGGTTTATCGAGGATTGCATTGGGTGAGCACAAAAGGATAAAGATTAAATCAACTGATACGGTCGTAATATCTGCAAAGGCGATACCGGGTAACGAACGCGCAATACTTAAGGTTATTAATTCTTTAACAAAGAAAGGCGCTAATGTCTTTTATGAAGGCAACTCAAATGTTCATGTATCGGGACATGCATCGCAGGAAGAGTTAAAACTGATGATTAATATGGTAAGGCCCGAATATTTTGTACCTGTTCACGGTGAATATATGATGAGAAGACAGCATGCAAAGATAGCGGAAATGTTGGGTATAGATTCCAAAAAGATATTCAATATGGATAACGGCGAGGTATTGGAATTAAGAAAAAAAAGCGCAAAGATTATCGGCTCTGTCAGAACAGGACGCGTTTTTGTCGATGGGAAAGGCGTGGGCGATATAGAAGATTTGGTTTTAAGAGATAGAATGAGGCTTTCCACTGATGGCTTTGTGGTGATAGTTGTTTTGGTTAATAATACAACGGGCGAACTGATAAGCGACCCTGAGATTATTACAAAAGGCTTGCTGTATGAAGAAAAATCTCAAAAACTGTTACACGAAGCAACAATGATGATTAGAAATCTAATTAATCAAAGCGACATTAATATGAAAACAGACGCGTATGAGATAAAGAAAAAAATCAGGAAGGCTATGAATAAATTCCTATACAAAAAACTTATGAGGAATCCAATGGTTCTTCCCATTATAATGGAAGTATGAAAAAAATTAAAGTTTCTGATATTGTATTTATATTTTTATCCGTAATAGTATTTTTATCGCTTGTTTCTTACGATTTTAGGGATGTGTTTTATCCACACCTTCATATCAAAAATATTATAGGTCTTTTGGGTGTATATATTTCTGGGTTTAGTTTAAATAGATTCGGACTGCTTGCATACTATATACCTATATTTTTGCTTTTTACACCGTTTTCCTACAATAAATCCAATGCAAAATTTGCAAGAGGCGTAATATTCGGTATTCTTGTTATGTTTTTTGGTGATATTATTCTATATGCAACATACGGAGCAAGTAGAGAACATCTTATTATGCATGGATACTTTTTATGCGGTGTGTTTGGATATATATTTGGTGATATGTTTAAGTATTTTTTGGGTAATGTCGGAATTTATATAGTAATAGTACCGTTGTGGTTTGTCTCTCTCTATTTTAGCTTAATGGAATTCTTTTCTTTCTTGGTTAAGAAGATAGAAGACTATCAGCCTAAGGATAAGAATAATGAGCTGAGAAAGACGGTGGCTTTCATTAAAAAAATTTTCAACAACAGGACAGAAGAAAGAAGCGATTTTAATCAACTTATCAAAGAGGATAATGAAGAAAATATAGAAGCTAAACAGGATGATAGCGATGAAGTCCAAGCAAGTTTTAACATAGAGCATAAGGAAGAAGAAACAAAGAAAAACGACGAACAAAGTATTGAAGAAAAAGAATTAAAAATTGAGAAAAATGAAGATAGTGGTGTAGAACAAGATGTTGCAGTAAAGGAAGATGTTTCACAATCCATATCTGTAGATACTACAAAAGAAGATAAAAATGAAAAATCGAACCATTTAGAACCAAAGCCGACTATAGATACAGAATTTATCGATAAGAAAGAAGAAAAAATAGATTTAGATAAAAGCAAGATAAGGGAGAAAAACGACGAATATAAATTTCCATCCTTGGATTTATTAAGTGAGCCTATCAATATACAAACAGGTATCAAAGAAGATGAGATATACCAAAGTGCAAAAACACTAAAAGAAAAACTTAAAAATTTCGGCGTAGACGGAGATGTTGTAAATGTAAAGCCTGGTCCTGTTGTAACCATGTATGAATTTAGACCTAAATCAGGCATAAAGATAAGTAAGATATCCAATCTTTATAACGATTTGGCTATGGCGATGAAGGCAATGTCGGTTAGAATCATTGCTCCGATACCCGGCAAAGCCGTTGTAGGTATAGAGATATCCAATCAACATAGACAGACAGTATATATGAAGGATATTTTGCAATCCAAGACCTTTATGGAATCAAAATCAAAACTAACATTGGCTTTGGGTAAAGATATTGTTGGTAATGCCTTTGTTGCCGATTTGTCAAGGATGCCACATCTATTGATTGCTGGTGCTACAGGCTCTGGAAAGAGCGTTTCGGTTAATACGATGATATTGAGTATTCTTTATAAATCGACACCTAAGGATGTTAGATTTGTTATGATTGACCCTAAGATGCTGGAATTATCTATTTATGACGGTATACCGCATATGCTTATGCCTGTTGTTGTCGACCCTAAAGAAGCAAGCGGTTCTTTGGCTGCTTTGGTTAGTGAGATGGAGACGCGATACAGGATGATGAGTGAAGTGGGAGTCAGGAATATTGATGGCTTCAATGAAAAGGCAAAAAGCGGAGCTATAGAGTATCCTGTTTTGCCGTATATTGTTGTTGTAATAGATGAGCTTGCCGATTTGATGATGGTTTCAGGCAAAAAGGTTGAAACACATATTGCACGCTTGGCTCAAATGGCGCGTGCTGCCGGTATTCATATGATTGTTGCAACTCAAAGGCCGAGTGTTGATGTGTTAACCGGTTTGATTAAGGCTAATTTTCCAGCAAGAATTTCGTTTAAGGTTTCATCAAAAATCGATTCAAGGACAATTCTCGATACTCAAGGTGCAGAAGCGCTATTGGGAAGAGGCGATATGTTATTTATGCAGCCTGGCAGCTCTGCTTTGGTTAGGATACATGGAGCATTTGTGAGTGATGATGAAATTAAAAATGTTACAGATTTTGTAAAATCTCAAGGTAGCCCGGAATACAACGAAGAGCTTATTAACGCAACAAAAGAAGCAAGCGGCATTAGCGAAGATGACGATTTTGAGACAGATGAACTATTTGATGAAGCACTAAAGATAATAAAGGAAGGCGGAAATCCGACAATTTCCTATATTCAAAGAAGGTTAAAAATAGGTTATAATAGGGCTGCAAGAATTATTGAACAAATGGAGAAAAAAGGTATACTATCAAAGCCTGACGAGAGAAACAAAAGAGAAATCCTAATTTAAGTGTCGGAGGTAGAATTTATGGCTCTTATTGTTCAGAAGTACGGTGGTACCTCGGTAGGAAGCGTTGAGCGTATAGAAATAGTAGCTCAACATATAAAGGAAACTAAAGAAAAAGGCAATAAGGTTGTGGCTATAGTATCAGCTATGGCTGGAGAAACAGATAAATTGATAAATCTTGCAAAAGAGTTGTCAAAAAATCCAAGCGAAAGAGAGATGGATTTGTTGTTGTCCAGCGGAGAAAGAATATCCAGCGCTCTTGTTGCCATACGATTAAACGAACTTGGCGTAAAAGCCGTTGCTATGACGGGAAGACAGTGTGGAATAGTAACGGATGATATCCACACAAAGGCAAGGATTAAAACTATTGATGCCAAAGGTATAATGGAGTATGTAGATGATGATTATATCGTAATCGTCGCTGGTTTTCAGGGTATAGGTGAAATGTCAGGAGACGTTACTACGCTTGGAAGGGGCGGTTCAGATACAACCGCTGTTGCTATTGCAGCAGCACTAAAAGCCGATGTTTGTGAGATATATACAGACGTTGACGGTATTTATACGGCAGACCCGCGTATTGTTAAAAATGCAAGAAAGCTTGATAGGATAAGTTATAGTGAGATGATGGAGCTTGCAAGTTTGGGAGCTAAAGTTTTACAGATAAGGTCTGTTGAGTTTGGTATGAAGTATAATGTTCCTATAATGGTTTTATCAAGTTTTACGTTCAATAAAGGTACTTTAGTTACTAAGGAGGATGAAAATATGGAAAAAATTTTAGTATCTGGAGTTGCTCAAGATAAAAATCAAGCAAGATTGAAGATTAATAATGTCAAAGATGAGCCGGGAATAGCTGCAATGATTTTTAACACCATAGCTGAAAACAATATAAATGTTGATGTTATAGTGCAAAACGTTAGCGATGATGGCCGCTTTACCGATATATCGTTTACAACTCCAAAGGATGACGCTGATAAGGCTTTTGATTTATTGAAACAATTAGCATCAAAGATTGGAGCTGGAGATGTATCGATAAATAGGGATGTAGCAAAGGTTTCTATTGTTGGTGTCGGTATGAGGTCTCATCCGGGTGTTGCAGCAAAAATGTTTGACGCTTTGGCGAAGGAAGGTATTAATATCAGAGCCATTTCCACGTCGGAGATTAAGGTTTCCTGTATCATAGATGAAAAATATACGGAGTTGGCTGTTAGAACATTGCATGAGGCGTTTGAACTTGATAAGGAGTAATGCGGCTTAAATAATAAGGAGTATGCC
Organism: Desulfurellales bacterium; assembly: GCA_027064065.1. GTDB lineage: Bacteria > Campylobacterota_A > Desulfurellia > Desulfurellales > Hippeaceae > JALWEJ01. The sequence goes on from JAMOQJ010000101.1 coordinate 20,304, forward strand.
ATGTTGGTATTGGATTTTGAAAAGCCATTATACGAGATAGAAGAAAGAATTAATAACTTGAAAGAGATGGCAAGTAGCAAGGGTATTGATGTTTTAAAAGAGATAGAAGCTTTGGAAAAGAAGAAAAATGAAATAATAAAATCAGAATTTGAGAATTTGACAGTCGATAAGATAATAAAAATAGCACGCCATCCAAATAGACCGTACACGCTTGATTATGTAAATCAGATAGTGCAGGATTTTACGGAAGTTCACGGCGACAGGCTGTTTGCGGATGATAAAGCCATAGTTTGTGGATTTGGCTATATCGACAATCAAAAGGTAGCCGTAATTGGTCATCAAAAAGGTAAAAATACAAAGGATAATCTTTACAGAAATTTCGGCATGGCAAATCCTGAAGGATACAGAAAAACTCAACGCGTAATGAAATTGGCAGAAAAGTTTAATATACCTATAATAACCTTTGTCGATACGCCTGGCGCATATCCCGGTATTGGAGCTGAAGAGCGTGGACAGTCCGAAGCAATAGCGAGAAATTTATACGTTATGTTTGAAACTGAAGTGCCAATAATCGTAGTCGTAACAGGTGAAGGCGGAAGCGGCGGAGCGCTTGCTATAGCAAGCGGAGATAGAATAGGTATGCTTGAATTTTCCATCTACGGCGTTATATCTCCTGAAGGGTGTTCATCTATTCTTTGGAGAGATACAGAGCATTCAGTTGACGCTGCCGAAGCTATGCATGTAACATCTAAGGATTTGTATGAGCTTGGTATTATCGACGAAATAATACAAGAGCCGCTTGGCGGAGCTCATAGAGATTACAAACAGGCAGCAAATAACGTAAAAGACTTTATTGTAAGGAATCTAAAAGAGTTAAAATCCTTAAATAAGAAAAAATTAATTGAAAAGAGATGGAAAAAATGGAGAGAGATGACAACACAATTTCTATAGAAGAACTTGATGAGTTAAGGAAAAAGATAAGCGATATAGATGTCAAAATAATAAAACTCCTTGAAGATAGAGCCGAGCTTGTAAAAAAAGTGGGCAGATTTAAAAGAGACAACAAAATACCGTTTTATTCACCTGATAGGGAAACAAAGGTCTATCAAATGATAGAAGAAAACGCAAGTGGCAGCTATCCGATAAAGAGCCTAAAAACAATCTTTAGAGAGATAATGAGTGCATCAATTAGACTTGAAGAGCCGCTTACAATTAGCTATTTAGGACCTGAAGCTACATTTACTCATCAAGCGGCTATAGAACGTTTCGGTTTATCTCTTCATTACACGCCGGAAGAATCCATAGAAGATGTATTTATGGATGTAGAGCAAGATAGGGCTGATTTCGGTGTTGTGCCAATAGAAAATTCCATAGAGGGTGTAGTTAACTACACCCTTGATATGTTTGTCAACTCTTCTGTTAAGATTGTTTCTGAGATTATAATAGACATAAAACACAATCTACTATCAAAAGCTGACAGGCTGGAGAATATTAAATCAATATATTCTCACCCCAACGCTTTAGGCCAATGTAAGGGTTGGATAAAGAAGCATTTACCCAATGTTCTTTTGTTTGAAACTACATCTACGGCAAAGGCGGCTAAAATTGCTGAAAAAGACGAAACTGCAGCCGCTATAGCGTCATTGGCTGCAAGCGATATCTACTCTTTGAATATCTTAGCAAGCGGAATTGAAGACAAAACGAACAATATAACAAGATTTTTGGTTATAGGAAGAGAGATACCAAAAAAGAGCGGAAGCGATAAAACATCCTTTATGTTTACTATTAAGGATAGGGTTGGTGCTCTATACCAGATACTTGAGCCGTTTTATAAAAACTCTATAAATTTAACAAGAATAGAGTCCAGGCCATCAAAACAAAAGAATTGGTCGTATATTTTTTATGTTGATATAGACGGACATATAGAAGATGAAAAAATACAAAGCTCGCTTAAAGAGATAGAGAAATTTACCGTATTCTTAAAAATTTTAGGCTCATACCCTAAAAGTCCGAGAGGTTAATTTTATTTATTTGAATATTTTTCTATTTTTGATTTAAACCAATCCAAATCGTTTTTATTTATCGTTATTCTTTTAATTTCATACAAAGAATCTCCATATGAATTTGTTCCTTCTTTTGTTGTAAATATATATTCAAACCCAACTTCTTTGGCTATCTTTAATGATGTATTGTTGTATGCCCCCCAGGGCCAAGCGAAGGCTTTACAAATCTTTTTTGTTTCCCAACCAATTTCTCCTTTGGAAACCTCTAATTCCTTTTTTATTCTTTTTTCTAACATTTCATCCGTTTCCCATTCGCCTATTGTTTCTAAATTTTTTTCTTGTTTATATTTTTCAACTAATGCGTACAGTTCTTTTTCCCAATTCGGTTTTTCGAAAAATTTAAGGTAGCCGTTGTCTACAACATATTGAGCCAACATATCTCTTAAATCCTGATAAGCAGTAAACTCTTTTGATGCAAATTCCGGTTTTCTTTCAAAATCCGGTGTACCCAAGCGCTCATCGCCTCTTACCATGCTCCAAGCCGTCATAATTTGCTTAGGACTGTTGAATCCTATTATTTTATCTGAGCCATATACTTTTCTATGAAATTTGCTGTTTGGCTCAATATCTATTATACCACTTTTTTCCATTTCCCGCACTTCTCTCCAACACAGTCTTCTTTCAAGCTTCTTTTTTATGCCGTTTTCTGTGATAAAATTAGAATTACAGTTGGGCAATCTTTCTCTTTCTATTTTTCCATTATAATAATCGTCTAAGTTTAGACCTAAAAACTCATCTTCTTCTACATTCCACGAAACTATAAACGATATTGCATTGAATCCATATTTTTTTAATAAAGGGTAGGCGTAGACCCAAGTGTCTAAATATCCACCATCAAGCGTAATAACAATAGCTTTATCAACATTCTTTTTTCCTGTTTGCATAAATTCACCAAGCTCTTCCTTTGTGATTGTTTTATACCCTTTTTCTTTTAAATATTGCAGCTGCTGTTCAAATGCTTCTGGGGTTATAGAAAATTCGCTATTATCGTAATTAATGTGATAGTAGAGTAGAACTGGTACACTATTATTGCTCATCTTTTTCTCCTTTAATTTGAAGTAATTCATAAACTGCCCTTAATACGATGTTGGGCTTTATGTCCATCATACACTTAAAATGCCCCTTATGGCAAGATATATTTCCATTTTTACTACACGGTCTACAATCCAAGTTTTCTATTTCTATTATTTTATGTTTTGTGCTAAGTGGATAAAACCCAAAAGACGGTAGGGTTGGTCCATAGATATCTATCGTCGGTGTATTATATGCACTTGCTATCTGAACGTAGATAGAGTCGTTGCTTATTAGTAAATTTATTTTTGATATTAAATAAAACAGATCACCAGTCTCTGTTCGTCCGGCTAAGTTGATTATTTTTTCATTATTCCCTTTGATAAAATTTGTTATTTGAGTATCTTTGTGATTGCCCATAAGGACAACATAATACCCTTTTCTTGTTAGAGTGTTAGCGACTTTTTTATAGTATTCTTTAGGCCATCTTTTTGTGGGCCAAACAGAAGCTGGAGCTATGCCTATTATCTTATCATCTTCTTTGATGCTGTATGCTTCAAAGATGCCTTCTATTAGTTTTTTGCTGTCATCGGGATAGTATAGGTGTATCTTTCTGATTATTTGAAAATTTAGTGGTTTAGCCAGCTGTAAATTTTTATCCATTTCATGGGATAGTTCTTTTTTGCTTACCGTATCGGTATAAACAAAGTTTAGATTTGATTCCTTAAATCCAATCTTTCTTTTTGCTTTTGAAAACATAGATATGATAGATGTTCTTATGCTGCAGTGAGCCGATATCAATATATCAAATCCAAATCCTCTTATTATTTTCAATATTCTCAACAATCCAGATATTCCGCTGTCCTTTCCATGTTTGTCATATTGTATGATATGGTCAATATTTGGGTTTAGTGTAAATATATTTTTTGTATGCGGAGCAATAAGTAATACGATAAATGAATCTTTATCGTTGTATTTGATTGTCTCTATCAAGGGTTCTATTAGTATTGCGCTATCCGAGAAAGCCGTTTGAATAATTAAGTAACGCACATCGCATATAATACAAAAAAATGGAATTTTTTAAAAGGGTTAAAATAGTTAAGGGCGAGTCTTTAAAAGGCTCGCCATAAAGAATGGGTAATTAAATATCCCAATAAAGTTGAAATTCTGCAGGGTTTGGTATGGAGTTTATGTATTTAATTTCGTTTTCTCTTTTGTAATCTATCCAAGCTTTAATTATATCTTCTGTAAATACATCGCCTCTTAACAAGAATTCATAATCGTTTTCCAAAGCTTTTAATGCTTCTTCAAGGCTGCTTGGAGCTTTTTCAATCTTTGCGAGTTCTTCGGGTGGTAAATCGTAGATGTTTTTATCCATAGGCTCACCCGGATCTATCTTGTTTATTATTCCGTCAAGACCTGCCATTAACATTGCCGGGAATGCTAAGTATGGATTTGCTGTCGGGTCTGGGAATCTTACCTCTATTCTTTTTGCTTTTGGTGACGGTGAATACATAGGTATTCTTATTGCGGCGCTTCTATTGCTTGAAGAGTAAGCTAAATTTATTGGTGCTTCAAATCCCGGAATGAGTCTTTTATATGAGTTAACCGTAGGATTTGCAAATGCTGCTAAAGCCTTTCCGTGCTTTATGATGCCGCCGATGTAGTAAAGACCGAGTTCGCTCAATCCTGCATATCCGTTTCCGGCGAATAACGGTTTTCCGTCTTTCCATAAACTTTGATGTGTGTGCATACCTGTTCCGTTGTCGCCCGATAACGGCTTGGGCATAAATGTTACAGTTTTTCCATACATTAAGGCAACATTTTTAATGATGTATTTATACTTTAGTACATTATCAGCTTCAACGGTTAGTGGGGCAAATTTTATATCGATTTCGGCTTGACCTGCTGTTGCAACTTCGTGGTGTTGGGCTTCGACTTCTATATTTGCTCTTTCTAATTCCAATACCATTTCTGTTCTTAGGTCTTGCAAGCTGTCTGTTGGTGGAACAGGGAAGTAGCCTTCTTTGTATCTTATCTTATGTCCCAAGTTAGGCTCTTCTTCTTTTGCTGTATTCCAGATTCCTTCCATTGAATCTACTTTGTAGAATGCCGTATTGGGAGCAACTTCGTATCTTACGTCGTCAAAAATAAAGAATTCAAGCTCAGGTCCAAAATATGCCGTATCGGCAATGCCTGTGGATTTTAAATATTCTTCAGCCTTTTTTGCCACGCTTCTTGGGTGTCTTTGATAACTTTCTTTTGTTACAGGGTCAACTACATCACAAATTATGTTTAGAGTTCTTTCTTCAGTGAATGGGTCCATGAATGCTGTTGAAGCATCTGGAATAACCAACATGTCGCTTTCATCTATCGATTTCCAACCTCTAATAGATGAACCATCGAATCCTAAGCCATCTTCAAAGATGTCTTCTTCAAATACATGAGCCGGAACGCTGAAGTGTTGCCACGTTCCTATTAGGTCTACAAACCTAATGTCTACGATTTTAATGTCTTCTTCTTCAATTTTTTTAAGGATATCTTTTGGTGTCATTTAAATACCTCCCAATTTTTTTATTTAATTGAAGCAATGAATGTTCCGTTGTTGAGTTGACAAGGAAAAGTCTTTGTTAATGTGATTTTTTTGCCTTGTATTTGCAAAAATGGTTACAATTTTGTATACTTTTTAACATGTTAAGGAGTCAAATAAACATAAAAGAAGGGTATTTAAGTATAATACACGAAGCAAGCAAGTTATTAAGCAAAAAAAATACATTAAAAGAATCGTTGAGAGAAATATTGAAGATACTATATTCGTATTGGGATACGCCTATATCGTTTGTTGCTTTGTTCGATAAGGAAACATCACAAATAAAGATAGTAGAAAGCTTTGGTTTGACAAAACGCGAGATGACAAAAGGTATATTTAAAAAAGGTGAAGGTGTTGTAGGTAGCATTTTTAAAAACGAAATACCTGCCATAATTACCGACATAAAGACAAACCCGAGATATCTTAACAGGATAAATTTATTGAAACGTTTCAGGGAAGATATGATTTTTGTTGGTGTTCCAATTAAAGTTGGCGGAGAGAAATTTGGTGTGCTGGGTGTTTATAAGGAAAAAAGTAAAAATTTTTCAAACGATGATGCTTTGAAGATGCTATCGACGCTTGCAACATTAATAGGTTTAACAAAAAAAATGTATGAGAGAATGGAAGAGGAACGCAGGTTTTGGCAAGAAGAAAAGCAGCTTTTGCTTAGTAATATTAATAAAGATACATCTGCTTTGAAGGATATAATTGGTATATCGGAAGAGATAACAAATATAAAAAAGACCGTAATGAGAATAGCTACCACCGATTCGACAGTTTTGATAACAGGAGAAAGTGGGACTGGAAAGACGCTGATTGCAAAAGCTATACATAATCTAAGCACAAGAAAAGAAAAACCCTTTGCTACAATAAACTGTGCTGCAATTCCCGAAAATCTTTTGGAAAGCGAGCTTTTTGGTTATGAAAAGGGAGCCTTTACAGGTGCTTTGTCGGCAAAAAAAGGTAAGTTTGAGCTTGCAAACGGCGGGACTCTGTTTTTGGATGAAATCGGTGATATGCCACTATCCTTGCAGGCAAAATTATTAAACGTTATTCAGGATAGAGAGATAACAAGACTTGGAAGCGAAGATGTTATACCTATTAATGTTAGGATTATAACAGCAACCAATAAAAATTTAGAAAAATTAATCAGGTTAGGGCATTTTAGGGAGGATTTATACTATAGAATCAATGTTTTGCCCATACATATAAAACCGTTAAGACAAAGAAGAGATGATATACCGGTTTTGGTAGATTATTTTTTAAAAAAGATGAATAAAATACACGGCAAAAATTTGGCGATAACAAACACAGCACTTAAACAGATGGTAAACTACAAATGGCCGGGTAATGTCAGAGAGCTTGAAAATACGATAGAAAGATTGATTGTTATGAATGATGTCAATATTAAGGATAGTGATTTGCCGGATTATATGAAAGAGTCTTCTATTGATGATATGGTTATAGATGAGTTGCCGTACAGAGATATTCCTTCAGCCATAGAAACAATTGAAAAGGAAAAGATACAAAATGCTCTTAAACAGACAGGTTATGTAAAATCAAAGGCAGCCAGGCTTTTAGGGTTTACCATAAGGCAGCTTGATTACAGAATAAAAAAATACAATATATACATAAAAAAGATTTAAAGATTATAGATAAAAACCAATATTTTTGCTATTGCTTCATAGAGTTCTTCGGGAATCTCATCGTTAATTTTTAGTTTGTATAACGTATTTGCCAAATTCTTATTTTTTTCTATATAGATGTTGTGTTCTTGTGCGATATCCTTAATTTTTTGCGCTATTAGATTTTGACCTTTTGCTACAACCTTTGGAGCCTTGTCCTTTTCTTTATCATATTTTATGGCTATGGCTTTATCTACTGTTTCATCCATTGCTTGTTCTGGGTTTTTATTTTTCCCAACCCTTTAAAAGTAATTGTTATCCAAAATCCTGTGTCGCTTCTTCTTGTGTATATACCATTTTCGTTTTCTTTTGGTGTTTGGTTTCGATATGCATCTATGCCTAAACCCCAACAGTCTTCGGTATACATAAATCCGAATCTTTTTTGTGGATAGTAGTGGTTGTGTATATTTTTTTCAAGATATGCGTATAGATATAGATTTTTTATTGGATATGCGTATATGTTTAATTTCATATTCTTATCGGTAATTTTGTAGTTTTCGTCTTTTTTTAATAAGTACCCTAAAGATGCTCCCGTATATTTGGTTGTAATGTTTATTGAATTATCCATATCTGAAAATTCAAATTTTTTTGTTGAAAAATGTGCTTTAGATGAAAAACTTAAAAATTCAAAGGGTGATATTCTCGTCTCTTCGTAAAGTTTTCCAAAATGGCTGTCTTGACTGTCTTCTTTATAAAAATCATATTCTTGCGATAATTTGTTATAGAATATCTCTCTATATTTTATACCGTCTTTATCTATAAATTTTGCAATTACTCTATTTTCCAAGGCTGTAACAATAGCATTTCTATTTTTATACGATAATATAAAATCCGGTAGACCACTCCAATCCTTTTTTGGGATATATTGGTATTCTATGTAAGGCGTTATGGTATGTTTTAGACCTAAGAGATTGGAATTGCCTTCGTAGAAATAGTATCCATTTAAAATGGTTTTTACCTTAACCGAGTATGAATGCAAAAGTATATTTTTTGATTTGTGTTGTGATGTTAGTGTGTCTTTCCAATTAGCATAGGTATTATATATGCCGATTTTTGGTAAAATGCTGAAATGTGAAATCTTAAACGGATAAGATATTAATATAGATGTATAATTTGATATACCCTTTGTTCCTTTTTCTCTATAGTTGTTTTTTAGTATATTTTGTAGGTCTAATGTAAGATTATGCCATAGCTTCTTATTTGTTACATTAAAATTTATCTCCGGTAGGTTTTGCAGTGTGTTTTGATTGTTTTTGGACACCAGGTCTTGATAGAAATAGGTGTTTATTCCTAAAGAATACTCATTTTTTTGTACGAAATAGAATGCTGTTGACTTCGTATATCTTTTGGAGCTTATATCCATATTATCTTTATTGATAACCCTAAAATCGTTTTTTCTGCTTACTAAATCCAAATCGTATTTAAAAATTCCGTATTGTTCAAGATTTGTTGCGCCTTTTGCTTTTATTGTCATCCTGAGTTTTTTGCTTTTTGATGTACCGTAGGGCTGCTTTTCTTTATATAGCGTAACAAACCATTCCCCTTTTGAATTTTTTGTTAAATAGAATCTGGAATCAAGGTATGTTCCATATCCGGAATTGGAATATAAGAATGGTGTAATTGTTATATCTTTTGATTTATCTATAGCCCAGAAAAACGGTTGGGCATATTTAAATCCATCTTTACTGGAATGCCCAAAAGACGGAAATAAAAATCCGCTCTTTCGTTTTTTGTTTAAATTTCTATACATTAAAGGAGAGAAGAATGCAGGTATTTGCCTAATCTTGAATGTAGCCGGGTATGCAAGCATATAATCGTCTTTAACTATATAAATATGTTTTGTTTTTATAGACCATTTAGGATGGTATTTTTTTGAGTTTAGTAAATATTTATCACATTTACACCCTGTTGCCATTGCATTGTTTATGTAGTATCTGTCTTTAGAGTCAATAATTACTTTTCTTGCTTTTATATACAGATGAGCGCTTTTAATAAACATAACCGCATTATTGATAAAGCCTTTATATTCGGAGACATTAAATACTGCTTTTGAGCCTCTAATCCAATCTCCGTTTTTATTTTTAAACAGTATATTGCCGTCTAATGTTACTAAGGACCTGTTTTTTTCAAAATAGGCTTTATCGCTTTTTAGGCTGTATTTATCTGTGTAAACCTCACACTTGCCTTGAGCAAAATATGAATTCGACTGTTTGTTATATATTACATTATCGGCTTTTATATGGACTACATTTATATTTTCTATTTTTGGTTTTGCGTATGCTAATGATGATAGTAGTACGAATATTATAGCGGCTATCTGTTTTTTCATTGTTAGATGGCGTTTTTGCCTCTTTCTTGTGTTCTTATTCTTATGACGTCATCTATCGGCATTATGAATATTTTGCCGTCGCCAACCTTGCCGGTTTTTGATGTTTCTATTATCTTTTCTACGACGCTGTCTACCATATCTTCTTCTACAACTATTTCTATTTTAACCTTGGGTAGGAAATCAACAACATACTCTGCGCCTCTGTAGATTTCAGTATGGCCTTTTTGTCTTCCGTAACCTTTGACCTCGCTTACCGTCAAACCCTTTATCCCTATATCCATTAAGCCTTCTTTGACCGCATCAAGTTTGAACGGCTTGATTATGGCTTCTATTTTTTTCATCTTTTTTCCTCCTCGTATAGTTTTATGATGAGCTCTATTTCGCCTTTGCTCATTTTTAACTCTTTAGCAATTTCGTCAAGCGTTGCATTCTTGTTTTTCATTTCTATAATTTTTTCTTTTACTGTGTCTTTGTATGTTTTATTCTTTATGGTTGATAATAGTTCCATAAGTAGCATATTTTTTCTTTTAACATCTTCCAAAAGCGTATTGAGCCTGTTTTGCTGTTCCATTATTCTCTGGTTTGCCGAGTCGATAAGCTGCTTCTGTTTTTCAAGAAGATTTCTCAAACTTTCTACGAGTTTAAGCATGCTGTCCTTTTCTTTATTGTCAAAATATTTTGATAGGAGTATATATAAAACAACGGAGACATCAAATATAGCTTGCAAAATAAGTAAATTATCATTCATAGTTCAAACCCCTTTTCCTTTAACATTTTTCTTTCTACAAAAAGCATATAGTGTATGATTAGTTCCGTATCTGTTTTTTTAATATCTTTAAAATTGCATTCATAGCAAAATTTATCATTTTTGCTTTCTTTTTTTATTATGTTGCAAATGGCTTTTATTTCATAATGGGTTGCTATGGGCAAAATAAATCTTAAAAACAGAAGGTCTTGTTCTTTAAAATCATCGTCTGCAATAAACGATAGCTTATCCCTAAAAAGTGTGCAACTATAGGTTTTTTTATAAGATGATAGTTTATTTTGATACTCCTTATCCCTTAAAATATCTATGATGTAATTGAGTTTTGCATCCATCTCTTTCATCATTAAAACAAATGCCTTATTTAAGTCGCCAAAAGAAGAATCTAATTGCTCTAAAGACATAAAGAAACTAAAAGAATCGGAAGGGTCGATTGTGTTGTATACTTCTTCCTTGTAATATTCTTTTTCGTCATCTGAAATTTTTTTCACGTATACGATAAACTTGTTTTGTATTCTTAATGATGATTGCGTATTGTTATCCATAGTATTTACCTACCAAAAAAGTAAAAAAAAGTACGACACTAATATAACTGTTGATATTAAAAAAGGCAAGGTTTATTTTCTTTTCATCATCCGGCTCGATGAGTATATGTTCGATAAATAATAGTATAGCAACAACAAGCGCTCCAATGTAGCCAGCCAAGTTTAACCTAAATAGATGGATGCTCAAGATTAAAAATATAAAACCTGTAAGGTGGAATAATTTAGCAATGTGTAAGGCATTATTTACACCGAAGTTTGCAGGAATGGAGTAGAGTTTGTGCTCTTTATCGAATGTTGCATCCTGAATCGAGTACAGTATATCAAATCCAGCTATCCAAAATGTAACAAATAAAGCCAGCATCCAAATTGGTTTAGATAAAGAATTAGCCGATGCAACATATCCGCCAAGCGGCGCTATAGCGTCGGTTGCACCAAGATAAAGATGACAAAGCCATGTAAATCTTTTTGTGTATGAGTATGTTAGAATGAAAAAGAGTGCTATGGGTGATAATTTAAATGCTAAATCATTAATAAAATAGGTCGAAATCTCAAATATAAATATGGATAAAGCGGTAAATATATAAGCTTCTTGCAATTTAACCTTTCCGCTTATAAGTTCTCGATTTTTTGTTCTTTCATTGAGTGCGTCAAATTTTCTGTCTACTATCCTGTTTAGTGCCATAGCTGCAGCCCTTGCACTTGCCATAGCTATCGTAACAAGGATAATCGTTTTTATTGACGGTATGCCAATTGAGCCCATAATCATACCGACATAGGCAAACGGCAGGGCAAAAATGGTATGCTCGAACTTTATCATAGATAAAAATTTTGTTAGAGAGTTCATTTTGTAGCCTTAAAGTAATTATAAAAATATGTATAGCCCGAAATTATCGTAAAAATAACAGCCAGAAGCAAAAGGTATATGCCTATTGTCTTAAGATTTAGCATCAAGGCTGATATAGC